>JAZSMC010000002.1:0-21822 GCA_045535705.1 Eubacteriales bacterium
TAGATCATTTGAGAGCGCCATCCCCGTTCTTCTGCGTATTGGCTCACGTCCCTCATAAAACGGCTTTTTCCGGTTCCCGGTCCGCCCTTGATCACGAACACTCTGTCAATGGACGGATCGTCGAAGCAATCCGAATAATAACTGTGAAACCCGTGACAGCTATTGGATGCTGCAAAGCAAGCGTTCTCGCCCGTGGAACGAATCTGATTGCAAATTTTCTTTTTTGCGGTCATTGCCAAGATATCTCCTTCCTTAGCCGAGGCAGTATAGGTTGAACCCGCCAAAAAGCCTGAATTTTCAGTGCTTTCGGCGTTTTCCTCTCTTGCAAGGTGCTTACTTAGCGACGCTCGGCAAACACCAAAATTATCATAAAATTCAGGCTTTTAGGTTCTGCGAAGTTTTAAGAGAAGCAATTTTTTGTCAGACAAAGGAAAATTTTGCGGTTATATACCAATATAACAAGAAATTTTCCTGCTGAATGGCGAAAAATGGCTCTCTTAAAACCGAGTTCAACCTATACTGCCTCGGCTATTCAGCCTGATACCATCATATGCAAAAAGAGAAAATGGGTTCTATTTTCGTCTATCACCGCATATGCTTTGGCAAGAAGGAGGGTTGTACCATGCAAACCATCAGGACGGTTCGCCCGGCCATTCAATTTTCTCAAACGCTGACCGAAGTGCTTCCCCGCCCTCTTGCGGACGCGCTCTCCAAATGCGGAGCCCCACGCGCCGAGGAGCTTCGGTTGCATCGGGATCGGTACGCCACCGTGACCTGCGGGGGAAGGAATTATTTTACCGACTACGTTCTCCGAGAATCTGAAATAAACGAGATCCTCAAGCGCATGTGCGGCGGCTCACTTTACGCCTACACCGACACCATCCGCCAAGGTTATCTGACCTTGAAGGACGGGATCCGCGTAGGGATCTGCGGAAATGCCGCATTGGAAAACAAGCGGGTGATCGGCGTCAACTGCATCAGCGGTCTGATCGTTCGGATCCCACATCCCCCAAAGCTAACAGCCACACCTCTAACCGCTCTCTTAAAGGAAGCAAACGGCACTGGCGGACTTTTGATCTACGCGCCCCCCGGAGTTGGAAAAACCACGCTTTTGCGCGGATTTGCTTTGGAAATATCCAAAGGCAGGGACGGCAACCGTACCGTGGCGGTGGATTCCCGAGAGGAATTGGGCGCCATGCTGGACGGACTTGATCACACGCTTGACGTTCTTTCGGGGTACCCTCGCGAGATAGGGATCGAGATCGCCGTTCGAAGTCTGGGAGCGGAGCTGGTGATCTGCGACGAGATCGGAAGCCCTGCGGATGCGGAAGCTATTCTGCAAGCCGCCAATTGCGGTGTTCCCATCGTTGCAACCGCCCACGCCGCCTCTGCGGAAGAACTGCTCCGCCGTCCGTCCATCCGACGGTTACACGAGGCAGAGGTATTTTACGCCTACGTTGGGATTCGGCGGCATCCCACCGAAGGGTTTCAATATTCGATACGGAAAAGAGAGGAAAAAACAAATGATCACGTGGAAACTGTTGGGAGTTTTCCTGCTTCTGGGCGCAGGAGCGCTGACCGCCTTGAGTCTTTCCCATTATGAAAGAAAACGGATGGCAGTCTTGAACGGATGGTTGGATCTGATCTTTTACATCCGCACGCAGATCGACTGCTATCTGACACCTGTGGAGCAGATCTTTGCCCAAGCCCCCTCTGCCCTTTTGCATGCCTGCATGGGGGACGGGCATGCAAAAAATCCCTCGGAGCTATTGCGCCATTCTCGTCTTTACCTAAATCGGGAAAGCGTGGAATTGTTGGATTCTTTCGCACGCGAGATCGGGTGCTGTTATCGTGAGGAACAAGTCAAACGGTGCGACTATTATTTATCCGCGCTTCGGACGCAACGGGACAAACAGATGCTGGAGCTTCCCGCACGGTTGCGGGCAAGGTCGGCAATGTGCGTTTGCGGCGCCTTTGGACTTGCGATCCTGCTGTGGTGAGATCGGTCAATCAAAAGAACGGAGTAATTGAAATGGATATTTCCCTTATCATCAAAATGGCGGGAATCGGAATTCTCGTGGCAGTGGCATCTCAGATCCTGAGCAAAAGCGGACGGGACGAGCAGGCAATGTTCGTCACCATTGCTGGGATCATCGTGGCGCTCATGCTTCTCATCAGTCAAATTCGGGAGTTGTTCGACATGGTGCGCTCCCTGTTTGACGTATGACGGGGGGACGGACAGGTGGATCTCCATGAACAGTATTCAGATCTGTATGTTGGCGGTGGCGGGCATCACTGCCATCACCGTCATCAAAAAATGGAATTCGGATTTTCTTCCCCTTCTGCGGGTGGCTTTGACGGTCTTGCTGACAACAGTGGCATTATCGCGGATCGCTCCTCTCACAGCGTATCTCAAGCAGTTGACCGAGCTTACGGGCGTCACCGAGTCTGCGGAATTTTTGTTCAAAGCGTTAGGCATCGCATGGCTCACCCAGTGCTGCGCCGACGTTTGCAAAGAAAGCGGAGAGGGCGGTGCCGCAAACGGCGTGGAATTGGCTGGAAAATTGGAAATCCTACTGCTTTCTCTCCCGCTTTTGAACAAGCTGTTGGAAGTGGTAGGGCAGCTTCTCGACCTATCTTGATGAAGCTGATTTTCGTTTTGCTGTTTCTTTGCTTGATAGCGCTTCCCTTATCCGTTTCCGCCGAGGAAACGGAAACCGAGGATTTTGGGGAAACGGTGCCCGACGAGTTCAATGATTTCCTCCAAGCACTTCCCGAGGATCTGCGAGAAATGCTCCCCGACGACCTGTTTTCCGCTCAAACCGACGAACTGAATACGGGTGTTGCAAAGATCAGTGATCTTTCCTTCCTTTTGAACACGGTATTGGATGCCGTAGGCGTGTATTTGCAGGATTGCGTTGGACTTTTGGCTTCTGTGATCGGTCTGCTCCTGCTTTCGGCGGTGTTTTCCGCCTTGCGAAACGCCGTGAAAAGCGAGTCGGTTGGAAAAGCCTTTTCTTTGGCGTCTTCTCTGGCGATCCTGCTCTCCATTCTGGCAGGGGGGTACGCTTCCGTGGAAGCCGTGACCGATTATATCAACGCCTTGAATTCTGCCACCGCGGCAGGTATCCCCTTGCTGGGACTTCTTTATTCCGTTGGCGGTAACGTGACCGCCGCCGTAGCATCTACGGCAGGATTGACCGTTTATCTGGGGATCATGGAAAACCTGATTGGAAGAACCATCGTCCCCTTTTGCGGGATCTGCCTGGCGTTCGGATTTCTCAACACGGCGGGACTGGGACTCCGCGTGGGTTCCCTTCTCGCCACCTTGAAAAAGCATTATACTACCATGCTGGCGTTCCTGATGACGCTTCTGCTTGCCATGCTGGCGGCGCAGACCACCCTTGCCGCATCCGCCGACTCTCTTGCCATGAGAAGCGTTAAATTTGCGGCAGGAAATCTGATCCCCGTGGTGGGGGGATCGGTTGCAGAGCTGATGCGTACCGTCAGCGCGGGAGTTGGGTATCTTCGCACAACCTTTGGAATTTGCGGAATTTTGCTGTTGCTTCTGCTTCTGCTCCCTACCTTGGTGAAATTATTTCTATACCGTTGGGTATGGCAGATCGCCGCCTCTGCCGCAGAGCTTTTGAGCTGCGACAATGAAAAGAAGCTTTTAGATGAGATCGCGTCCCTCAACGGATATCTGATCGCCGCGGTGAGCATCTGCTCCTCGGTTCTGCTTTTGGGCTTCATACTTCTGACGCGTTGCGCGTCGGCAATCGGGTGATGAAATGAAAGCGTACTTATTGTCTGTTTTAGCCGCTGCTCTTGCCATCTCCCTGATCGGAATTCTGGCACCAAGCGGTTCTCAAAGCTCTCTGAAATTGATCTCCTCACTGTTTTTTCTATGTGTAATTGCCGCGCCGTTGCCGAAGTGGTTGAAGGATCTGCCTGACCGCATGGAAGACCTCGCCGCATCTCCCGACGGCGGTACGGCAGAAGAAGATTACCGCCAGCAAGCCAACCAAGCACTTGACAGTGCATCAAAAACCTATCTGGCACAAACACTCACTCAATTTTTGGAACAAAAGTTTTCTATTTCACCCGGAGAAGTTCGCTGTCAGATCCGATGGAAAGACGGTGATCAACCCACCCCCGAAAAGGTGACGGTGATCCTTTCGGGTTCCGCCATATGGAAAAATCCCGACACCATTGAAGCCGCCGTTACCGAGCTTTTGGGCTGTGAATGTGTCACTGCAATCGAATAATCTGACGAAAGGAGATACGACGTGTTTTTTTCGCACAAAGAAAAAGAAGATTCCCCTCAAACCAACGGCAAGCTCCGTTTGGCTTTGGTGGCGGGGGGAGCAATGGTTGGAATGTTACTGCTATTATTCGGTGGAAATATGGGCAGTTCCAAAAAAACAGAGGATTCAGAAGCCCCATCCGAAGTCACGCCCCAGGAAGAGCTGGAAGCCTACCAATCTTATTTAGAAGACCGTGTAAAAACGCTATGTGAATCGGTGGAAGGCGTAGAAAAAGTCACCGTTGCGGTGACCTTGAACGGAAATTTTGAAGAGATCTACGCCAAAGAATGGATCGACGGAAACGAGGAATACGTCATCGTTGGAAGCGGTTCCAACGCCTCTGCCCTCTATCTTTCCAGAACCGCCCCCGAGATCGCCGGGATCGGCGTTGTGTGCCGCGGCGGCGGCAACACCGATATTCGCCAAGAGCTTCTTTCCCTGCTTTCCGCCGCCTTTCGAGTCCCCGCTAATCGCATCTACATCACCGAGGCAAAATTTTAGCACAAATTCAGCGGAACCTGCATAGGATCACTCCCCGGCTCATATAGTGTAACGAATCAAAACGATTGGAGGATCGAATCATGAAACACCAAAAAAACGCCATTAGCGAAGTTCCCAACCAACCCGAAAAAAAACCCATGGAAAAGTTCCGCATGATCTGCGTCAAGATCGGAAAACGAAACATCATCATCGCCTGCTCCGTCCTGCTCATCGGAGTTGCCGTTCTCCTGAATTTCGTACTCTTTACGGGTAACAACGGCACCGACGGCTACGACGGCTACGATCAGCCCAGCGGAAACGTGCAGGAATCTCCCAGCACCGATGCAGGCAACACGGGAACCTACTTCTCCGCTACCCAAGTCAGCCGCCAACGCGCCAGAGATGAAGCTCTGGAAGTTCTGCAATCCGTGGTGGATAACGTGGAAGCCGATGAAACCGTGAAAGCCGAAGCCCTGGCAGGCATCTCGTCCATCGCCGACGAGATCCAAAAAGAAGCAGACATCGAATCCCTCATCACGGCAAAAGGCTTTGAACAGTGCGTTGCGGTTCTCAACGGAGATTCCATCAGCATCGTGGTTTCCGCTGACACTCTGCAACCTGCCCAAATCGCCCAGATCAACGAGATCGTCTATTCTCAAACGGGCATCACTCCGTCCGGTGTTACGATCATTCATAAGTAAAACATCACAAAGTCATACGGGGACGGTCAAAGCTCACGACCATCTCACGACCTTTCGTAAAATTTATTCGCAAAATATTGACTTTTGTTAAAAAATTCGGTATAATAGTTGCAAGTGAAACAGTTTCGCTTGCAACTATTTTTTGATTGAGGTATTCTATGTCTAAATTTATGAAAACGCTGAACAACATCAGCCGATCCCAGTCCATTTATAGGAGAAGCAGGATCTCGGCAGATGATCTGCAAAGCGGGCATTACGCTTTTGCATTGGTGATCTGCCGCGAAATGGGACGCTCTCAAGAGGATCTGGCACGGGAACTATGCATCAACAAAAGCACCGTGGCGCGAAACTTGAATTATTTGGAAGAAAAGGGATACATATTCAGAACCCCTCTGCCCAATGACAAACGTCAATTTTCGGTTTTCCCCACCGAAAAAATGCTTGCCATTTTGCCCGAAATCAAGCAAGCATCAACGGAGTGGATGGCACTTCTATGCGAGGAGATCCCACTGGACGAGCTGGAAATCTTCAATTCGGTATTGGTACGGATGGAGGCTCGGGCAAGAGAAATCATTGAAAAACAAGAGGAAGACAAATGAAGTGGATTTTTACGTATCTGAAGCCCTTGCGCGGCAGGATCGCGGTGGGCACGTTGATCAAGATCATTGGAACGCTGGCAGAATTGATGATCCCCTTTTTGCTGTCCCATATCCTTGAAAACGTGATCCAAACCAACGATTCAAAAAACGTTCTGTTCTTTGGAGCGCTGATGGCAATTTGCGCCGTGATCGCCTGTCTTGGTAACATCACAGCCAACAGAATGGCGGCAAAGACCACCATGCTGTTCTCCACTCAAATGAGAAAACAATTGTTTTCCAAAACGCTTCACTTGTCCGCCAGAAGCACTGACCGTTTTACCATCCCGTCACTGGAAGCCAGAATCACCTCGGACACTTATAACGTGCAGAATTTTATCGGTATGATGCAAAGAATGGGCATCCGTGCCCCCATCCTTCTGCTGGGCGGATCCGTCATCACGCTGGCAATGGACAAGAAGCTGGCGTTGGTGATGATCGCAATGCTGCCCTTGATCTTCGCGATCGTCTACAGTATCTCCCGTATGGGCGTACCGCTTTACTCCAACGTTCAACAGTCGGTGGACGGCATGGTGCGGGTGGTGCGTGAAGACGCCCAAGGGATCCGCGTGATCAAGGCACTCTCCAAGGTGAATTACGAGAACGCCCGCTACGACAAAGCGAACGTAACGCTCAAGCGAAACGAAACAAAAGCGGGAGTGATCATGGGTGTAGTCAATCCCATTATGACCTTGCTGATGAATATGGGCATCGTGGCGGTCATTGCCGTCAGCGCCTATTTCGTGGCGCGAAATCAGTCGTCCGCCACCACAGTCATTGCGTTCATGCAATATTTTACGCTGATCTCCATGGCAATGATGTCGCTTTCCAGAATGTTCGTCATGTACACCAAATGCGCTGCTTCTGCAAAACGCATTTCTCTGGTAATGGAATGTGAAAGCGAGTTGAAGCCCTACAAAGACGACGGCAAGGGAGATCCTTCCCTTCACGTTTCTTTTGAGAACGTCACCTTCTCCTACCTCGGCAAAAAGGACAACCTGAAAAACGTATCCTTTTCGCTGAAAAAAGGTGAAACGCTGGGCATTATCGGTGCCACGGGAAGCGGAAAATCAACCGTTTTACGGCTTTTGATGCGCTTTTACGACGCGGATTCGGGCGTGATCCGTATCAACGGACGGGACGTGCGCTCGTACACGCAAGAGGAGCTGACCGCCATGTTTGGCGTAGTGTTTCAGAACGACTTCCTTTATGCGGATACCATTGAGGAAAACATTCGCTTCGGGCGAGATCTTTCCAACGAAGATATCATCAAAGCGGCAAAAAACGCCCAAGCCCACGATTTTATAACCGCTTTTCCTGATGGTTATGCTCACGGAGTATCCACAGGCGGAACCAACCTCTCGGGCGGTCAGCGTCAGCGCATCCTCATCTCTCGTGCCACCGCAGGCAATCCCGAGATCCTGATCCTGGACGACTCATCCTCGGCACTGGATTACAAGACCGACGCCAATCTGCGCGGCGCCCTTTCCACCGCACTGCCAAACTCTACGGTGATCACCGTAGCACAGAGAGTCAGCTCTGTGAAAAGCTGCGATCTCATTCTGGTGATTGAGAACGGCGCCATCATCGGCTACGGCAAGCACGAGGAACTGATGAAACGTTGCGCGGAATACAAAGAGATCAGCGATTCGCAGATGGGGGGTGCTTTCCTTGACTGATCAAACGATGGTACCCAAAACAAAAAAATCAAGAAAAGGCATCTTTTTAAGATTGAGCAAATACGTCCTGCAGCAGTGGCCGCTGTTTTTGATCGCGTTGCTGTTCACCTTGGGCGCCAACCAACTTTCACTGATGGGGCCCCGGTATTCGGGAGCCGCCATCGACGCCATCGAATTGAGCAGCGGCGTGGATTTCCCCGCAGTTTGGAAAAGCGTTCGGTCTATGATGGCTTGCTACGTGATCTCGGCGTTGCTTTCCTACGCTCTGTCCGCCGTGATGATCCATTTGAGCCAACGGATCATTTACAAGATGCGGAAGCAAGTCTTTGAAAAGCTGACCGTCCTACCCGTAGGGTATTTTGACACCCACGCCACGGGGGACATCATCAGCCATTTGTCCTATGACATTGACACCATCAACAGTACCCTTTCCCACGATCTGATCCAGGTGATGACCAGCATCTACACCGTGGTCGGCTCTCTGGCGTTTATGTGGCAGATCTCCAAGCCCATGATCCTGATCTTCGCGTTGACCGTTCCCGTGTCCATTCTCTTTACCCGTCGCCGATCCAAGACCGTTCGTCCGCTGTTTCGCTTACGGGCAAAAAAATACGGCGAGTTGAACGGCTTCGCAGAGGAGATGCTGACGGGCTCCCGCACCATCTCGGCTTACGGAAGGCAAAACGTCATATCGTCCCGTTTCAACAAGATCAACAACGAGGCAATGGATGCGTTCTACAATGCCGAATATCAAAGCGCACTGCTCTTTCCCACCATCAATTTTATCAATAATCTTTCGCTGACGCTCGTGGCGATCATGGGCGGGATCCTCTACATGTATTCCCAAAACGGCACCGTGCTTGCCGCTTCGGTCTTCTACGTCACTCTGGGCGGCGTGGCACAGTTCGTGCAATACTCCAGAAAATTTGCGGGCCCCATCAACGAGTTCTCCAATATTC
Source organism: Eubacteriales bacterium (assembly GCA_045535705.1). GTDB lineage: Bacteria > Bacillota > Clostridia > Oscillospirales > CAG-272 > UMGS1865. Next base: position 8,762 of record JAZSMC010000002.1, read on the forward strand.
TTCACGAGTTTCAGTCCGCGTTCTCTGCGGCGGAGCGCGTCTTCGCGATCCTTGACGAACAGCCCGAAAAAGAGGACGCCCTCGACGCCTTGGAGCTGACCGACGTAAAGGGCGAGGTCTGTCTGAACGACGTGACCTTTGGCTACACGGCGGACAGAACCATTCTCAAAAACGTTTCGGTAAACGCCGAGAGGGGACAAACGGTGGCGATCGTTGGACCTACGGGAGCAGGCAAAACCACCATCATCAATCTGCTGATGCGGTTTTACGATCCTCAAAGCGGTGAAATCCGCATTGACGGAATCCCGTCGGTAGAAGTCAAACGGGCAGATCTGCGCCGCGCCTTCACCATGGTTCTGCAAGACACCTGGCTGTTTTGCGGCACGATCTACGACAACATTGTGTACGGCAGAGAAGACGCCACCCCCGAGGAAGTCTACGCGGCGGCAAGCTCCGCCAAGATCGCATCCTATATTGAAAGCCTTCCCAACGGCTACGATACCGTGCTTTCGGACGACGGCGTGAACATCTCCAAAGGACAGAAACAGCTGATCACCATTGCCCGCGCCTTCCTTTCCAACTCCCCGATCCTGATCCTGGACGAGGCAACCTCCAACGTAGATTCCCGCACCGAAATACAGATCCAAACAGCCATGACCGAGCTGATGCTGGACAAGACCTGCTTTATCATCGCCCACAGACTTTCCACCGTTCAGAACGCCGACACCATTCTGGTGGTCAAGGACGGAGCGATCATCGAGCAAGGAAACCACGAAGAACTGCTCCGTCAGGGCGGATTCTATTACTCCCTTTATCACTCACAGTTCAACTAACAAAAAAGACGGGCAGCCCCCGACTGTGCTTTCGGCACAGTCAGGGGCTGTTCTCTACATTCTCATATGCAGGGGGTATGGATTCCCAGTATACGGCAAGCATTGCCAAACAAAATCTGATCCTTCTGCTCTTGAGAAAGATCCAACGAACGGATCGCGGCAACCTCCGCATCCGCACGGCTCCAGGGCGAATCGGAGCCGAATAGGATCCTGTCGGCTCCGTGCAAATTCACGATCCACAAAAATTGTTCCTTGGTGTAATGTTCAAAGCCCATAGAAGTATCAATATAAACTTCCGAACCGCAGAGATCCCGTTCAACGTCATCCAACTGTTGCGCACCGCCCATGTGAGCCGCCACAATGATCCCGCCCCGTAATTGCTTGGCAATTTCGGCAAACATCTTTGGCGAGCTGTGAAAAGGTGGGGGAAAAGCGGGATCGAATCCTGCATGAAAGAACAGGATCAGCCCCTTGGATAGGGCGTAATCGTACATTTTGAGCATATCGGGATCGTTCACGGTGAAATGCTGATATTCGGGGTGCAGCTTGATCCCTCGGAATCCCATGTTGCAAAGAAGATCAATATCCCTACGGTAGTCGTCCGTGTGCGGATAGAATCCCCCGAAAGAGATCAATTTTTGATTCTGGATCTCCCTTGCCCAGCCGTTCAAGCTTTCCAGCTGACCTGCTTTGGTGATCACGGGCTGAACGACGGAAACGTCCACGCCAAACTGTTCCATATTATGTAGCAAGCCGTTTACCGTACCGTCGCTACAAGGCGGATAGATCCCGTGAGAGCCTTCCACCAAGGATGAGATCGCGCGGGGCGCCAATCGATCCGGAAATGCGTGTGTGTGAATATCGATAACCATGGTAATGCCTCTTTTTCAAAACAATGAGGTGAGTTTGACTCACCTCATGTTTTTTTGTTGTTTATTTATTGATTTTCGTAGAGCACGATCTTCCCCTGCTCCAAGGTTTTTGGAACGTCGATGATCCGTTGGTTTGAGGAGCCACGGAACTTCAGGGAAATATCCTTCAGCGCTCGCACGAAGCGTCCGTCCACCAACACGTCGATAAGGGAAAGCATTTCGTCGGTGACTTCACATCTTGGATGAGATCCGTCACGCCAAAGCTCACCGTCCAGCGTAAATCCCGTAAAGCACCAGATATTCTTATCGGGACACTCCCGTCTGACGCGATGCAGGAATTTCACCAATTCTCGCTGATTGGACGGTTCAAACGGCTCCCCCCCCAGCAAGGTCAAGCCGTTGATATAACTTGGCTTCAAGGACTCGATCACGCGGTGCGCGACTTCCTCGGTGAAGGGCTCGCCGTAATGAAAATCCCAGGTTTCGGGCTGAAAGCACTCCTCACAATGATTGGTACAGCCCGACACGAAAAGCGTGGTGCGAACCCCTTCTCCGTTGGCAATGTCGCAATATTTAACGTTGCAGTAATTCATCTTTTACAGATGGAGCACCCGCTCCTTGATCTCCTGGGTTCTTCCCTGGTTCCAATACTGGGTACCGATATAACCGCAGGTTCTTCTGGCGACGTTCATCTTGCTCTGATCGGTGTTGCCGCACTTGGGGCATCTCCAAACCAGCTTGCCGTCTTCTTCCTTGATCTCGATCTCGCCGTCCCAACCGCACTCCTGGCAGTAGTCCGACTTAGTGTTCAGCTCGGCATACATAATGTTGTCGTAGATGAACTTCATGAGCTGTAGCACCGCTTCCAGATTCTGCTGCATATCGGGAACTTCCACGTAGCTGATAGCACCGCCGGGAGAGAGGGCTTGGAACTGTGCCTCAAACGCCAGCTTGGAGAAGGCGTCGATCTCCTCGGTCACGTGGATATGGTAGCTGTTGGTGATATAGCCCTTGTCGTTGATGCCGGGGACCACGCCAAAGCGCTTTTGCAGGCACTTTGCAAACTTGTAGGTGGTGGACTCCAGAGGCGTTCCGTAAAGGCTGAAATCAATGTGGTGTGCTTCCTTCCACTTCTTGCAAGCATCGTTCATATGCTGCATCACTTCCAGCGCGAAGGGAGTTGCGCTGGGATCGGTGTGGCTCTTACCCGTCATGAACTTCACGCACTCGTAAAGTCCTGCGTAGCCAAGAGAGATGGTGGAATAACCGCCGTAGAGCAGCTTGTCGATGGGTTCGCCTTTTTTAAGTCTTGCCAAAGCACCGTACTGCCACAGAATGGGCGCAGCGTCAGAAAGCGTTCCCTTCAGTCTTTCGTGACGGCAAAGCAGGGCGCGATGGCAAAGCTCCAATCTCTCGTCAAAGATCTTCCAGAATTTATCCAGATTGCCCGCAGAGGACAACGCAACGTCCACCAGATTGATGGTAACCACGCCTTGGTTGAAGCGTCCGTAATACTTGGGCTTGCCGTCTTCGTCCACGTAAGGCGTCAGGAAGCTGCGGCATCCCATGCAGGTGTAGCAATGACCGTCGCCGTTGACGTCCCGCTTCAGCTCCAGCATCTTCTTCTCGGAAATATAGTCGGGAACCATACGGCGAGCCGTACATTTCGCGGAAAGCTTGGTCAGATAGTAATAGGGGGAATCCTCGTGAATATTGTCTTCCTCCAAAACGTAGATCAGCTTGGGGAACGCGGGAGTAACGTAAACGCCTTCCTCGTTCTTCACGCCCTTATAGCGTTGCAGAAGCGTTTCCTCAATGATGATAGCAAGATCCTTCTTCTCCTGCTCGTTCTTGGCTTCGCCAAGGTACATAAACACGGTGACGAAGGGAGCCTGTCCGTTGGTGGTCAGAAGCGTCACGACCTGATACTGGATGGTCTGCACGCCGCGGCTGATCTCCTCACGAAGACGCTTCTCCACGATCTTGTGGAAATTCTCCTCGGAAATATCCACACCTGCGGACTCCAGTTCCTCTCGGGTGCTCTTGATGATCTTCTCGCGGCTCACCTGCACGAAGGGCGCCAAATGCGTCAGAGAAATGCTCTGACCGCCGTACTGGTTACTTGCCACCTGCGCGATGATCTGAGTTGCGATGTTACAAGCGGTGGAAAAGCTGTGGGGCCGCTCGATCATGGTGCCCGAAATCACAGTTCCGTTCTGAAGCATATCCTCCAGATTCACCAGATCGCAGTTGTGCATATGCTGGGCATAGTAGTCCGCGTCGTGAAAATGGATGATTCCCTCGCGGTGGGCTTGCACGATGTCCTCGGGCAACAGCAAACGCTCGGTCAGGTCACGGCTGACCTCTCCCGCCATATAATCCCTTTGCACGCTGTTCACCGTGGGATTCTTGTTGGCATTCTCCTGCTTGGCTTCCTCGTTGCAACACTCGATCAAGCTCAAAATTCTCTCGTCGGTGGTGTTGGAACGGCGAACCAGGTTACGGGTGTAGCGGTAAGTGATATACTTCTTTGCCACCTCGTAGGCGCCGTGCGCCATGATCTGGCTCTCCACCAAGTCCTGGATCTCCTCCACGCCGGGAGCTCTGTTCATACGAATACAGTTCAATTCCACTGCCTCGGCAATGCGCTTGATCTGCATGGGCGTCATCCTCGCCGCTTCCTCCACGGCGTTATTTGCCTGGGTGATCGCCTTGATAATTTTGGTAATATCAAAAACGACCTCCGAGCCGTTTCTCTTAATGACTTTCATGAAATCCTCCTTTTTCGTCTTCCCTTTTTCGTTCCTAAAAATTATTTTGAATCATTTATCAATAAAATAAACAGAGGTGCTCTCCCTTTTTAGGGGAACACCTCTATTATACCACATATTGTATATTTGTCAAGAGGAAATCACAAGATATTGTGAAATTTTTTGATTTTTTATAAAACGTCCGCCAGATCCAGGATCAAACGCTCCGTTTTCTCCCAGCCGAGGCAGGGGTCGGTAATGGATTTGCCGGGAACGTCGTCCGCACCGATCTTTTGTGCGCCGTCCAAGAGATAGCTTTCGATCATCAATCCCTTCACAAGCTTCTTCACGTCGGCGGAATGGCGGCAGCTGTGAAGCACCTCTTTAGCAATGCGGACCTGCTCCAGATATTGCTTGCCCGAGTTGGCGTGGTTGGTGTCCACGATGACGGCGGGATTTGCAAGTCCCGATTTGTCGTAGGTTTCATGCAATCGAATCAGATCCTCGTAATGATAGTTGGGAAGTGATTTTCCTTGCTGATTCACATAGCCACGCAAAATAGCGTGCGCGTAGGAATTTCCTGCGCTTTGCACCTCCCAGCCCCGGAACAGGAACGTATGAGAGCGCTGCGCCGCAGTGATGGAATTCATCATCACCGAAATATCTCCCGACGTGGGATTCTTCATACCCACGGGAATTCCCATGCCGCTGGCAACCAGGCGATGCTGCTGATCCTCTACCGAACGCGCACCGATGGCAACGTACGCCAGCACGTCGGAAAGGTAACGGGAGTTCTCCGGATAGAGCATTTCATCCGCACAGCCAAAGCCCGTTTCCTCCAAAGCGCGAATGTGCAGCTTCCGAATGGAGATCAAGCCCTTGAGCAGATCGGGAGCTTGGTTGGGATCGGGCTGATGAAGCATTCCCTTGTAGCCCTCTCCCGTGGTTCTGGGCTTGTTGGTGTAGATTCTGGGCACGATCTTGATCTTATCCGCAACCTGATCCTGCACCCGACGCAAGCGGTGGATGTATTCCATCACCGTGTCCTCGTTGTCAGCGGAGCAAGGTCCGATCACCAGAATGAATTTATCCGATTTCCCTTCAAATATATCTTTCAACTCCGAAACGCAAGCGTCACGTCTTGCAGTCAACTCCTCCGACATAGGAAAATCCCGCTTGATCTCCTGGGGAATGGGGAGCTTTCTAAAAAATTTCATATCCATATCCATGGTTGATATCCTCTTTTCATTTAGATTCTGTTTTGGGTTTATCAAACAATCCTCGGCGGAAGGTGGAATTGCGCATCATCTGGCGCATACTCTCCCGATCTCCCTCCGATAAAAAACGACGCAATTCCTCAAAGGTTTGAGAAAAAGCATCCATCTGGCGGAGCAGCTCCTCTCGGTTCCAAAGAAACAGCTCCGACCACATCTCGTCGTTGATCTTCGCGATTCTGGTCAGGTCACGGAAGGAATCTCCCGTGTACGCTTCCATATTGGGGGTGGTGTTGCAGTTCATCAGCACCACGGCGATGCAGTGCGTCAACTGTGACAAAAACGCGATCATTTCGTCGTGCTTTTGGGGTGTCAGCTCGGTAATTCTGGCAAAGCCAAGCTCCTCTCCCAGCTGCTTGCACAGCGCAACGGCATCGGGCGAATTTTTTTCGGTTGGCGTCACGATATAGTTGGCGCCTTGAAACACCTTGGCGTCGCTGTACTCTACTCCGCTCCGCTCCCGTCCTGCCATGGGGTGCGCCGCGATAAATTCCACGTCTTCCCGAAGCATGGATTGCACCCGATCCACGATCAAGCCCTTCACACCGGTCACGTCGGTGATCACGGCTCCAGACTTGAAATAAGATTGGTAAGATTCCAGCCAATCCAGCATGACCGTTGGGTACAGCGCCAGGATCACCAGATCCGCCCGCCCAACGATCTCCGCATCCACTTGGGTATATCCTTGGGAGATCATTCCGCGCTCCATGGCATAATCCACGTCCTTTTGTTCCTTGGTAATGCAGGCGACTCGGTATCCCTTATCGGTCAGCGCGCGGGCATAGCCGCCGCCGATGACACCAAGACCGACGATCAGGATCTCGGTCTGATGAGTCAATTTCATACGGTTTCACTTCCATTCTATTGGGTATTGCATTATATACACATTATTATAAGTAGATTTCTTCGATGCAAAGTCCCAGCGTACGCAGATCTTCAAAAAAGCTCGGATAACTTTTGCGAACCGCTTCTGCCCCCAAAAGCTCGCCCCCAGTCAGCGTCAGAAGCACGGTCAGTGCCATGACGATCCGATGGTCGTTATGTCCCAAAAGGGGCTGGACAGGGGAATGCAGCTCCCCTTTCCAGATCTCCACGCGATCTGCTTCGATCTTCATGTTTACACCGAATTTTTCCAATTCCCGCCGCATGGTTTCCACGCGGTCACTTTCTTTGATACGCAAACGCGCGGTTTCGGTAAACCGTCCGCCTCGCTTTGCCGCCGCAACCGCAAACAGGATGGGCCCCAGATCGGGACAATTGCCCAATGAAACCGTTGCCATATCCTCTTTGCAAAGACGCTCCATGGCGTCCCGATAGACTTGATCACCTTGCAGGCTGTCCTCGCGAAGTCCCTCAACGGTCACCTGACCGCCAAAGCAATTGAAGGCATCCAAAAACGCCGCGTTTGAGTAATCACCTTCCACGTTTCCCCGAAGGGGGGAATATCGCCAACCTCCCCGAATGTGAAGGCGTGTATCCCCTTCCCATTCCACGTCAACGCCGAATTGCTTCATAGCGTCCAGTGTCATGAGAATATAGGAGCGGCTCTCCACGGGCGGGATCAATTCGATCACGCTGTCCCCATCCGCCATGGGCAGGGCAAACAGCAAGCCGCTGACGAACTGACTGCTGACGTTTCCCGCCAGACGGTACGTTCCCGACGGCAAGCCGCCTCCAACGGTCAATTGAGAACCGTTGCGACGGAATGTCAGCCCTTTTTGGGCGCAGATCTCCCTGTAGACGGTCATGGGGCGTTCCATCAGGCGACCGTATCCCTCAAAGGTAGCAGTCTGCCCCGTCAACAGCAATAGCGGAATGAAAAAGCGGAGCGTGCTGCCGCTTTCTCTGCATTTCAAAATTTCTTTCGGTTTGGCTGTCTTGATATCTACGCCTCGAACGGTTACCGTATCACCGTCCTGCGCGCACTCCGCGCCAAGGGCACGCAAGCAATCCAAGGTTGCCAGCACGTCCTCGCAATCCGAAATTCCTTTGATCACGCTCTCTCCTTGGCACATTCCCGCGCAGATCAAAAGTCGGTGCGCCATGCTCTTGGAGGTGGGAGCTTGAACGATTCCTCTGGCTGCACCCGAAGTCACTCTGACGTTCATTTGGCAGCCTCCGTCAAATACAAATTCAAAAAATCAATTGCCTCCAAATAGCCGTTGAGTCCGTGTCCCGTAATGGTTTTCACACAGGCGGCGCGTATATAACTGACCTGCCGAAACGCCTCGCGCTCCTCCACCTTGGAAATATGCACCTCCACTATAGGAAGTTTCACCGCCTTTGCAGCGTCCAGAATGGCAATGCCGGTATGGGTGTAAGCCCCAGGATTGATCACGATACCGTCTGCTTTTTCAAAATAAGCCTCTTGGATCCAATCCACCAGATCTCCCTCGTGATTGGATTGCTTGCAAACAGCCTCGATCCCAAGACTTTTGCAATGCGCTTGAATTTTCTCCAACAGAGTTTGATAATTGTCGCTTCCGTATTGCTCCGGCTCACGGATTCCCAGCATATTCAAATTCGGTCCGTTCAAAATATACAGCTTCACGCTTCAAACTCCTTTCGAATCAACTCTGCCGCCGCTTCGGCGGTTTCGGGATCAAAAATCACGACGTCAGCCGCCTCGTGATAGCGTTGATACCGCTCACGGTATCGCCGTTCCAACGACTCTCTGTCCGAGGACAGCGGGCGGTCAAGGGTGGGAATCAATTTTTCAACGGGACGGTCCAGCAGATAAAGTCTGCCGTTCCGACGCAGCATCCGCTCGTTTTCGGAGCGAAGGATGGCACCGCCACCCGTTGCGATGATTCGGCTGTTTTTTGGAGCGATCTGCTCCTTGATGATCTTGGTTTCCATCTCGCGGAAACGCACCTCGCCCTGCTCTCCGATGATCTCGGCTGGCGTCCGATTGCTTTCCTTCCAAATTTCCTCATCGGTGTCGCAAAAAGAACGCTCCATGGAATTTGCCAACAAGGCTCCAACAGTGGTCTTTCCGCTCCCCGGCATGCCGATCAGCACCACGTTTTCTTTTTTTCGCATCAAACTGCGCCAGATACAATCCACGGTTTCTTCGGGATAAGAGGTTTCGTGGAAGATCTCGGCGGCTCGCACTGCCTGCGCCACCAGCATATACAGTCCGCCCTCGGCGGCAATCCCCCGCTCTCTCGCCCGCAGAACCAACTCGGTGTGCAAGGGATTATACACCGCATCCGCCACACATTCCAAATCGGGGAAATCGGCGGGATCCACGGGAGCTTCGTCGGCGTGGGGATACATGCCACAGGGTGTGGTATTGATCAGGATCCGCGCATCCGAATGAAGCGCTTTCAAGGCTTCATAGGTCACACAGCCCTCTTTTTCGGAGCGGCTCACTCGCAAGATCTCGGAGGCACCCAAGTGCCGCGCCACTGCCACGGCAGTAAGCGAGGTTCCTCCCGTTCCGAGGATCGCCACCTTTTTGCCGCTCAACTCCGCCCCCAAATGGGACAGCAAACGGCACATTCCGTAAAAATCCGTATTGTAGCCATAGAGCAGACCATCACGGTTCACAACAGTATTCACCGCGCCGATCTCGCGGGCGGTATGGTCTATCTCATGCAAAAAAGGAATGACGGCTTGCTTATAGGGAATGGTAACGTTGATCCCGCGAAAATCCCGACGCTCCATAAACGCCGCCAATTCCGCCTTGGGAATCTCGCACAGCTCGTATGCCGCATCCGACAAAAGCGGATGGATCTCCGCCGAAAAACTATGCTTCAAAACTTCACCAATACACCCGTATTGCACGATCATCACTCCAATTTTGATAGGATTTCTTAAAAAATACTTCGAATCTCCGTTGTAATACATTGTAACAATTAAGACTTTATCTCGCCCTCTCACCCGCTTCGCGGGAGCTCTCCCAAAGGGAGAGCCATTCATCTCTAAGCCTCGCCCTATGGGAGAGGTGGCTCGCCTTGGCGAGACGGAGAGGGGGGATATCAAGTTTTAGTTGCTACAACGTAGTAGGCACATGGCGCACCCTACGGTTTCACATATCATCGAAAAACGGTATTTACTCCGTAATATCCGCAAAATCCGTTCCGAACCGCTGCGCCAACAGGTCGCACAGCGTCAGCGCGGTCACACTGTCCACAACCACCCGCGCCCGATGGATCACCGCGGGATCGTGTCTGCCGTGAATCGTCAGATCCACGTTTTCCAGGCGAACCAGATCCACGCTCTCCTGCGCCTTGGCAATGGACGGCGTGGGCTTGACGGCGCATCGGAAGGTGATGGGCATGCCGTTGGTGATCCCACCGTTGATGCCGCCGTTCCGATTGGTGACGGTCACCACATTGCCGTTCTCCATCCGCATGGGATCGTTGGCTTCGCTGCCCTTTAAGCGTGCAAAGCCGAAGCCCGCTCCGAATTCCACGCCCTTTACGGCGGGAATACTGAACAACCCGTGAGAAAGCACGCTTTCCACCGTATCAAACCACGGTTCTCCCACCCCTGCGGGAAAGCCCGTGACCACGGTTTCCAACACACCGCCCACGCTGTCGCACTCCGAAGCCGCTTCTCGGATCTTCTGCTTCATCTCCTCGGCAACGGAATCGGACAGCACGGGAAACACCAGATCGTTCAACCGCTCCGAATCCGCCTCCAAGTTTTGAAAGCTTCGATCCTTGATACCTGCCAGCTCCGCAATGTGCGTACCGATCAAAATTCCGTTCATCCGCAACGCGGAAATGGCAATGGCACCTGCCGCCACCAACGCGGCTGTAACGCGTCCCGAAAAATGTCCGCCTCCACGATAGTCCTGATAGCCGTGATATTTGCACTCTGCCGTATAGTCCGCGTGTCCCGGACGGGCGATGCCGCGAGGATAGTCCTTGCTGTGGGTATTCTCGTTGGGGATCAGAATACACAAGGGCGTTCCCGTGGTCTTCCCCTCAAACACGCCGCTGACGATGCGAAACTCGTCCGCCTCCACGCGCGGCGTGGAAAGCCCGTCCCCCGCGGGACGGCGCAGGGAAAGCTGATGGCGTATGAACGCCTCGTCAACGGGGATCCCCGCCGCCAAGCCGTCCAAAACCGCGCCGATCTCGGCACCGTGGCTCTCGCCAAACAGCGTAACAGAAACGCTTTGTCCAAACGTGTTTTTCATACCGTACTCCTATCTTAATCCGTCCAACGCGGGACGGACGAAATCGCAAAATTCAGATATATCATACTTCCGAATTTCAAACTGCCCCACTCGCGGAACGAAGATCACCGACACCTGTTTCCCCGAACATTTTTTGTCGTGACTCACAAATCCAAGGACGGTTTCGGGCGCAACCGGCAGCTTGGTTGGCAATCCCAACCGCTCCAGCACGGGCAACAATCTCTCCCGCACCTCGTCCGAGCACATGGGAAGCATCCCCAGTGCCACGCACTCTCCGTGATACAATCCGTGAAGTGCCTCCGCGGACTCCACGCCGTGTCCCAGCGTGTGTCCGAAATTGAGGATCCTGCGCAATCCGCTCTCCCTCTCGTCCTGCTCCACTACGCTTTTTTTGATCTTCAAGGACGCCACGATCACGTCCTCGATCCGATCCAAAACGTCGTTTTGCTCAAACAACGCAAACAAATCCGCGTCTGAGGTCAACGCCATTTTGACAGCCTCCGCCGCTCCGTTTGCCAATTGCCGCGTCGGCAAGGTCTTCAGGGTATCGGGATCGATCAAAACCGCTTTGGGCTGATGAAAAGCCCCCACGCAGTTTTTTACACCCGAAAGATTGACCGCAACCTTTCCCCCGATGGAAGAATCCACCTGGGAAAGCAACGTGGTTGGGATATTGTAAAAATCAACGCCTCTCATGTAACAAGCAGCGGCGAATCCCGCAAGATCACCAACAACGCCTCCGCCAACCGCAACCACGCAATCCGAACGGGTGAATCCTGCCTTCAGCATCCGGTCACAGAGCATCTCCAAAACCGAAAAGCTCTTGCTTCCCTCCCCTTGGGGAACGGTAACGGTCAGCGGGCTTTCACACTGCGCCGCGACGGTTGCAGCATACTGCGAGGGCACGCCCTCGTCGGTGACAATCAGCACCCGTCTGTTCAATTTCAAAATTTCTCCCGCGCGGTTCAAGATCCCGCGCTCCACGTGAATGTCGTATCCACGCTCTTGCAGATCCAAACGTAATACCATTTTGCTCTCCATCAGGAAATCGTGTAGCTTCCAACCAGCTTCAAGCGATCACAGAACACCGACAAAGCGCGCATCATATCCTCGCCCTGTCTGGTGCGGATGTCGCCTTCCGCCTCCAAATAAAAGTAATATTCCCAAAGCAGGTCCTTCATTGGACGGCTTCGCAGGGAGTGCATATTAAATCCGTAGTGACCCACCACGTCAACCGCACGCGCCAAAGCCCCCGCCTCGTTGCGAACCGTAAACACCAAAATAAATCTGGCACCCATATTGCCCGTGGGATGAGCATTCTCCGCCCTGGAAAACACGGCAAATCTGGTGGTGTTGCTTCTGCTGGCGTTCAAATTCCGCTCCAAAACCGTCAATCCAAACACCTCTGCCGCTTCCTCGCTGGCAATGGCGGCAACCGACGGATCGTCACACTCCGCCACGTATTTCGCCGCCAAAGCGGTATTGGGATATTCCTGAACCGCCCAGCCCCCCGCTTGAATCCGATCAGCGCACTGTCCCAACGCCTGGGGATGGCTGATGACCGTTTTCACGTCGGACAGCTCGGTCCCCTCTTTCACCAAAAGATCGTGGGACACCGCCAGATCAAACATCTTGTTGACGTAAAGACTTCCCGAAAACATGAGATCGGTGACCTGCCCAACCTCACCGTTATAGCTGTTCTCCACGGGCAACACCGCAACGTCACATTCTCCGTTCTCCACGGCGCGGTAAGCGTCGGCAAAATTGCCGTACGCGATTCTTTGCGCCGTTGGGAACAGCTTGCCCGTCGCGATGTGGGCAAACGCCCCCTCGGTGCCGCAATATGCCGCCTTCATACCCTCAAGCAGTCTGGATTGATAGGCACGGGAAATTGCCATATTGTTGCGAATGAAATTGACGTAATATTCCCGCAGCAAGGGGTCCTCTACCCGTTCGGCATTTCGGCGGACGATCTCCGCCTCGCGAACCTCGTCCAGAATGGGAAGTCCGTTTTGTCGTTTATAATCCGCCACCATTTGGGCGGCTTCCATACGGCGGACGAACAGCTTTTCCATCTCTCCGTCCACCTCGTTAATGATCTGTCTTGCTTGTTCCAGTAGATCCATACCAGTGACTCTCTTTATTTATTTCCCAATCCGTAGGATTCCAAGTCGGATCGT
>JAZSMC010000115.1:0-7971 GCA_045535705.1 Eubacteriales bacterium
CCCCAGATGACCTTTTGATCGATCTTTTCCGCCACGAGCATCGCTTCCTGGAAGCCCTGCACGTTGCCGTGGTCGGTGATGGCGACGGCGGGGTGTCCCCATTCCTTGGCGCGCTTCACCACCTTGTCGGGCGGGATCATCGCGTCCATCGTGGACATCGTGGTATGTAAATGAAGCTCCACGCGCTTTTTTGGCGCGTTATCTTTCCGTGTTTTCTTGGAGATCTTCTGAATATCAGTGTAGAAAAAGGAATAGTCCAGATCAGTCTTCCCTTTTCTGGTCAATTGCTTGACGTATCCGCGCATGGCGTAAACGCCGCCGACCTTGACGATGCCGCCCAGCTCCTTTGCCGTTTCCACGTCCAAGCCAAAAGAACGATGCTCGATGGACGCGTTTCCGTCGTACAGATCAAAGGTCACGTCGATCTTATCTCCCGTTCGGTTTTCCTCGGTGGTATAATTGAACACCTCACCAATCAGGACGATGTTTTTCTGGGGATGATTAATGGTGGAAATGGGGGTTGGATTGATCTCAAAGGCATTTCCGTACAACACCTCGGGCGCCGAAATATCAAAAATCAGATTGCCGATGCGAACGGTTCCGTCACCCATTTCGGGCGTTGGATCCATCCCCTCGTAAATACTGGATGCACGGGGAAGGATCTCCTTTTCGGTTTCTTCCGCGGTACCGCCCCGTCCAAACTGCTGTTGGGCTTGGGCTTGCTGCGCCTGAACGTATTCCTTTTCGGCTCTCGCCGCTTCTCGGCTCATTTCCCGAACTTGACTTCCCATCTGTCGGGCGTATTGATCGGGATCAAAGCCCTGCTCCTGCAAAATGTTCACACGGATCTCCAAGCCAAACTCTCGACGGATCACGTCCTGCATCAGCATCGGCGTTTTGGCGTCGTAGATCAGCCCGATCCCGCTTTCCGAGAACGGGATCTCGATCTCCAGACAATCCTGCGTCAGACGGTAATGACAGTTATTAAAAAATCCGTTTGCCACGATCCCCATGCGGTTGGTTTCAAACAGCAGATCGGGAATATACGCTTCGGAAAACAACTCGGACGGATACTGCGGGCAAAAGTGAACGAAATTCAATTCGTAAGCGCGGCGCAGCTCCTCCTCAACGCGATACAGCACGGGGCGCTTGACGATACGCGGAAAAGAAGCAGAGATCTCAATGATTTTCTGCTCCTTATCATACCGCAACCGAATACTGTCCTCGGCGGCGGACAGCAACCATTGCCTGTCCGCTTCCGAGGGCTCATACTTTGAAAAAATCTGAAGTAAATTCTTGCTCATTTGCCCATCCGTTCGTCTGCCAAACACCGCACCTCGGCGATCAGACGCTCAATTACTGCATCTTCGGGAATCTTTTCCACGATCTCTCCGCGGCGGATCAACACGGCTTCTCCTTTTCCGCCCGCGATCCCCACGTCCGCTTCTCTCGCCTCTCCGGGGCCGTTGACGACGCATCCCATCAACGCAACCTTCACGGGAACGTCCAACAGTCCCGCATCCTTCGCCGCCGCTTCAAAACGGCGAACCAAGGGGATCAGATCAATCTTGGTACGGGAACAGGTGGGACAGCTGACGATATCCAATCCAACTTGTCCTTCCACGCCCACAGCCTGCAAGATCTGCTTGGCGGCGTCCACTTCCTCGGTGGGATCGTCGGTCAAAGACACGCGAATGGTGTCGCCGATCCCGTCGCAAAGCAAGGAACCGATTCCGACCGAGCTTTTGATCAAGCCGCGGTTGCCGCCGCCCGCCTCGGTGACTCCGAGATGCAAGGGATAGGGGCAAGCCTCCGCCAACAGTCGGTTTGCTTTGATCATTTCCGAAACGGTGGACGCCTTCATGGATACCACGATCTCGTGAAAATCAAATTTTTCAAGCAAAGAAATATGGTAAAGCGCGCTTTCGCATAAAGCCTCCGCAGTGGGAGCGCCGTGCTTTTCCAAGATATGCTTCTCCAAGGAACCGCTGTTTACACCGATCCGAATGGGGATATTTTTCACGCGGCAAGCATCGCAAACGGCTTTTACGCGGTCATCCGATCCTATATTTCCGGGATTGATGCGGATCTTGTCAAAGCCCAATTCGGCGCATCTGACGGCAATTTTATAGTCAAAATGAATATCTGCCACGATGGGAAGTTTAATCCCAGCTTTTTTGATCTCCAGAATGGTGTTCGCCGCTTCCAAGGAAGGTACCGAAACACGAACGATATCGCACCCCTTGGATTCCAACGCGCGTATCTGCGCTACGGTTGCCGCCGCGTCACAGGTTTCCGTATTGGTCATGGATTGGATGGCAATGGAGGCGTTTCCGCCCAATCGAACGTTGCCAACCGCAACCTCTCTTGATTTTCTTCTGATACTGTTATAATTCATAATGCTATCACATCCTTAATGGTTATCAACAATGCCAACCCCAGCAACAGGATCAATCCAACGAAGTTGATGATCCCCTCTACCTCGGGCTTCAGCGGTTTTCTTCGTATGGCTTCGATCACGTAGATCAACAAATGTCCGCCGTCCAACGCAGGCAACGGAAGCAGATTCATAATTCCCAAGTTAATGGAAATGAGGATCAGCAGATGAAGCACGTTCAACCAACTTGTTTTGGCGGCTTCCGTGATCACACTCGTGATCCCGACGGGGCCTGAAACCGCGTCTACGCTATAGCGTTTGGTAAACATCCCCTCAATGGAATCGTAAACCATCTTCACGCAGGAGTAGGATCTCCAAAACGCGTGCTTGGCTAAAGTTCCGAAACTGACGTCGGTTTCACGCAATACGTAAAAATCCCTCATTCCAAAGGGGGTATTGCTTTCCACCGCCACGGGAAAGGTCACGTTTTCCAAGGTCACCCTTTCGCCGTCGCGTTCCACCACCACCGTCAAAGGGCGGTATCCCTGCTCGGAGATCTCATAATTGAGATCGTATAGCGTATGCACGGATGAATCTCCGATCTTGACAACACGGTCACCCGATTGAAGTCCAGCGGACACGCTGGTCGCGCCCTCCGGAAAGGAGTGAACAACCGTGGTGCCCAAGCTATCCTTGGTAACGATCACCAAAACGAACATCAGAACGAAGCCCAACAGAATATTCATTAAAGGTCCCGCCAAGGAGATCAGCATCCGTTTCCAAACGCTTTGGTTACAGTACGCGTGGCGCATAAGCTCCTCGTCCAAGGGGGCTTCTTTTTCAGACGCCTCGCCGTCGGAGTTCACAAAGATAGAATCTTTTCCGTCTGACATTGAATCGGGATCCTCACCGCTTCCCTGCACCGCGTCCATGCCGTTTTCCCCAAGCATATTCACGAAGCCGCCGATGGGAAACAGCCGAATCGAATAGCGGATCCCGCTTTTTTTGGATCGGTGGGAGAAAATTTTCGGTCCCATCCCGATGGCAAACTCCAAAATCTTGACACCGCAAAGTCTTGCAACGATGAAATGTCCAAGCTCGTGGATAAAGATCAAAAATCCGAAAAACAGGATCGCCAATAAAACGTATAAAATACTCAACGGGGATTACGCTCCTTTCGAAGGCTTACGCCCTCTTTGCTACCAATTCCCTTGCAATGCTGCGGGCAGAGCTGTCGAACTCAAAAATTTCTTCAATGGTGTGGGCGTTCTTGGCGGTTTCACGCAAAGCGGAAACCGAATCCTCCACCACCTCGAAAATATCACGGAACCCGATCTTCCGATTCAGAAACGCCGCTACCGCGATCTCGTTTGCGGCGTTCAGCGTGGCTGGAACCGCTCCTCCCACCCCAATGGAATCCAACGCCAAACGCAACAGCGTAAAGGTATCCATATCGGGCTTTTGGAAGGTCAATGCGCCTACTTTAGTCAGATCCAACTGGGGGATCACCGCCTCGGCACGCGTTGGATGCGTCAGCGCGTATTGCACGCACAGACGCATATCGGGAACCGAGAACTGCGCGATCACGCTGTTATCATTGTATTCCACAGCCGAGTGCATTATGCTCTCTCGGTGAACCAAAACCTCGATCTGTTCGGGTGTAACGTCGAACAGATGCACCGCCTCGATCACCTCAAAGCCTTTGTTCATCAGCGTGGCACTGTCGATGGTGATCTTCGCGCCCATATTCCACGTGGGATGCGCCAAAGCGCGCTCCACCGTAATATCCGAAAGCTGTTCCTTTCGGTAACCGTAGAACGGTCCGCCCGAAGCCGTGAGAAGGATCCTCTTGATCTCTTTTTTACTTCCCGAACGCAAGCATTGGAAAATGGCACAATGCTCACTGTCCACGGGCAGGATCTCAACGTTTTTTTCGTTCGCCAGCGCCATGACGATCTCCCCCGCGCAAACGAGGGATTCCTTGTTTGCGAGCGCCAGCTTTTTTCCGGCTGACAAGGTCGCCAGCGTGGGACGCAAGCCCGCTTCTCCGATCACCGAGTTGAGAACCACCTCGTCCTCGTCATATTGCTCCGAGATCATCTCGCAAACACCGTCCATCCCCGCATATACGCGGACGTTGGTGTCTGCCAAACGGATTTTCAGATCCTTTGCGGCATCCTCATCCGACATGGCGCAAGCCGCCACGCCGAATTCTCTTGCCTGCGCTTCAACTCTTTCGGCGTTTCGATTGGCGCAAAGAGCGTTGACCTTGGCTCCCGTTTGTCTGGCAACGTCGATGGCTTGCTCACCCACCGAGCCCGTGGAGCCGAGAACGGTCATGGATGGATATCGATCCTTTAAACTCATATCATACCTCTCAAATCACTTCAAAAAAGCTGAAAAACGTGGTGAACACCAACAGCACCGCCGAAACAGCCAGAACCGAATCGAAGCGATCCAGAATCCCCCCGTGTCCCGGGAACAGCTTTCCGTAGTCCTTGATGCCATAAGTGCGCTTGATCACTGACATACTCAAATCTCCGATCTGCGCCACCACCGAAACAAACACCCCTGCCAGTGCGAAGATCAGCAAATTTGCCTGGAATTCGGGGGCGATCCGCTCCACGATAAATCCGAACAACACCAGCGACAGCGTGCAGAACACGATCCCGCCAATGCTTCCCTCCACCGTCTTTTTGGGACTAACGTCCGGGATCAGCTTATGCTTTCCTCCCCGTCCCAACAACATTCCGCAAAAATAAGCGAAAATATCGGTCATCCACGCGCCGATGAAGCAGATCAAATACAAATATTGACCTCCATCCGCCCAATCGTGGATCACCATGATCGCGTTAAATCCGATCAATATGTACAGAACGCTGAAGGCAATGGCGCCGATCTGCCCGATCTGATATTTTCCGTGAGAGAAGATCATCACGCCGAACAGATACAAGCTGATCGTTGCAATTGCGGAAAGGGCGATGGATCTCACCAGCTCCCGTTCACCCAAATAGCGGATCAGAAACGGAAAGGCAGCAGCCGCCAGGTACAGCGGAACAGACACCGATCCAAACCGTTTGATCCCCACGCATCCCAGCATCTCGTAAACTGCGATCACCGAGCAAAGTGCCACACCCAACGGCAGCAAAAAGGAATCATGAAAAAACAAAACGGGAAGCAGTACGCAGACTGCTACGACCGATGTAATGATTCTTTGTTTCATGCTTTATCCGCTCCTATCAAACTCCGCCGAACCGACGTTTTCTGCCATAGAAGGCGTTGACCGCATCGTCCACGTCCTTTGGCGAAAAATCAGGCCACAAAATTTTCGTAAAATAGTACTCCGCATACGCAGATTGCCAAAGCAGGAAATTCGAGCTTCGCAGATCTCCGCCCGTTCTCACGATCAGATCAGGCTCGGGACACTCCAAGGTGTAAAGATTGCGGCTGATATCGTCTTCCGTGACCTCGCTTTTTCCTGCCTTGATCAATTCGTTGCAAGCGTGTACGATCTCCTCTCTGCCGCCGTAATTTACCGCGATATTGAGGATGAAGGGTTTATGTGACGTTTCGTGGTCGATCCGATCCATTTTCGCGCGCAGAGCCTCGGGAAATACCGAAAGGTTGCCGATGAAGCGAAAATGCACGTTATCCTCCTCCATCTCAAGGAAACATTCCTCGATGTATTCATCGAACAGCTTCATGATAGCGTCCACTTCCTTTTGAGGGCGCTTCCAGTTCTCGGTGGAAAAAGCGTAGACCGTCATATATTTCAGACCGATCTTCTCGCAATACCGTCCGATCTTTTTGAAGGTAGCGGCGCCGTAGCTATGCCCGAATTCACGGGGCATTCCCCGTTTCTTTGCCCATCTGCCGTTGCCGTCCATAATGAAAGCGATGTGCTGCAATCGGTCATCCACCTGCACGCCGGTCTTTTTTGGTTGATTCTTTCTGAACAGCATTTCCGTTCTCCATTCATGATTTAAAATGAACACGTCGGCGGGTGTTGAAACCCGCCGCGTGTTTGGTTCAAGCGCAGATCAAAGCTGCATGATCTCCTTTTCCTTCTTGGCAGAGATCTCATCAATTTGCTTGATGTATTTATCGGTGAGATCCTGAATGGATTTTTCGCTTGCCTTCTGCTCATCCTCGGTCATCTCGCCGTCTTTTTTCTGTTTTTTGATCTCGTCGTTGGCATCGCGGCGGATGTTTCTAACCGCCACTCTCGCGTCTTCCGCCATCTTCACGATCTGCTTTGCCAAGGTCTTACGGTGTTCCTCGGTAAGTTGAGGGAAGATCAGACGGATCACTGTGCCGTCATCGGCAGGGGTAATACCGATATCTGATGCCAAAATTGCCTTTACCATTGCCTTCAACGTGGAACGGTCATAAGGGGTAATGGTCAAGGTCTTGGGATCGGTTACTGCAACCGACGCCATATCCACGATCCTGGTAGGCGCTCCGTAATAATCAAAGGTTACCTTGGAAACCACGGCGCTGTTCGCCTGACTTGCGCGAATGGTGGAAAGGTTTCCTTCGTATGCGATCACGCTTTTTTGCATTCTTTCTTCTGCGTTCTTGGTGTTGTACTTCATAATATTCTGTCCTTTCAAAATAGTTGGTGATTTGATTTAGTTATGGATCTCGGTTCCAACGGCTTCGCCCATGACCACGCGATAAATGTTTTCGGGATCTGCAAGTCCAAAGGCATAGCCACTGATGTCGTTATCCATACAGAAGATGGCGGAGCTCATATCCAGCGCGCGCAGATCCTCGTCCAGGATCTGACGGTAAGTCACTTCCGAATAACGAACGGCATTGGGATCCTTCTTTGGATCCGCGCTATAGATGGCGTCAATGTTTTTCGCCATCAGGATACAATCGGCTTGGATCTCTGCCGCGCGAAGCACGGCGGCGGTATCGGTGGAGAAAAAGGGAGTGCCCAGTCCTGCGCCGAACACAACGACCTTTCCGTTTTCCAATGCGAGAATGGCATCACGGGATGTATAATGATCTGCAAAAGCCTTCATTTCCACGGCGGTCATTACCACAGCGTCCATTCCCTCTCGGATGAAAACGTCCTGCAAAGCGATGGCGTTTACGACGGTGGATAACATTCCCATATGATCGGCGCGGCAACGGTCCATACCCGTTCCCTGTCTGCCTCTCCAGATGTTTCCCGCGCCCACGATCACGGCAACCTGCACGCCCGCATCCACGCAACGGCGAATCTGCTTTGCCACCTTTGCCATAAAATCAAAGTCAAGAATTCCGCCTTCGGCAGGCGCCATCGCCTCTCCCGAAAGCTTTAGCAATACACGATGATATTTGGGTTGACTCATACCATTCCTTCTCCTTGTCCGATATGATATATATTCCCTTATATTTTACTACAAAATCTTCATTTTGTAAACACTTATTTGTAAAATAATTTCATTTTATTCTAAAAAATAAGCAAAACCGCGCCAATTGACGCGGTTTTGCAAATGAAACATCAATATTCAGCGTTTCCGACGGTACGGGGATACGGGATCACGTCACGGATATTGGAAACACCCGTGAGATACATGATGATGCGCTCAAAGCCCAGACCG
>JAZSMC010000043.1:0-4213 GCA_045535705.1 Eubacteriales bacterium
TTTGCCAGGCTTACGATGAACATGGTTTCATAAGAATTGCGTTTGTTCTCCATAATTTTTACACCTCCCTATGGACTTTCGACTGCGCTTCAAGATTTTCGCAGTAGAGAGACGGGCTGATTTTGCCCGTATCATCTCAAGATTATACCATATTTTGTCCTCCGTGTCAAGAGTTTTTCAACATTTTTTTGAATATATCTTGCATATTTACGCCGAATCTGCTATAATAAAGCAGAAAGCAATGCGGGAGGGGCAACGTGAAACGAATTGTATGCGTGTTTCTTTTGATCCATATTTTGCTCCATCTCGTCGGTTGTTCGTCCAAGACGGTGGACGAACCGCTTCTGGAGATGATCTGCTTGGACGTGGGGCAGGGAAGTGCCACGCTTTTGCGGACGCCCGAGGGAGATATTTTGGTGGACGCGGGAACCGAAGCGGGACAGAGCGATCTTTGCCTGCGTTTGGATTCACTGGGCGTGGAGAAGCTGTCCTTGCTGATCTTAACACATCCCGATGAAGACCACATCGGCGGCGCGGACGGGATCCTGGAGCAGTTTGAAACGGAGCTTGTTTGGATGAACGGTGAAACGGCGGAAAATGACAGTTACCGCAGCCTTTCAGATACGCTCACGGAGAAAAACGTGCCCGTGAAAGCGGTTCAAGTCGCAGACGGCGCTACCTTTGGAGAGCTATACGTCACCGTTTTGTCGCCGTTTTCGGATCGCAATGCGGATTCGGAAAATGACGAAAGCATCGTACTGTTTTTGCAATGCGCTTCTTTCCGCGCGTTGTTGATGGGGGATGCTTCTGATCGGATCGAATTGCAAATGATGGAATCTTACGGTGCGGCACACTTGGCGGCGGACGTGCTATGTGTGGGGCATCACGGCTCCAACGATTCGGCTTGTTCCGAATTTTTGGACGCAGTTCAGCCAAGCTATGCCGTGATCAGCTGCGGCGCAGGGAATTCCTACGGTCATCCCGACGGAAGGACCTTGGCGCGTTTGGAGTCCGTGGGTGCGGAGATCCTGCGAACCGACCTGAAGGGTGATATCTGCTTTTCGGTTTTTGAGAATGAATTTTACTTATCGGATAAAACAAAGTGACAGACCATTGGGGGAAATTATGAAGGTTTTGATTACGGGCGGAAGCCGAGGGATCGGCGCGGCTTGCGTGAGAGCTTTTTGCAAACGGGGAGATCGGGTGGTGTTTTTTTACCGCGCGTCGTCCCGTGAAGTGGTGGAACGGTTGGAAATGGAAACGGGCGCCTATGGGATCCAAGCGGACGTCAGTGACTCCAAAGCCGTCACGGAAGCGGTTGCACAGGCGGCGCAGTGGCTTGGCGGGGGCATCGACGTTCTGGTAAACAATGCGGGTGTTGCCCAGATCAAGTTGTTTTCCGATCTTACCGACGAGGATTGGCGGCGCATGATGGCGACTGATCTGGACGGGATGTTCTACGTTTCCAGAGCGGTTTCCAAAATGATGATACGGCAACAACACGGCAAGATCGTGAATATTGGTTCCATGTGGGGAAAATGCGGTGCATCCTGCGAGGTGCATTATTCCGCGGCGAAAGCGGGAGTCAGAGGCATGACTATGGCGTTGGCAAAGGAGCTGGGACCGTCCCATATCATGGTGAACTGCGTGGAGCCCGGGGTGATCGACACCGAAATGAACGGCGCGTTGGATGAAGCCACAAAGGCGGAACTTTGCGACGGAACGCCCCTATGTCGGATGGGAGCTCCCGAGGACGTGGCGTCGGCAGTGTTGTTCTTTGCCTCGGATGCGGCGGATTTTATTACGGGACAGATTTTAGGCGTGGACGGCGGATATGCGATCTGACGGATGATGGTTTTTGAGAGAGGAAGACCTTGGGGGGGGGAGAACTTCTTTGCAAAGAAGTCCCCCCCCGCCCAAACCCACCCTCTTTCAAGAAACTTCAAGCCACGCTCCATCCATGATGTGCATAGATTTTACGCCTTGGCATGGATGGAGCGTGGCTTGGAGCTTTTTTGTGGGTGGATATAAAAAATGTATTCATAGGACTATGGTTGATCTATCCGATCCGCCAGATTGATAAAATCCAACCCAAGGCGAATGGCGCGGGCACTGGTGTAGGCGCTGCCGCCTCGGGAATGTTCCAGGTATGCGATGCAGACGTCGGCACCGTCCACCAATTGATCGTTCCGCAATTGAAGAACGCCGTTGTAATATACGTCGCTGACGTAACGGTGACCGTCAGCCCGCTTGAGGATCTTTTGATAAAGCGCTACGTCTGCCGTCGCCCAATTTTGCGTTTGGGAAGGGCAGGGAAGCACCAATTCCAAACGAACGTGAGGATGCTTCTTTTTCGCTTTCAGTACGGCGATTGCCGCCAGCGTGTCAAATCCAAGCGCTCCCCCTGCTCGGAAGATCTCCGCCCCCTGCGATATTTGTTGCAGGATCTCGGATTCCAATGCGGCAACCAGATCCTCTTTTTTCCAAGGATCGATCTGCCGATGTCCCGTAAAACAAACCGTTTTCATGCTTTTTCACCTTTTTTGATTGATTCTATTCCATTATAGCACAAGAATTCAGAAAAATAAATAGGTTTTTGAAAAAAATCGAAAAAAATAATTCCAAAACAGGAAAATGCAAAAAATATGCGTAAAAAGCAAAAAAATCGTATGACAAGATCAGCGTTTCGTCGGCAAAAAAGAAGCACTCTCGCCACGGTCTTTTTGGAGATTCCCGAGGATCGGGCTTTTTTTGATGCCATCATTGTTTTTTCTCCAAAAGCTTTTCTTTTTTTCGGACGCATTTTCGACGGGTTCCGCAAGGAAAATGGTGTAAAATATAGCCAAGATCGCGCAATTTGATTGAACGAAACTACGGATGGAAGAAGGATGACGAAACGATGCAGGGAAAAGAAACGATCAAGAGAAAAGGACTTACGGAGCAGCTTCGGGAGAAGGAACCGTCGGTGAGCAGAAAAGGGCTTTTGCGTATCGGACGTTTTTTGCTGTGGATCGGCGGAGGATATTTGGCTGGACTATGCAGGATGCTGTTTGAAACCAATCCCATGGGGATCGGATTGCTGTGCGCGGGGGGAAACGTGATCGGGATCTTTTTGGGATTGGCGCTGGCTGAATTGGCAATGATGAAAAATCCGATCCTGATGATCAGTACGTACGCTGCCGTGGCTTTGGTGAGAAGCGTGTCGGTCTTCCTGTTAGACGCGCCCGAAACGAAGGTCGGTCTGCCAACGCAATTGCGGGAGCAGTTGCGGGATGGGCAGAGGGAAGACCGACCTCTGGGGCATGCCGACGGAAAATTGCAGATGCGGTTTCAAAAACTGCGGACGACGCTTGCGGGAACGGTGAAGGACGTTGGGGACGTATTCACCGAGAGCGTTTGCTTTCGGTGTGCTGTGGCTGGGATCGCCATGCTGGCGATCTCCCTCTTTCGGATATTCTCGGGGGGATTTCGGTATTACGATCTGTTCGCGGCACTGTTTTCCATCGCGGTATCGGTGGCGGCAGTTCCCGTGTTGACCGTTTGTCTGGAAAAGAAGACCGACAATCGGATCCTCTATACCATCTCCGCCATGGCGTTGATGACCTCATTGGTTTGGAGCGGAAACTACGCCGCAATTGGCGCCATTCCCGTATCTGCCGTGTTGGCTTTGATCTTCACGCTTTGGGCGACCGAACGGGAAGGCTTGCTGTTTGGTGTTGGAACGGGGGTCTTATGCGGTGCGGCGTACCGTCCCATTCTCTTGCCGTCCTTTTTGTTTGCCGCCTTGGTCTACAGCTTGTTTTCGGAAAAGCGGCGCGTTTCGGCAGGCGTCCCGTTGGCTTGTCTTTCCGCATTGCTTTGGACGGCGTACGCTGACGGTGCAGGAGCGGTGTCGGTGGCGCTTCCCGCTTATCTTCTGGCGGGGGCGGTCTTCTCGCCCTTGTTGTTGATTCGGCTTCGACGGGAAGGACGTGAGGACGCGGACGAAAAAGCCACGGGACGTTTGGATGCCGAAACCGAGCTACGGTGCGCCAAGACCAGACACGAGAACGCCAACGATCATTTTCGCAACATTTCAGACGCATTTTCGTCGCTGTCGGAGATCTTCTATAACTTAAGTGACCGTTTGCGCCGCCCGGGGACCTTGGATCTTCGTCGGATCTGCGATAGCTCCTTCGATTGCTATTGCACGGATTGTCCCAATAAAACCATT
>JAZSMC010000060.1:0-6298 GCA_045535705.1 Eubacteriales bacterium
CCGTATTTCTCCATGGGATACTTGGCGCAGAGATGCTCCGCCTCGGTGGTCAGGTCGCCCATTGCATCCTCGGACACGGTGTAGCCGTACAGTTTCTTCAGTTCAGCGTACAGATCCTTCAGCTTGATGCGAGGGAACGGAACGGTGGGAACGATCACTTCCTTGTTGAACAGACGCTTGATGTCCTCACCGTGCTTCTCCGCGATCTTTGCGAAAGCGTACGCCAGCAGTTCTTCTTCCATGTGCATCACTTCCTCGCAGGACGTGACGTAGCTGAACTCCAGATCGAAGCCCGTAAACTCGGTGGCGTGCTTGTTGGTATAGGATTTTTCGGCACGGAACACAGGACCCGTTTCAAAAATACGATCCAAGCCCGACGCCATTGCCATCTGCTTATAGAACTGGGGAGATTGCGCCAGATATGCCTTGGTGTCGAAGTATTTCACCTCAAACACCTCGGAGCCAGACTCACTTGCCGCGCCGATCAGCTTGGGCGTATGGATCTCCACGAAGTTTCTCTCCACCAAGAATTCACGCATTGCCGCGGTCATGGTGGTCTGCACCTGCAACATCAGATGATTCTGCTCGCGGCGCAGGTCGATCCAACGGAAGTCCATTTTGGAGTCGATCTCGGAATCGTCCTTAATGGGAAGCGCGTCCGCGATGGAATGAATGGTCATGGCGTCGGGAAGCATTTCGATGCCCCCCATTTTCACGTACTCGTTGGCAACCACTTCGCCCTCAACCGTCACCACCGAATGGATAGTCAATTGGTCAACCAAAGCCGCCAATTCGGGATATTTTTCCTTTTCCAAGGTCACCTGCAATTTCCCCGTGATGTCACGGATCACCAAAAATGCCATGGTGCGCTTGTTTCGCAGGTTCTCCACAAATCCGCAAATTTTCCGGCGAGAGCCCGGGGTAATGTCTTTCACATATGTTCTGTTCATATCAGTTTTCACCTTTCATGTCATTTTTTCTCAAAATTCCGAGCGGATCCGCTCAACGGTAGCGCCGTCCAACGCCTCTTGCACCAGCGCCTCAAAATCCAGACGGTTCTGCTGTTCCAGAACCTTTTCCAACTCGGGACGAGTGCGGGGATGCTTGGGCGTAAACACGGTACAGCAATCCTCATAGGGCTGAATGGACGTTTCAAAAGTTTCGATCTTACGGGCGATCTGGATGATCTCCTCTTTATCCATGCCGATGCAGGGACGGAACACGGGCAGAGTCGCCACGGGATCGGTGACACCCAACGCCTGCATGGTCTGAGATGCCACCTGCCCAAGGCTTTCTCCCGTGATCAGACCGCCGCACTCGTGTCGGTGCGCCAAACGGTCAGCAATCGCCATCATGTAACGGCGGAGAACCAACGTGAAGTAGTCTTCCTCGCAGTTCTTCACCAATTCCTCTTGGATGTGCGTCAGCGACACCACGTGGAGATTGAAGGAGCCTGCGTACTGCGCCACGATCCGCGCCAGCTCTATCACCTTTTCCTTGGCGCGCTCACTGGTGTACGGGAAGGATTCAAAATGCACGGCCTCCAATTGCACGCCGCGTTTTGCGATCATGTAACCCGCCACGGGGGAATCAATTCCGCCCGACAGCAGCAGCATGGCTTTCCCGTTGGTGCCCACGGGCATACCGCCCGCTCCCTTGAACTGCCCTGCGTGGATGTAAGCCCCGTGCTCGCGGATCTCCACGTGGACCACGATCTCGGGATTCCGAACGTCCACCTTCAACTTGGGCATCATTCCAAGGATCACGCCCCCGATCTCCGCCGAGATCTGGGGAGAATTCAGCGGAAACCGCTTGTCCGAACGCTTGGCTTCCACCTTGAACGTCTTTTTCCCGGCAATGAACTGCGGAACATATTCCCGCACCATCTCGGAAATGGCACCCATGTCCTTTTCGCAGACCGCGCAACGGCTGATGCCAACGATCCCGAACACCTTGGACACCGTTTCAAACATTCCGTCAATATCCGAATCCTCGGTCAGCGGCTCGATCACGATGGTACTCTGGGAATTTCTGATCTCAAATTTTCCGAAATGCTTTCCGCGAAAACGGAGCGTCTTCATCAAAGCATCCTCGAAGAACCGACGGTTGGCTCCCTTGAGAACGATCTCTCCGTATTTACAAAGTAAAATTTCCTTCATTCCTCGTCCGCATCCTCTCCGCCGTCTTCCCAATCCTCTACTGGCTCGGCGTTTCGGTAGGCATCCAAGACCTCGTTTGCCTTCTCCAGGCAATCGGCGGGAACCAGAATATCAGTTCCGTACATGGAATACCCCGTAATGATCCGAACCGAGGATCCGCTTCCCCGATCCTGCGTCAGACAAGGGATCCCCTCGTCTTCCAGAATGGATTTCAGGATCGACAGCTCAACGTCGTCGTGAGCAGTGG
Organism: Eubacteriales bacterium; assembly: GCA_045535705.1. Lineage (GTDB taxonomy): Bacteria > Bacillota > Clostridia > Oscillospirales > CAG-272 > UMGS1865. Next base: position 2,407 of record JAZSMC010000060.1, read on the forward strand.
TCAACAGCTCCATGCCGTCCTCGTTATGGGGACGGTCCAGTCCAAATAATCTATCCATAGGTCACCTCAATTTTCGTAGTAGTTGGGGAACAGCTTTTCCCAAACCTTCGCGCATCCGATGGTATCGGCAATGGACGTATGCGCCACGCCGTCCCATGCAACGCCCAGACATTCCATTGCATCGCTCAAGGATGCGTGGGTAAGGTCGGGATGATGCTCCTGAATGTATCGCACGTACTCGTTGGCGGCGCATCTGGTTTTCTTTCGCAGCCGATCCCGTTCCGCCGGCGTTTCGTAGATGTACTTAATATGACTGAAGTCCGTAGAAATACCGTAGGCAATCAGCGCATCGGCATTTTCAAAGATCTCTTTGATCCGAGGAGTTAGATCCTTGAGGTAGGGCGCATCCGCCACCATCTCGGGCGTGATCCCATGGATCTTTTCGGTCTTCTTCCACTTTTTGGTGTGGGTGGGCTTCACCAGCGTATCCATGATCAGCTTCCCGTTTCCGTCCAAAATGGAAATGGAGATGATCTCGTCGTGATCGTAGACACCCGTCAGCTCCAGATCAAAGAACAGCACCCGCTCGCGCTTCATGCCATAGGACGCGTTGCGGTGAAGATCTCCCTCCGCCCGTCTGACCGCCAGATCCGCCTCAAAGCAGGCTTGGCAGAGCTTGCGGCGGTAACGGATCTTCTTGCCGCACTCCACGCACATCAACGGCTGACGGATGGCAGTGGCCTTGTCGTAAAAATAAATCACGCTCTTGTCGTTGCGAAGCGTATACGCAACGGGCTCCTCGGTCACGTCGTAGTGCATCTGCGCCAAACGCTCCTTGGTATAGTACCCGCAGCTTGCCGCTCGCTTCGTGCTCATGCGCCCGATCTCAGTGCCATTTTCCAAGGTCATGGTTTCGGTAAAGTGTTGGGACGGCGCATACCACGTTTCGGGAGGAGCTTCCACCACCCGTTGCGGATCGAAATAATAAGTCACGCTTCCGTCCTCGCCCTCGGTGTACGCCACGGGATCTCCGTTTGGCATCAGGTGCATTCTAGAGAGCAGATTTCTGGTGAGATACCGCCGCCGCTCCGCCTGCTCCGGAGTCAGCTGCGGAATGGGAGCGCCCGATCTTGTTTTCAAAACTTCCATGTTTTTCATTTCCTTCCTACCGCCGAGTCCGTCCGCAAATTCGCCCGCACTTTCTGCAGCGCTTGTCGGTTTCTCCAAACGGTTTTGCTCTTATCATTTGAGCCGATTCATGCGCGCGCACACGCGCTCGCACAATAGACATACCTTACAATTATAACACATAAAAGAGTAATATGCAAGGGGATTTTCTCAAATCCCCTTTGGAAAGTTCGTTTTTTCTCCGTAATTTCTCCGGTTATTTCCGTTTTTACCTTTATTTTTAGAATGAGAATTATTCTTTTTCTTATTTTTTAGGGAATTTGAGGAAAGCGAGCGAAGATAATCCATGGCACGATCCAGCCCTCCCACCTCGTCAATGATACCGTATTTCACCGTTTCGTGGGCTTCCAGAACCGAGCCGCAATCGGTGGCGATCTGATCGGGACGCATCATCAGGCTCTCCAAAACCTGCGCGTCCGCCTTGGAATGAGCGCAAATAAACCGAATGATCCGCTTCTGCATCTCGCTCATATACCGAAAGGATTGGGGAACGCCGATCACGGTCCCGCTAACGCGAACGGGATGCAAGGTCATGGTGGCGGTGGGAACGATCAGCGATCTGCGCGCCGCCGCTGCCAAAGGAACGCCAATGGAATGGCTGCCTCCCAGCACCAGCGAAACCGTGGGCTTTCGCATGGACGCGATTACCTCAGCAATGGCAAGTCCTGCCTCCACGTCCCCTCCCATGGTATTGAGCAGAACCAAAAGCCCTTCCACCGTATCGTCCTCGTCCACCGAAACCAACAGCGGAAGCAAATGCTCGTATTTGGTTGCTTTTTGACCGTCGGGCAAAACGTAATGCCCTTCGATCTGTCCGATAATGGAAATACAGTGGATCCCTCCCCTGCGGCTCTCGGTTACAACGTCCCCCATCTTCTCAATATTTGAAAGCTTTTTGTCCAAAGCCTCGCTTACCGTGAAATTGTTGTTCTTTTCTTCCATATTTTTACATTTCCTTTCAAAAACAGCGTTCCTTTTATTATTATAAACAAAAAAAATCGGGATATATGCGCGGAATTATGAAAAAACAGTCTTTACAATTTGAAAAAAAAATGATATAATAGATGTGTATGGGATTTTAATCCCACATGAAATGAAAGAAAGGTTTTGAATATCATGGAAAACAAAGTCTTGGTAGAAACTTCCGCAAGACACATTCACCTGACTGCCGAAGCGGTTGAAATTCTTTACGGCGCAGGAGCAGAGCTGATCGTGAAGAAAATGTTGAGTCAGCCCGGTCAGTTCGCAACCGCAAATGACAAAATTACTCTGGTTGGCCCCAAGGGCACGCTGGCGGTCAGCGTTCTCGGCCCCGTTCGTCCCGCAAATCAAGTAGAGCTGTCCTATACCGACGCCCGCACCCTTGGCTTGAAGGCGGTCCCTGTTCGCGAGAGCGGTGACTTGGCAGGCACCCCCGGCTTGAAGATGGTTGGTCCCGCAGGTGAGATTGAAATCAACGAGGGTGTGATCATCGCAAAAAGACACATTCACATGACTCCCGCAGACGCAGAAGCTCTGGGCGGTATTAAGGATAAGCAGATCGTCAGCGTAAAGGTAAAAACCGACCGTCCCGTGATCTTTGAAGACGTGGTTTGCCGCGTCAACGCCAACTATGCGCTGGCTATGCACATCGACACCGATGAATGTAACGCAGCAGGCGCGTTTGGTGAGGTTTACGGAGAGATCATTCTGTAATTGAGGTTACTCAAATGAAAATTTTGTTTCAAGGCGACAGCATCACCGATGCGGGCAGAGATAAACGAAATTATCACGATATGGGCAACGGATACCCCAAATATGCTTCCGCACTCATTGCAGAAGCCTTCCCCGATACCGATTTTGAATTTCTCAATTTCGGAATCAGCGGAAACCGAACCTGCCAATTATTTGACCGACTTTACAAGGACGGTATCGAGTTCCAACCCGACGTCATTTCCATCCTGATCGGTGTAAATGATATCTGGCACAGAGGTGGCAGTGAGCGCGTAGAAACTACCGATGCCCAGATCGAAACCAACTATCGCGCCATTCTGGAGCGTTTGCGCAGCCAAACCAACGCCAAGATCCTGATCCTGACGCCTTATCTGTTGGATTGCGACAACAAGGAATGGATCCGCGAGGGACTCAAGACGGTTCTCCCCATTATCGAAAAGCTGGCGAAGGAGTTTGCGGATGCCTACGTTCCTCTGCACGAGCTGTTTGAGGAAGCATTGAAGACGCAACCCGAGCCTCGGTTCTATTCCGCTGACGGCGTACATCCCAACGCCAACGGAGCTGAGTTCATCGGCAAGCAGTATTTTGAAGCCATCCGTCCTCTCATTGAGGAAATGGTCTAAATAGAAAAACAATACAAAGGAGATATAACAATGAGCAAAGAATTTTCTTGCGAATACGCTATGAGCGCAGAAGTTGAAAAAATGTGCGTCGTAGCAAAGGGCCCCGATCACGGTCCCGCTCCCATTCCCGAAGAGGGCAAGTGGGTTCAGGCAAAGCAGATCACCGACATTTCCGCATACACCCACGGTGTGGGTTGGTGCGCGCCTCAACAGGGAGCCTGCAAGCTCTCTCTGAACGTGAAGAACGGGATCATCGAGGAAGCACTGGTGGAAACCATCGGATGCTCCGGTATGACACACTCCGCCGCTATGGCAGCAGAGATCCTGCCCGGAAAGACGCTTCTGGAAGCACTGAACACCGACCTGGT
>JAZSMC010000081.1:0-2150 GCA_045535705.1 Eubacteriales bacterium
TCTTATTTGGCGGGTGCCGACCTCCCTGCGCTTGTCGTAAATGTTCAGCGCGGCGGTCCGGGTCTTGGCGGCATTCAACCCAGCCAGTCCGACTACTTTCAGGCAACTAAGGGCGGCGCACACGGCGATTTTAAAATGATCGTTCTTGCTCCGTATTCCGTTCAGGAAATGGCAGAGCTGACGGTTAAAGGCTTTGATCTTGCGGACAAATACCGTATGACCACCATGATCCTTGCCGATGGTACCATGGGACAGATGATGGAGCCTGTGAGTCTGGATTTTGACGTGAAGCCCATGCCCGAAAAGCCTTGGGCAACCACTGGTACCAAGATGGCAAGACCGCATAATATCGTAAACTCTCTGTTCCTCTCTCCCGATCAGCTGGAGCGCACCAACTTTGAGCGCTTCGACAGATACGCTTTGATCGAGGAGACCGAGGCAATGTACGAGGAATATTTGATGGAAGACGCAGAGATCTGCATCGCCGCCTTCGGCATTGCTGCCCGTGTGGCAAAGAACGCCATCAACGAGGCAAGAGCGCAGGGGATCAAGGTTGGAATGATCCGCCCCAAGACGCTGTGGCCATTCCCCAAGGCGCCCTTCCGCGCGGCAGCAGACCGCGTGAAGTCCATGATCTCCGTGGAGCTTTCTATGGGACAGATGATCGAGGACGTTCGCTTGGCAACCGAGTGCCGCGTACCCGTTACGCTTTGCAATCGCGTTGGCGGTATGATCCCCGCTCCCGAGCAGATTCTGGCGGCAATCGTGGAAGCCGCTAACAAAGGAGGGAACTGAACATGACAGTATTTGAAAAACCTCATGCACTAACCGACGCGCCTTTTCATTACTGCCCCGGCTGTACCCACGGTATCGTTCACCGTTTGGTTGCCGAGGTGATTGACGAATTGGGCATTGAAGGCAGAACCATCGGTATCGCGCCCGTTGGCTGCTCGGTTATGGCTTACGACTATTTTAACTGCGATATGATCGAGGCGGCTCACGGACGTGCGCCCGCCGTTGCAACGGGTGTGAAGCGCGCTAATCCCGAGGAACACGTGGTGTTTACATACCAGGGTGACGGCGACTTGGCTTCCATCGGTATGGCGGAAACCGTTCACGCGGCGGCTCGTAACGAGAATATTACCGTGATCTTTATCAATAATGCGATCTACGGCATGACGGGCGGACAAATGGCTCCCACCTCGCTTCCGGGTCAGGTGACCCAGACCTCGCCTTACGGCAGAGATGTAAACCATTGCGGATACCCCGTGAAGGTTTGCGAGATGCTTTCCGAGCTGGAAGGTCCCGAGTATCTGGAGCGTGTGACCGTTAACAATGTGAAAAACATTAAAAATGCCAAGAAAGCCATCAAAAAAGCGTTCCAGAATCAGCTGGACGGCAAGGGCTTTTCCTTGATCGAAGTGCTTTCCACTTGTCCCACCAACTGGGGCATGACGCCGCAGAACGCGCTGAAGTGGATCGACGAAAAGATGATTCCTTATTATCCTTTGGGCGTTTATAAGGACAGATCAAAGGACGCGGAGGTGACAGAATGAGTACCGTTCAGTTTTTGTTTTCGGGATTTGGCGGACAGGGAATTCTGTTCGCGGGAAAATTCATTGCGTATAAGGGATTGATCGAGGATAAGCAGGTGAGTTGGCTTCCTTCCTACGGTCCCGAAATGCGCGGCGGTACTGCCAGCTGTAGCGTGATCGTTGGAGATGAGCCCGTGGGCTCTCCCATTGTTACCGCCCCCGACGTGTTGGTGGCAATGAATCTGCCGTCTTTGGATAAATACGAAGCATCGGTTGCTCCCGGTGGGATCATTTTCGTGGATTCCGCGCTGATCGAGCGCAAGGTCACTCGTACCGACGTGACCGTTTATGAGATCCCCGCCACCAAGCTGGCAAGTGATAATGGCATCCCTACGTTGGCGAATATGATCATCGTAGGAAAGATCCTCAAGGTTCTGAATCAGTTCAACAAGGACGATGTGGACGCCGCCCTCAAAAAGGTGATCTCCGCAAAGCACGCCAACATGATGGAGGCAAACTACAAGGCAATGCAGATCGGCGCCGACTATTGATAGGGAAGGTCGCGAGGTTCCACCTCGCGCTCCGCTTAAAACCTTTTTGAAAAAAGGTTTTAAG
>JAZSMC010000069.1:0-8213 GCA_045535705.1 Eubacteriales bacterium
CGGGCTCATATCCGAAGCATTCGCCGAGCTGTGCGCGAACCGAAGGAGCGGTGCAGATCAGAACGTGCTTGCTGGGATCTGCGATGGCTTCAAACACCTGATCGGTGTCATCTCTTTCATAAATAGCGCCCACGGGACAGGACACGATGCACTGTCCGCAGTTGATACAAGAGGTGCTTTCCAGTGCCTGCTCAAAAGCAGAGCCGATGTAGGTATCGAATCCACGGTTGTTTGCTCCGATCACGCCGATCTCCTGGATCTTTGCACAGGTTGCAACGCAACGGCGGCAAAGCACGCACTTATTGTTATCACGAATGATGGGCGTTTTGTCGTCGATCTCATAGTGATTCACGGTGCCCTTGAAGCGAGATTGGTCTACGCCATACTCACGGCACAGCGTTTGCAATTCACAGTTGGTGGAACGCACGCAGGACAGGCACTTTTGATCGTGGTTGGACAGCAACAGCTCCAGATTCATCTTGCGGGACGCAGTGATCTTGGGCGTGTTGGTCTTGATCTCCATGCCGTCGGTGCAAGGATACACGCACGCCGTTACCATACGGAACGGTCCCATTGCGGTTCCTCTCTTCTCGGAAACCTCCACCAAGCAAAGGCGGCAAGCGCCGATCTCATTGATATCCTTCAAATAGCAAAGCGTAGGAATGTCGATGTTGGCTGCCTTGGCTGCTTCCAGAACGGTAGAGCCGGCAGGAACGGAATACGCTACGCCGTTAATCGTAACTTGAATCATATCCATTTTTACAATTCCCCTTTCTTAACCCTTGGAAATCGCCTTGATCTTCTTACAAGAAGCCAAGCAAGCTCCGCACTTCACGCACTTCGCAGGATCGATCGCCAGCGAAGGCAGCTTGTGTCCGGGAGCCACGTAATCGGTCTTGTAAATGGCATCTGCGGGGCAATTCTTTGCACACATTCCGCATCCGATACACTTATCGGCGTCGATCTTGAAGCTGATCAGCTTCTTACATACGCCTGCGGGACACTTTTTGTCAACGATATGCGCGATATATTCTTCTCTGAAGTAACGAAGCGTGGAAAGCACGGGGTTGGGAGCGGTCTGTCCCAAGCCGCAGAGGGATGCGGACTTGATGTAATTGGAGAGCTCCTCCAAGCGATCCAGATCTTCCATCTCACCCTTTCCTTCAATGATCTTATCCAAGATCTCCAGAAGTCTTCTGGTTCCGATACGGCAAGGCGTACACTTACCGCAGGACTCGTCCACGGTGAAGTCCAGGAAGAAACGAGCGATATCAACCATACAGTTGTCCTCGTCCATAACGATCAATCCGCCCGACCCCATCATGGAACCGATCTCCAGAAGGTTATCGTAATCGATGGGAGTGTCGATCAGGTGCGCAGGGATACATCCGCCGGAAGGTCCGCCGGTCTGCGCCGCCTTGAACTTCTTTCCGTTGGGGATACCGCCACCGATCTCCTCAATGATATGGCGGAGCGTGGTTCCCATGGGAACCTCCACCAAGCCCGTGTTCTTGATCTTGCCGCCCAACGCGAACACCTTGGTTCCCTTGGACTTCTCGGTACCGATCTTCGTGAACCAATCTGCGCCGTTGAGAATGATCTGCGGAATATTCGCGTAGGTTTCTACATTGTTCAAAATGGTGGGTTGTCCAAACAATCCCTTCACTGCAGGGAACGGGGGACGGGGACGGGGCTCACCTCTGTTACCCTCGATAGAGGTCATCAGAGCGGTTTCCTCACCGCAAACGAACGCGCCTGCGCCCAAGCGGATGCCGAGGTCAAACTTAAAGCCTGTTCCAAAGATATTTTCGCCCAGAATTCCCTTTTCTTTTGCCTGCTCAATTGCGATCTTCAAGCGGTTCACCGCGATGGGATACTCCGCGCGAACGTAAACATAGCCCTGATCCGCACCGATTGCGTAACCCGCAATTGCCATTGCCTCGATCAGCGCGTGGGGATCTCCCTCCAGCACAGAACGGTCCATGAACGCTCCGGGGTCACCCTCGTCCGCATTACAGCAAACGTATTTCTGAACGTTTCCGCGGTTGCCTGACGCAAATTTCCACTTCATACCCGTGGGGAATCCTGCGCCGCCGCGTCCGCGCAAGCCGGATGCAAGGATGGTTTCGATGACCTGGTCAGGTGTCATTTCAGTCAGCACCTTGCCCAATGCCTTATATCCATCTCTGCCGATGTATTCATCAATATTTTCGGGATCGATCACGCCGCAGTTCCGCAGTGCCAAACGGTACTGGGACTTATAGAAGATGGTATCATTCAAGGAATAGTGAGCATCCTCTACCGTTTCTGCGTCGGCAACGTCGTTATACACCAATCTTTCAACGGTGCGACCGTTCACCAAATGCTCGGAAACGATCTCGGCAACGTCCTCCTCGGTCACGTGACTGTAGAAGGTGCCGTCGGGATATACGATCACCACAGGTCCCAACGCGCAAAGTCCAAAGCATCCTGTTTGGATCACCTTGATCTCCTCTGCCAATCCCTGCTTGGTAATTTCGGATTCAAAAGCCGCCTGGATCTTGGGGCTTCCGGAAGACGTACAACCGGTACCGCCGCAGCACAGAACGTGGGCGCGAACCTTGCTCTCTCCTTCGGTTTTGACGTCTTTATTTCCTTCACGAAGAATCAAAGATTCCTGCATTCTCTCTCTGATCTCTGCAAGCTCAATCAAAGATATCATAATTTCGGTTCCTCTCTCTCTCTTTATTAGAATCTAAAAAATCACAGATCTCGTTCGTCAGCTTTGGGAGATCAGATGTATTTTGCCAGAATGCCGTCAACGTCATCCACGGTCAATCTTCCGTAAACCTCGCCGTTCACCGTCAAAACCGGTGCCAATCCGCAAGCTCCGATGCAACGGGTAGCCTCAATGGAATACTTTCCATCGGCAGACGTGCTTCCGATCGGAACGTTCAGCTTCTCGGAGATCTTCTCGATGATATCGCCTGACCCCTTAACGTAGCAAGCAGTTCCCAAGCAGACAGCAATGGCGTATTGACCGTCGGGGTTCAATTTGAACTGTGCGTAGAAGGACACGATCCCGAAGATCTCTTCCAGAGAAACTCCCGTTTTATCGGCAATGATCTTTTGCACCTCGATGGGCAGATAGCCGTAGATCTCCTGCGCCTCCTGAAGGATCGGCATCATGGATCCCTTCTCTCCAGCGTGTTTTTCGATGACCTTCAGCAGAGCCTCCTCTTGCTCACGGGTCCCGCGAAACTCGACCATGGTCAGTTTCTTCTTCATAATTCAAACAGCCTCCTAATTCTTTTTTCATCACTGTTCATTGCCGCGACAACATCGCCGCAGCACGCAACAAGTATATTATACTACATTTTATAAAAAAATTCTACACCTTTTTTGAAAAATAATCAAAAAATTCACAAAGATTCTGCAAAAAAAGCCACAATGATACTTTTTTATCAAAAAAGGAGTAAAATGACATGGCAAAAGGTGCTACGGAAAAAATTCCCGCAACACCTTTTCAATTATCAAATCAGTGCAGAATGCAACGCTCGGTATCCTTATCAAAGATATGAAGTCTGCTCATATCGAAGGCAACCTTGATCTTATCTCCTGCGCGAGTGGTGGATCTGGAAGAAACGCGAGCAGTCAGCTTTCCGTTTTCGCCCACGTTCAGATACAGATAGATCTCCGCGCCCATCAGCTCGGTCACGTCAACGTCGGTTTCAAAGGAAGCATCCGCATACTTCTCCAGGTTAGCGGCATCGTCAAAGATACATTCGGGACGGAGTCCTCCAAAGACTTCCTTGCCGATGTACTCCTTCAACTCGGGAGCATTTGCCTTGTTCTCGGGCATCTTCAGATAGTTACCCTCATAAACAAAGTACAGCGCGCCGTCCTTCTCCTCCAGCTTGCCTTCCATAAAGTTCATCTGGGGAGTGCCGATAAAGCCTGCAACGAACATATTCACAGGCTCGTCATACAATTTCTGGGGTGCGTCTACCTGCTGGATCAGACCGTCCTTCATAACCACGATTCTGGTAGCCATGGTCATAGCCTCTACCTGGTCGTGGGTTACGTAAATGAAGGTGGTTTCCACGCGATTGTGGAGCTTGGTCAGCTCAGTTCTCATGGCTGCACGGAGCTTTGCGTCCAAGTTGGAAAGCGGCTCGTCAAGCAAGAACACTTCGGGGTTACGCACGATCGCACGTCCCAAAGCAACACGCTGCTTCTGACCACCCGAAAGAGCCTTGGGCTTACGGTCAAGCAAGTGCGTGATGTCCAGCACGCGTGCTGCATCCTCAACCTTCTTCTTGATCACGTCCTTGGGAACCTTGCTCAGCTTCAAGCCGAACGCCATGTTCTCAAACACGGACATATGGGGATACAGAGCATAGTTCTGGAACACCATCGCGATCTTACGGTCCTTGGGCGCTACGTCGTTTACCAAACGGTCACCGATACGCAGCTCACCCTCGGAGATCTCCTCCAAGCCCGCGATCATACGCAGAGTGGTGGACTTACCGCAACCCGAGGGACCTACCAGCACCAAAAACTCCTTATCCTTGATCTCAAGGTTGAAGTCAGATACCGCAGTAACACCGCCGGGGTACTTCTTGTAAATGTGCTTCAGAGATAAACTTGCCATATTTCTATATTCCTCCTGTGTCCGTCGGCGAAACGCTTTCGGACATTATTTTTCATCGTATAATATTGTACCAAATTTTTCGCCAAAATGAAAGAGGTTAAATACCCAAATTTTTATCAATAATTTTATGCACCTTGCACAAGCAATAGCATGAATAGACGTAAATTCAATCCAATAGCGTTTTAATATATTAAAATCCAATGCAAATTTAGGCTTTTTTCTTCATTCGGAGAGAAATTCTCTTTTTCTGAACGTCCACGCTGATCACCCAAACGGTGACCACGTCGCCCACCTTAACCACCTCGGACGGGTGCTTGACGAAGCGGTCCGAAAGCTGGGAAATATGAACCAGACCGTCCTGATGCACGCCAATGTCCACGAATGCGCCGAAGTCGATGACGTTTCTCACCGTACCCGTCAGCTCCATATCCGGCTTGAGATCCTCCAGAGAGAGAATATCATCGCGGAGAACGGGCGGCGGCAGCGTGTCACGAATATCGCGTCCCGGCTTCTGAAGCTCCGAAACGATGTCCTGCAAGGTGGGAAGTCCGATGCCGATCTGCTCGCAAACCTGCTTCTCTCCCGCCTGTTGAACCTTGGCAGCCAAATCCTTCAGATTTCCGTTTTTCACATCCTCGCGTGTATATCCGAACAGCTCCAACAGCTTCTCAGCGGCACCGTAGGATTCGGGGTGAACGCCCGTGTTATCAAAGATCTCTTTTCCACCCGGAACCCGTAAAAATCCTGCCGCCTGCTCGTACGCCTTGGCTCCGATCCTCGGAACCTTCAGCAGCTGCGCGCGGTTCGCGAATTCTCCGTTTTCCTCACGGTAACGAACGATGTTCTTTGCGGAAGCGGTGTTGATCCCCGCAATATGCGCCAACAGCGAGAAGGACGCCGTATTGATGTCCACGCCTACCGAGTTCACGCAATCCTCGACCACTCCCCCCAGTGCTTCGTCCAAGCGAGCCTGCTTCATATCGTGCTGATACTGCCCTACTCCGATACCCTTGGGATCGATCTTGATCAGCTCCGCCAACGGATCCTGCAACCGTCTTGCAATGGATACGGCACTTCTCTGCATCACGTCAAATTCGGGAAATTCCTCCGCCGCCAGCTTGGACGCGGAATAAATGGACGCCCCCGCCTCGCTGACCACGATATACTTCACGTCCTGATCAATTTCTTTGATCAGATTCGCAATGAAAATTTCACTTTCCTTGGACGCGGTTCCGTTACCAATGGCGATCACGTCTACATCGTGCTTGGCGATCATCTGCTTGACGATGCGCTTACTCTTTTCGATTTCCTCACGGGGCTTTACGGGATAGATCACGCCCGTGTCGATCACCTTTCCGATCTTATCCACAACCGCCAGCTTACATCCGTGGGCGTAGCCGGGATCGAAGCCCAGAACCGTCTTCCCTTTCAAGGGAGATTGCATCAAAAGATGGCTCAAGTTATCCGCAAACACCTTGATGGCGCCCTCGCAGGCATTGTCAAAAATGTCGCTTCTGATCTCACGCTCAATGGAAGGAGCGATCAAACGTTGGTAACTGTCGGTCAAAGCGTTCGCCACATGCTCGGTGGCAGGACTGCCGTTGCCCTGCAGGATCTTTGCGCGCAAGCCGCGGAGAACCACTTCTTCCTCTATGGAGATCGAAACCTTCAGAAACTCCTCTTTCTCACCGCGATTCAGCGCCAGAACGCGGTGCGGAAGCACCTTTTTGAGCAACTCCGAATATTCGTAATACTGGGCGTACACGGAGTCCTCGTCCTTGGCTTGACGGGAATTCAGCGTTCCGTTTTCAAAGGTCAGCGCACGGATCTCCTTGCGGTATTCGGCGTTATCGGAAATATCCTCCGCGATAATATCACGCGCTCCTTGCAAGGCTTCCTCAATGCTGTTCACACCCTTTTCCTCGTCTATGAACGCAGCAGCCTGCTCGTCGATGGACGGTGTATAGGACGGTTCCTGCGCCATCAAAAGCTCCGCCAAAGGCTCCAAGCCTTTTTCGCGCGCTACCGACGCTCTGGTCTTGCGGTGCGGACGGAAGGGACGGTAAATGTCTTCCACCTCGGTAATGGTCTTGGCATTGTCGATGGCAGCCTGGATCTCGGGAGTCATTTTCTCCTGCGCCGTAATCAGCGCCGACACCTCCTCCTTGCGCTTTTCCAGATTGCGAAGGAAATTCAGTCGGTCATTCAGATCGCGCAAAACGCTATCGTCCAGGCTACCCGTCACCTCTTTGCGGTAACGGGCAATAAACGGGATGGTGTTTCCCTCGTCGATCAATTCAACGGTCTTTTCCACCTGTTCAACCTTCAGCTTGAACTCGGCGGCAATGGTTTCAATGATATTCATTCGTAGTCAAAGCCTTTCTGTTTCATCTTTTCTGTTGGCGGCAACAAGGAGCGCGCGCTCCTCGTCCTCGGTCACCATCCGCCATGCTCCCCCTTCCAAATCCCCGTCCAGAGTCAAAGGTCCGAAGGTCAGTCGTTCCAATGCCGTGATCTTGTTGTCAACGGCTTCCATCATACGCTTGATCTGATGGTACTTCCCCTCGGTGATGTAGATCACACCTTGGGTTGGCGAGGTCAACTTCACGCGGCAGGGCTTGGTGACGTAATCCCCGATGTCCACGCCTGCTTCCAAACGGGAAAGAGCCTCTTTGGAAAGCGGATCTCTCACCGAAAAGCCGTAGCTTTTCGTGACGTGGCTTTTTGGCGCCAGCAAGCGGTGGGATAATACACCGTCGTTGGTCAACAGCATCAGCCCCAGCGTATGCTTATCCAATCTCCCGCACGGAAACAATCCCATTTTGCGATATTTCGGCGGTAACAATTCGGTCACCACGGGATCTTTCCCGTCCTCTGTTGCGCTGATATAGCCGTCGGGCTTATTGAGCATGATGTAGATGAACTTGCGGTATTCCACTACTTCTCCGCAAAACACCACGGTATCCTTTTGGGGATCCACGTGGAGATCGGACTTCCGCGCCACCTCGTCGTTGACTGTGACCAATCCGCCTCGGCAAGCCTTTGCGGCTTCGCTTCTGGTGGCAAGCTGACACTCTGACAGCAGTTTATCCAATCGCATCTCATCACCCCCGCTCTGTTTGGAACATTACCTTATAATTATATCATACTTTCCTTGATTTGTAAAGATATTTTTTTCGGTTTACCGAAAAATGACTGTCGTATTTCGGCTTCCACCTTCTCCCACTGGAGAAGGCTTTTAGGTTCTTATCTTTCGCGTGTAAACGTTTAGATGGAACAAGGCACTACAAGTTTTGGGGTGTTTTTACGCCAAGATGGCTGTTCCATTCTGCGGTAAAGATATTTCGTGGAGCCGGCAGGGTGGCGTTACCTGACGGCTTGCGGCAGTACCTTTCCGTCTGTCGTCTGTTCTTTCCCATACAGGGTGATGTCGCACCCAAAGTAACGATAGAGAGTAAAAACTTTCAACAGCCAAAACAATCGAGGGCGCACGTTGTTCGCACACCCTCGGTAGGACGTCTATTCTTTTTCGTTGAAAGTTTTTGGAATTCTTAAAACCTTTTTTCAAAAAGGTTTTAAG
>JAZSMC010000046.1:0-2966 GCA_045535705.1 Eubacteriales bacterium
GTGTAGCCGAAGTAGGAATTGAGGGTGTCAACGTCGCCGCGATCCCACGCCACTTCAATGGCGTGACGGATGGCACGTTCCACGCGAGAAGTAGTGGTGGCGTACTTTTTCGCCACAGAGGGGTATAGCACTTTCGTTACGGAATTGATGATGTCGCTGTCGCTGACCGTCATGAGAATGGCGGTGCGAAGATATTGGTAGCCTTTGATGTGGGCAGGAACACCGATCTGATGAATGATTTGAGTGACTTGCGATTCAATGTCGGGCACCGCTTCGGCAGCCTTCATGGCAGAAACCGCAATGGCTTTGTTGTTGCGGCGAGCGTTCAAAAAGCTTTGAATATGCTCGCAAAGGCTGTTGAGATTCACAGGCTTTGGCAGACACAGCTCGGCGCCGGCTTCGGTGGCTTGAATAAAGGTGTTAGAGCCAGAAACCGCCGACATCACGATGAAAACAGGGGGCGTGTGCTGTCCCCAATCCATGCTGCGGCAGTTGCGAAGTACGCCAATGCCGTCCAGCTTGGAGAGCCAAACGTCAATGAGAACCACGTCGGGATGGACGCGGGAGATCTTCAGGAGCGCTTCTTCGCCGTTTACGGCTTCTTCCACATTGTTGTAGCCTGCGCGCAAAAGCCCTTCACGAATGGTGGATCTGCTGGCAGGACTTTCGTCTGCAATCAGAATTTTAGTTTGATATTCCATGGTTTATATTCCTCCAATAATTACACAATTTTCTTTGATAGGAATATTTTACCATATTTAGGAAATAATTTCAATACTCAAAATTGACAAAATAATTTGTCGAGAACTGGTAAAATTTTACAGTATTAGAGAAATATTACTCTTTATGGGTGTGTTTACAAGGTTCTTTGAAGAAATCTGTCAAATTCATTTCCCATCTATTGTTAGAATTTCGGGAAAAACCGATGGATTTGATCAAAATTTCATTGTCGCAGTCGGCGTCGAAAAATGCGGTATGAACGCCGCAAAGGTCGATAAAATTCAGTGCAGCGCGCCCCATCACAAACATGGGCTCAAATTCATAGCCTTGGGGAACCGACGAAAAATCCAAAATTTTTCCGCCTTCCGCATCCATTTTAAATTGGCAGATCCCGCAGATCTCACCGTCAACGATGGCTTTGTAGGCAAGGGCTTCAGCCCGATATGGGATGCCGCAACGTCCGCAGAGCGCCTCTTGCTCCTGCTTTTCTTGAATGGGTAATACTTCCAGCATATTATTTTTCTCCTTTTTTGTGTCGGAGATAGTTCACTTCGTCGTCGGTCAAATATCTCCATTTTCCGCTTGGCAGATCGCCCAGCGTCAGTTTTCCGATGGCAACCCGCGTCAAACGCAGAATTTTGATGCCAACCGCTTGGCACATCCTTCGGATCTGCCGATTTCTGCCCTCGTAAAGCTCCATTTCCAATAGCGTTTCTCCGATCAGCTTCACGCCAACGGGCAACAAACGGTAGCCGTCCAGCTCCATGGGAGCGGAAAGCGCGTTTAACTGCTCTCGGGTGGGGGCGCAGGAAATCTGAACGTGATAAATTTTGGGGATCTCATGGCGAGGATGGGTGAGTTGATTGGTCAATTCACCGTCGTCGGTCAGAAGCAACAGCCCGTCGGAATCCATATCCAAACGCCCGACGGGATAGAGCCGCGCGTTGGGAATTTTGACGAGGTCGGTCACGTTGGCGCGCCCTTTTTCGTCACGGGCAGTGGTGACGATGCCACGCGGTTTGTTCAGTATCACGTAGTAGTGAGGCTTGTCCAGACGGGGAAGCACTGCTTTTCCGCGGTACTCCACAAGATCAGCTTCGGGATCTACTTTGTCACCCAATCGGGCGGGGATCCCGTTCACCAACACGCGCCCTGCCAGGATCTCGGCTTCGGCGGCGCGTCGGGAAAGGATCCCACAATCCGAAAAATATTTTTGCAATCTGATGGGCTCTGCCATGTGGAACACTTCCTTTCTATTATATACTCCTTGATCAGCGTCCAAACAGGGATTTCAGCCATTGCCAAAATCCTTTTTTCACTTGCGTTCGCGCCACGCCGCTTTGAGCGGTCAAGGGGACTTCTCCGATGGTTTCGGCTTTTCCGTCGCCGTCCAGATCACATTGATAGAGAACTCTCCCAACCGTTTCTCCCGCATCCACCGATGCATAGAGAAATCGGGGGGCTTCCACCGTTTTTTTGATCTCGGAATGATTTTTGGGTATGGCAACCGTCAAGCCTTGGGCGTTGCTGATGAATACGGCGTTGGAATCTCCGCCAACCACCGAAATGGGCGTGCAGATCTGGTGCGCGTCACATAGCTCCACCGATTCCATTTGAGAAAATCCGTAGTCCAGCATGGCGGAATGATCCCGCCAGTCGTCGGGAGCGTGAAGCGTGACAGCCACCAATTTTGCGCCGTTTCGTTGCGCCGCCGACACCAAGCATCTGCCGCTCTTTTTGGTAAATCCCGTTTTCACACCGATGGCTCCCTCGTATTCCCGAAGCAGCTTATTGTGGTTCACCAACAAACGAACGCCGTCGGTGCCGTCGTGGGGAATGGTGGTCTTGCGGGTGGAAACCATGGTGGAAAAACAAGGGTTTTGTAACGCGACAGCGGCGATTTTCGCAAGCTCCCGCGCCGTGGTGTAATGTCCTTCCGCATCCAACCCGTGCGGGTTCTGAAATTGCGTTTCGGTCAGTCCGATCTCGGTGGCTTTTTCGTTCATCAGGTCTGCGAAGGCTTCCACACTGCCCGAAACACCCACGGCAATGGCGGTGGCGGCATCGTTGGCAGACTCCAACAGCAGAGCGTAAAGCAATTGCTCCAAGGTCAGGGATTCCCCCTCGGTCAGATAGATGGATGAACCTTCCACGCCAACCGAACGGGCGTCCACCGTGATCACCGTATCAATGGGCATCGAGTCCAGCGCCGTCAGTGCGGTCATGATCTTGGTGGTGCTTGCCAT
>JAZSMC010000051.1:0-17180 GCA_045535705.1 Eubacteriales bacterium
GCCAAGCCTTCTCCAGTGGGAGAAGGTGGCAGCCGGAGGCTGACGGATGAGGTGTTAGCATCAAGGCTTAAGATCGGAAAAAACCAACCCCAAATATAAGTCGGAGGCCAAGCGGTCTTAGGAAGACAATTTCATCACACAACTCCTTGGCTCACAGAACGACATGGCTACGATCCGACTTGCCAAGCCTTCTCCAGTGGGAGAAGGTGGCAGCCGGAGGCTGACGGATGAGGTGTTAGCATCAAGGCTTAAGATCGGAAAAGACCAACCCCAAATGTTGTAAAATATCAACCGCAACAGCCTCAAAACGATTTCGTATGCTATCGTTGGAATATCGCAAAACAGTAATCCCCCAAGTGGATAAAACCGAATCTCTTTGTTCGTCGGCTTCTTTATGTTCAAGCAATAAATGTTGTCTTCCATCTACCTCGATAACGATTTTCTTTTCCGCTATGTAAAAGTCAACGATATAATTTTCGATATTGTGTTGCCGTCTGACGTTCATGGGAAGTTTTTTCAGGAAATCATACCACAAATGCTTTTCTTCGGGGGTCATATTTTTTCTTAAAGTTCTTGCGTTGGAAACAAGTTTTTTATTGTACGGTATCATATGGACTCCTCATCCACCGCTGGCGCGGTCCCCCTTCTCCCACAGGAGAAGGCTTTTTATAACTTCAATACTTTTCGGAGAACGACACAGCCTTGTTTTTATATATGCGCTTTCTCCGGCAATTCCTTTTCCAGACACTCGGAAAAGGATTCAAAATCCGGAATTCCGCAAAGCTCAAAAAAGACGATCTTTCTTTCCTTTAGGGCTTGCGCCGGCTCGATCTCCGCAGTCCCTCGGAAACGAAGTCTACCGATATTCAGTCGCTTCTCTAATTTGTTTTGGATATACTCCACCTGACGGATCTCGGTGATCCGAAAATGAAGCCGACGGCGCTCTCCCTTGGAAATTTCGTAATTTTCCGTATAAGTCAACACGCCGTTCCGAAATTCCGCTTTACGGGGATATCCCAACAGCAGAGAGAAAAAGCCCAATAGATTCAATGCCAAGAGCGGGATCACGAAAACCGCGTGAAACGCGTCCAAAAGAAGAAGAATCAGCAACGGAAGGATCAAAAATATGCTGCCGAGGATCAAGCAATTCCTTTGAAATTCCCGTCGAAACAGATTAGAGATCCAATGCAAGCGAATGATCATACCGTTCCGTCCTTTCCGTGGAGCAATTCGCTCTTTTCCATAAACAACAGCATCAATGAATAGATAATGGTGGGATAAGTGTTAAAAAACAGCACGTCCAGCAGACTAAAGGAGATCAAGCCGAGAATTCCGATGCCGAGGAACAGCTTCATGGGATTGCGCTTGACGAATACCAAGCGAACGGTGGTATACCGATGGTAAAGGTACGCCGCCATTCCAACCACACCGCAGGACGAGAGGATCTGGATCAGCGTGTTGTGATAGAGGTAAGGATAAACCGCCTTTTCCCAATCGCCGTACTCGAAGGTGGTGTAAAAGCCCGAGCCAAAGACGGGGGCTTTCAGGAAGTTGCTCCAGCCCACGCGCCATTTATCGTATCTGCCGTTGTCGCTAAAACCGTATTCCAGATAGTTATTCACAATTCCAGCCAAGCGGTTCCAAAGCAGGATCACACCCAAAACGCCAGCCAACAGGATCACGCCCGTGATGATGCGGTTACTCTTTCGGTTTTTGCCGTCAAAGAACAGCACCAACACGCACAGCCCCAAAACGGCAGTGCCGAACAGCAGCGCGCCGCGGCTCTGCGACAGAAAAATACATACGTATTCCAACAAACCGAGCAGATAATACACCCAACCGTGGGCATGGGAATGGGCAAAATAGAAGCATACGGGCATGAGGAACACCAACATTCCGCCAATGGCAGTCCAAACGCCCCATCCCAGCATCACGCTTTCCTTGATCAGATTTCCGCCTTCATCAAACCGTACTCCCCCCGTGACGTACGCCAACAACAGTTCCGCGCAAATGATCAACCCCGTTGCCAACAAGCAAGTCATGAAATACTCCATGGACGATCCGTCAAAACGGATGAATAGGGCGAACAAGAGATACACGCCCAAAAGAGAAAGCAAAAAAGAGATGGGATAGAGGGTATCGGAAAATGTATATTGGGACGAGAAAAATCCGTTGATCAGCAATCCACCGCAAAAAACAACCATACCAAGGAATGCGCTTCCCTTCCATGAGATAGGATTGGCATTTTTACGGTTCTTCACCGCAAACCAAATCATGGAGCCAAACAACACGCAAGCAAAGAGAATGATCAAGGTAAGTGGTAGTGGCTGAATATAGAAAAGACTGTAATCGGGGACGTTGGGAGAATGTTCCAGCGTCACCAGAAAAATAAAGGTGATAAAGGGCATGATCATAAAGCGGAGATCCGTGCAAACGAAGCATCCAAAGGATGCAAGCAGAAGCATGAGTCCGCCGAATATGAATTCCTGGTAGCCGCCGAGCAGCATCCGTCCGTTGACGAATACCGTGGTATGCGCCAGAATTACCAGAAGCGAAACGGTGAGAATATACCATTTGCTTGCAAAATACGCCCGTAATTTTTCAAGCCTTTCTTGATTCATAGTTCAAAAAGCCTTTCATAAGATTGAGATTGGGTCCAAGAACTGCGTCTAACGTGTATTTTTGCAGATGCGGGTAGGTAACGGAACCGATTCCTCGCAAATTTGCTTCATACGTCTGCTTGACAGCATTGCAGAACGCTTCCTCGTCCTCTAAAGGATACGTGCAATTTGGAACCGATTTCAGCAGGTCCGTCTGCCCCTTGCAATCCGACGCAACGATGGGAAGTCCCAACGCCATGGCTTCCATAAGATTGAAGGGCAAGCCCTCGATACGGCTGGCAGAAACGTATAGATCCGTGATGGCAAGATAGGGCGCCACCGGCTCTTGATTCCCCGTTAAAGTGACGAATTGAGAAATCCCCAGCTTGGCAATTTCCGATTCTAACACACCTCGCTCGGCACCCTCTCCTACCAACATCAGCGAAACGGGGATTCCGATGGCGCGCAAGCGGGCAACGCATCGGATCAAAAAGATCTGATTCTTTCGTTGACTCAATTCTCCAACGAAGGTCAACAAATAGGAACCGTCCGCCGCAATTTCCTGCCGCAGGGCTTTGTTCGGCACGCATACTTCACGGGAGAGCGTAAAGCCCATGCCATCCACGAAATGCACCCGTCCCCTTGACAAACGGTGTTCTTCGGCGATCTTCAAGTCCGCTTGGTTCATGACCGCGATCTCATCCGTGTAACGCGCGGTCAGCTTTTCACAAAGCAACATCAAACGATCCTTTTTTTCCTTTTGGGGGGAATCAAACAAATATCCGTGAACGATGTTCAACACCTTGGGACGCTGCCGCATCCCCACCATAGCCACGCGGATCAAAAACGCCGCCAAAGAGGTATTTAAGATCACGGCGTCGAACCGTTCTTTTTTGAGAATTTTTCGTATGATCCTCAAAGCGCCTATATTTTTGACACTGAAAACACTCTTTTGAAACGGCACGTTGAAATCCACGCCGTCCCCATTCGCCATGGTTTGAATCGTGAATTCCTCGCCCAACGCCTTCAGATAGGGCTGATGAAACCGTTGGAGATGGGATGCGGTGGATGCCGCATACAATATCTTGACAGTTTTCATCGCGTTAGTTTCCATTTTCGTCGTTTAGAGTCGTTTGCGTGTTCTTTATTTCATTTTCAGAGGAAAGCTTCTCCGAACGGACTCCCGTGCCTGCCACGTAGGTTCTCTTTTCCTTCTCTTCCTGGCGTTTTGCGTGAGCGTTTTCCTGCTTCGCATAATTTTCGTGACGATTGACCGCCTTAAACGGTGTCAGCAACAGGATCCGAACATCCCCCCAAAAGCTCCAATGCTCAATATAGTTGATATCCTCCTCGATACGGTCTGCAATAGAGGTATCTCCGCGGAGTCCTTTCACCTGCGCCAATCCCGTGATACCGGGACGAAGCGTATGCTTCAGCATATAAAGCGGAACTTCCTTTTTGAATTTTTCCACGTAAAACGGCACTTCCGGGCGAGGCCCTACCAAGCTCATATCCCCTTTCAGTACGTTGAAAAACTGGGGAAGCTCGTCCAAGGCAAACCGGCGGATAAAGGCGCCAAAACGAGTCTTTCGGGGATCTCCCTCGTGGGACCATCCCGTTTGCTCCGCATCGTTGACACGCATGGAACGGAATTTATACATGGTGAACGGCTGATTGTTCTTTCCCACACGAGTCTGACGGAACAGAATGGGACCGGGCGAGGACAGCTTTACGCCGATGGCAGTTATAAGCATCAAGGGGGACGTTACCACGATCAACGCAAGGGAGATCACGATATCCATAATCCGCTTGACCGCTTGGTTAGTGGGGTTATCCAAAGGATTGCTCCGAATATCGATCAAAGGCAGATTGCCCATCCCCGTTACCTGCCTGGGCGCACGGAAATATCCGCAAATAGCGGGAACGAACAGCACCTTACAGCAATTATCGTTGCAAATAGAGATATACTTTGTGATCACCTTTTTGCGAACCGTTTCAAACGCCATCACGACCTCGTCGGGGCAGAACTCCCGAATGATCTGATCCAGATCCGCCGTGGTTCCAAGGTGAGGCAAGCCGACCACGTTCAAATTTCCAACGTAACCGATCACCGAATAACCGAATTGAGGATTCCGGTGGATCTCCTCCATATAACTGTCCACCATTTCCTGGCTGTCGGTCACCACCAAAATATATTTGACGTTCTTACGATTGGAACGCAGATGATGCAAAATGCTCATCATGGAGAGCTTTTTGGTCATCAACAAAAGCAGACTCAACGCTTCCGCCAGGAACAACCAAACAAGATAATAGGAATACACTTCCTTATGCAGGATCAGAACCAAGGCTGTGCAAACACCTGCCACGATCAGGTTTACAAAGAAAATACGACTCAAAAAATAAGCCCTTCCTTGGGTACGCATAGGTCTGTAGACGTTGTAATAGCTATATAAAAACAATGCCAGCAGACAGATGGTACAGCTTGTCAAGATCACCTCTGTATCGGGAAGATCAAACCATGGATGATACCATATTTTTACGCAGTAATACGCCACGTATGCCGAGAAAAAATTCAGAACAAAATCCAGCGCACGATCCAAGGTTTTTAATATAAAATGATTCTCTTTCATTTTCGCATTACAGCTTTTGCCGTTTCCTTCCGTTTATTTCCGAAAATACATTTTTAAATTACAGCCGTTGCGTATATTATACCATATTTCACGCCAAAATGCAATGGATTATCGAAAAAAGGTTCTGCAACAAACGCCAGATCCGATCTTAGCGCTTGACACAGAACCCTTTTGATTGATTTTTTAATTATGCGCCGATGGTGGAAGTAACCAAAATCACCATAGCCAGCACCAACACCACGAATACGATGGACGCAATGAGGGTGATGCGGGAAAGCAGACGATCCTTGGTCATGGTCTTGGACTTGCCAAAAAAGCTATCGGCGGAGCTACCCGAAATGGTGCCCGAAAGTCCCTTTTCCTGGGTGGATTGCATGGCAACCACAATGGAAATCCCAACCGCCAAGAGAATCACAACAATTCCCAAGATCCAAGTAAAAACGGTGGCGGTGGACGCTTTTTCGGCGGTTTCCGCCAGCATAGCAGTGAGTGTGTTCATATTAAACCTCCAGTAATTTCTTATTCCGACTGCGAAAGCCGAACTCCTTCGGCATCGAATACGACGGTAATCATACTTATATATTCTAACATATTCCAAACAAAATTGCAATAGATTTTTTTATTTTTTTCTCTTTTTTTTAAGAATATGGTTTTTTCTTGAAAAAAATCACTTCAATTCCGCGACGGTCACACCGCCGTCACCCTCTCCGTACTGTCCGATTCGGTAGCTTTTGATCCGTTTATCCTGCTTCAAGCGTTGCCATAAGGCGTTTTTCAAAGCCCCCGTTCCCTTTCCGTGGATCAGGCGTACCTTTGAAAATCCCGCAACCAACGCCTCATCCAGATATTTATCCACCTGTTGCCATGCCTCATCTCCCAAAAGTCCCCGCAGGTCGATCTCATCGCGAAAATCCCGACTGATCTGCACGCGGTAGCCTGCCGCAGGGGTGACCGTGCCGTTTTGCATCACCTTGGCTTCTTCCTCGATCAATTGGAGATTGGCAAGCTTGGTTCTGGTCTTCATGATCCCCGCCTGCACCAGAACGGAGCCGCTCTTATCGGGCAGATCCAGCACCACGCCTTCCTTGTCAATGTTTACCAGATACACCCAATCTCCTTTGCGAAGGGCTCTGGGCAGGACGTATTTGGTGTTCTTCCGTTCCTCTACGGGATCGGCGGCATCGTCACTGCGGCGCAATTCCGCCCGTACCGAACGGCGCAGATCATCCAGATCCCGGCGCAAGCGCTTGGCTTCCTCTGCTTTTTTGGCTTTTTCCAATTGGGAAAATACAAACTCACTGGACGCTCTCGCGCTGTCCAGCATTTGTTGCGCTTTCCTGCGGTTCTGCTCGATCTCCCGTGCCGCCTCTTGCTTCATACGCGCGATCTCAGCCTCGGATTCCCTGCTCTTTCTTTCATATTCCTCGCGGAGTCGCAGGGCATCTTCCCGATTGCGCTCGGCTTCCAAACGTGTGGCTTCCAATTGCTCGATGACCTTTTCAAACTCTTGATGATCGGAATCCACGTGACGTTTTGCCAGCGCAATGATAGAGTCCGACAATCCCAGCTTGGAAGAAATCGCGAAAGCGTTGGATTTGCCGGGTGTCCCGATGATCAGCCGATAGGTAGGCTTCAGGGACACCACGTCAAATTCACATGAAGCATTTTGCACCCCCGGGGTGTTCAAAGCGAAGGTCTTCAATTCGGTATAGTGGGTGGTGGCGGCACACATTGCTCCCGCCTCTCTCACCGACTCGATGACCGCTATCGCCAACGCCGCACCTTCCACGGGATCGGTGCCCGCGCCCAACTCATCAAACAAGCAGAGCGAACGGTCATCTACCTCGTTCATGATGGATACGATATTCACCATATGGGACGAAAAGGTGGAAAGCGATTGCTCGATGCTTTGCTCGTCTCCGATGTCAACCAGCACCTTTTCAAATACCCGAACCGAGGATTCGGGATCTACGGGAATGTGTAAGCCCGCTTGCGTCATCAACGCGAAAAGCCCCAGCGTTTTCAGCGTAACCGTTTTGCCACCCGTGTTGGGGCCTGTGATGATCAAGGTGTCGTAATCTCCGCCCATACGGACGTTGGTGGGGACGACCTTTTTCTTGTCGATCAGCGGATGTCTTGCACGGCGAAGATCGATCACGCCGTCCTTGGAAAGCGCGGGAGCGCAGGCGTTCATTCGCGAGGAAAGCTCGCCGCAGGCAAAGCAAAACGCCAGATCGGTAATATTCAAATAATTCAGATACAACGATTGCGACGCGGTGCTGACGTCCGCCGACAGAGCCGAAAGAATACGCTCAATTTCATGTTCTTCTTTGGATTGGAGCATGCGAAGCTCGTTGTTGGCTTCCACCACGGAAATTGGCTCCACGAAAATGGTTGCTCCCGAAGCCGACGTATCGTGGATCAGTCCCTTGATCTCGTTTTTATGCTCGATCTTTACGGGAACCACGTAGCGCCCGTTTCTTGTGGTGATCAGATTTTCCTGAAGCACCTTCGAATAAGATCCGCTGATATACCGTTGCAGAGTTTCCTTGATACGGTTGTTGGCATCTCTGATCTTTCTGCGGATCTCCGCCAGCTCTCGGCTGGCTTCGTCCGCGATCATATCCTCTGCCAAAATGGAACGGGTGATCCGTTCCTCAAGGCTTCGGTTGGGCAACAATCTCTCAAAGATCTCGTCCAAGGACGTTGGAAAAGTGCGGTTGACTTGGTTATAATCCAGTAACGTTCGCGCCGAGCGCAACAGCGCCGCCACGTCCAGAAGCTCTCTTGTGGAAAGCACCGCTCCCTTTTCGGCACGGTCACAAGCCCCCGTCATCTCTTTCACGGTACCGAAGGGGGGCATTCCCTTCACATCGGTCAGCCGACGGGCATCGGTGGTTCGCGCCAGACGGCGCAGGATCTCCACCTCGTCGTCGGATGGCGTCAGACAAAGCGCCTGCCCCACCGCGCCCTCTGTCAAGGCGCATTCGGCAAGCAGCTCTCTGATCTTATCAAATTCTAACGTAATTAAGGTCTTTTCGGAAAAGCTCATATCAATTTCCTTTATTTCGTTCGCATAGTGTGATAAAAGTTCAACGAATCAAATCCGTGCCCGATATGGGACAGCAGATAAGTTTCGCACAGCTTGGAAAAGCTCTTCAGATCGTCAGGTTCTTTCAGTTCAAAAGAAAACAGACGCTCCAGCGGCGCGGACAAGCAGTATCGGAAGGCGGCGCTGACCGCCGGCGAGAGGATCCCAATGATCCGTGCCTCACGCAGCTCGTCTGCGTAAACGTCCGACTCGGGGATCTCCTTCACGGATGACCGACAATCGGCACACAGAATAGCGCCGTTTATCACGTCCAGATAAAACGGATCCGCATTCCGGCATCCGCACACGGCGCACCCCGAAAGATCGGGCGCGTACCCCGAATCCGCAGCGGCGCGCAATTCAAACGCCCCCTTGATGATCTCCTGCGGATAAAGCTCCAGACTAACGGCGTGGAGAGAATTCAACAGCAATCGAAGCATCCCCCCCGCTTCCTCGCCTTCGTCGGTCAATTCGCAGGTCACGTCGCAAAGGTACGCCGCCAGATTGAGGCGGTCAATGTCGGCGCTCAAGCCGTAAAAGGGCTGGATCGCGGTCCCCCCCTTGAGGATATTGACGGTGCCCTTTGTGTAATACTCAAAATTCCCGTAGGTATATAGCTGACTCACCGCGATCTGGGGACTGCGAACCGAACGGCTCCCATGGGACAGCATGGAGATCCTTCCCTTTTCGGCTGTCAAAATCGACAGATACCGATTGCGATCTCCCGAATCCCGCACGCGTACCACAACGCCGTCAACGGCTTCATGCTTTGGCATCGGAGTCCCCCTCTCTTTTTCTTGCGTTTTCTTACGTTTCGCTGTAACCGAAATTCAAAATTCCTCTTTGAGAATCTCGCCAATTCTCTTTGACCTTTACCCAAAGATTTAAATAAACCTTGGTATCCAACAATTTTTCCAAATCCTGACGTGCGTAAGAGCCGATCCGCTTCAAGGTTTCACCGTTCTTTCCAACCAAAATCCCCTTATGAGATTCCTTTTCGCAAAAGATCTCGGCGCGGATGGAGACCATGGTTTCTTCTTCTCTGTATTCCTCGATCACCACCGCGATCCCGTGAGGAACCTCTCTGTCCAGATTACGCAGGATCTTTTCACGGATGATCTCGGACGCCATTTGTCTTTGCGTCTGATCGGTGATCATATCTTCCTCAAAGATCCATTCGTCCTCGTGCAAAAAGGCTTTGCACTCATCCAGCAATTCGTTGACGTACTTACCGTTTTTGGCGCAAATGGGAACCACAGCGTGAAAATCATGCAATGCGGCGTATGCGGCAATGGTTTCCGCGATCTTTTCCCGACGGCAAAGATCCACCTTGTTCAAAGCTAAGATCAGCGGGATCTCTGCCCGTTTGGCTGACGCAATGATCTTTTCTTCCACCGCTCCCGGCGCAAAGTCTGCGTCCGCCATCAGCACGGCGGCGTCACAATCCAGCATGGCACTGTTGGCGGTCTTCACCATATAATCTCCCAAGGAGTTCTTGGACTCAAAGATCCCGGGCGTGTCAATAAATACGAACTGATCTTCCCCTCTGGTTTCGATCCCCAAGATCCGATTTCGGGTGGTTTGGGGCTTGGAAGAAACGATGGCGATCTTTTCTCCCAGAATTTGATTGAGCAAGGTGGATTTTCCCACGTTGGGGCGTCCCACGATTGCGATAAATCCCGTTCTTTTCATTCTGTAAAAAAATCCTTTCTCCTTCAATGAGAATCAAAAAAAGCTTCTACGTCATCGGTCATCACGTCGATCTGATCGCCCGTTTCCACGTCGGTCAGCAGCACTTGTATATCACCCGTTGCCTTTGCCTGCGCGGCGTGAATAATAAAATCGTCGGTACGGATCAGATAAGTGACCGCGTACTGTCCGTCACTCTCGACGCCGCGATAGTAACGCAGATGATCCATAGTCAAAGCCGCCCCCAAGCGCTTCAACTCGATCACGTCGGCTTCGGTGATCTCAACGCCTTGGTTTTCCTCTGCTTTGGAGATCTGCCGATAGACGGTGAACACACTGACGGGACCTAAAAACGCAAGAAACAGCACCAACATCACCGTAAAGGTGATGGTCTTGGCGTTTTTTGATGCAAAGCCCTCGGGCTTTTCTTCTTTTTCCCGCTCTTTTTGCTCCTTTTTTTCGGTTTCAGCCACCCGTTCCTCGTCGGTTTTCGGGCGGTATTTCCAATCCAACATAGCCATCTCTTATGTACGAACGGACAGCCCCATGCCGTCCAGGATCTCGGATTGACGGCGACGCATATCTGCTTCGTCTTCCTCGCACGTTTCGTGATCGTAGCCAAGCAGATGCAGGGTGGAATGTACGCAAAGGAACGCCGCCTCACGCTCAAAGCTATGTCCGTATTCCTCGGCTTGGCGCTTTGCGGTTTCCAGAGAGATCACGATATCCCCCAGCATCCCCATCAGCTCGTCCACGGGTGGCTCGTCCTCGGCTCCCTCGTAATCAAACAGAGGGAAGGACAGCACGTCGGTGGAGCGATCCACGTTGCGGAATCGGCGGTTCAAAACGCGGATGTTTTCGTCGTCGGTGAAGCTGACCGACACCTCAACGGGGTTGCCGTATTGTTCGTAATCCAATGTCGCTTCTATCGCCGCACGCACCAACATTTTCAGATGGTAGGTGATGGGAATAGCGGTCTGGTTGTTTTCAAAATCAATCTTCAGTTTCATTTTTCTGTTCACGTCAGTTTCCTCTCTTGTCCTTGGATTCAATGCCTCGCTCCGCGCGGAACCGTTGCTTTTTTTGCTCGGCAAGCTCTTTTTCCCTCCGAAGCTGATCTCTGTCGTATTTTTCGTAGACCTCGATGATCTTTTGCACCAATCTGTGGCGAACCACGTCCTTTTCGGTGAATTGGTGGATGCCGATATCCTCGATCCCCGAAAGGATCTTCACGGCAATGGACAGTCCGCTTTTTTGTCCTCTGGGAAGATCGGTCTGTGTCAGATCTCCCGTTACCACTGCCTTGGAATTGAATCCCAGACGGGTGAGAAACATCTTCATCTGTTCGGGCGTGGCGTTCTGGGCTTCGTCCAGAATGATGAACGAATCATCCAACGTTCTTCCGCGCATATATGCCAGCGGTGCGATCTCAATGGTTCCCTTTTCCACCAATCTTTGGTAATTTTCCGCTCCCATCATTTCGTAAAGCGCATCGTAAAGCGGACGAAGGTAGGGATCGATCTTGCTTTGCAGATCTCCCGGAAGAAAGCCCAGCTTCTCTCCCGCTTCGATGGCGGGACGGGTGAGAATGATCCTGCTGACCTGCTTTTCCCGCAACGCTCGAACTGCCATAGCAACGGCAAGAAACGTTTTTCCCGTACCCGCAGGTCCGACACCGAGAATAATGGTGTTTTTTCGGATGGCGTCCACGTACCGCTTCTGTCCAACCGTTTTTGCCTTGACGGGCTTTCCCTTGACGGTTAGGCAGATGCACTCGTCGCCCAACTCTGCCAGCTCCTTGGATTGCCCCGCGGAGATCATGTCGATGGCGTATTGCACCGATTGCTCGGACAGCACGTCGGTCTTCCCCGAAAGATCCTGCAGATAAGAGATACACTGCGCCGCCGCGGAAACCGCACCCTCACGCTCTCCCTCGATGACGATGGAATCCCCCGCGTCACTGCTCCGATTCCGAACCGTAACGCCAAAATGCTCCTCTATGAGAATGGCGTTTTTATCGTAGCTTCCAAAGATCTTTGCCGTTGCGTCGGTGGTTTCCATTTTGATAATTTTTCGATTCATAAGCATCCTTTCCTCGACGTAGATCACGGACTTGTGACCACCTCAAATTCCAATTGTTCTGCGATGTTTTCAATACAAAGAACCGTACAATCCAAGATCAAAGCATCCTCCGTCAGCGTTGTGACGATCTCTTTTCGCAACAGCTGCGCGTCCGAGGACAACGTCCCCATCTCGATTTCCAGTTGCGCGTAAGCCAGTTCCAACGCCTCGTCCTCGGAGCGTCTCACGGGTACTTCCTCATAGTATCGGCTGTTCTCCACGGTCAGCCAAATGGGGATCTCCTGCGATCCAAAGCCCGAAAAATGGTTTTCCATTATTATTATATCACAAGCACCCACCTCATTTCCAGTACTTTTGAAAATTTTTAACGATTTTTGAAAAAAATTCAGCCAAATTCCGCTTTTTTGTTCCTTCAAATAGACTTTTTCAGTGGTATTCAATGGAATCTCCACCCGAAACAAGTGCTCGGTTCTTGCGAGAATGTTCCCCGCCGCCCTGGTGAAACGGACTCCTACAGTCTGGCTATCGTAAATTCCGCTGACCAAGAGATCCCCCTGCCGAACCGCTTGCCCCACCTTGACCACGCAATCTCCGCGGTATAATTCCACAGATTCAATCTGGCCGTCACGGGATGCCACCAAATTGGCAGGCTTTTTGGGGGTGTCCTCGGGACGTTCCGCGCTTTCCAAAACCTGCACCATGGCAACGGTACCGTCCATATGGACCGAGATCCATGCCAATGAATCCGACTGCAACAGCACGCGATTTTCCAACTCACCCGCATGAAAATTTTTCAAGGAGCTTCCAACGCCAAAGCCGCAGGCGTTCAATTCCTCAACGATCTGTGCCGCCGTTAAAGTTTCGTTGCCCGTGACTCGAACATCCCACACCAGCCGTCCCGAAAGAAAGATCAGCAACGCGCCGCAGATCCCACCGATCAACAGACCGTACCGACGGATCCTGCGCTTCAAAAGGTTTGGAATTCCACCCTTTTTTTCGATCTTCAGCGAAATGTTTCTCTCTTTTGCCAAGCGGATCAACTTCCGTGCCGTTATCCATGGGCAAAGAATGGAAACGCTTCCGTCCTCTCCCCCCTCGAATCCGCTGAACGGAAAGCTGTATTCCAAGCATAGAGTCAGAAGTCTGGGAGCTTCTACCGCATCGGCGAAAATTTTACAGTACCCGAACAAAAACAGTATTGGGTTCATTTTCCAACGCCTCCTTTGTTTTTTTGATACTCCACGCAAAGGATCCTGCCCTGCAAGGTGGTGCATCCCCCCGAAAAGCAGCTGCAGATCAATTCATTCCCTCTCACCGACAAAACGCAATGCTTTAACTGCAACCGAATCTCGGTTGGAGCATACGCCAAGATCCTCCTGCAGCCTTGAACGGTAATTCGGCGGTCACCGTACATCACCACCGTTTCTCCCGTTGAAAGCAGATCGGATACGTGAAAACGCCCCACGGCACTTGGTTTTCTGACTTGAAATTTCATAAGAGCCCCCTCTTAACGGCGCAATTCTTCCGCGCGATGTCATAAACGTCACATGCGCAGAGTAAATTATACTAATTCATTTTAGAATATATTTTTTCGTTTGTATGGTATCGTTAATTCTAAATCTTTAGAAAATCTTACTACATCTCATCCGACTCGCTTTGCTAGCCTTCTCCTGTGGGAGAAGGGGGACCGCGGTAGCGGTGGATGAGGAGTCAAAAAATCAACATTATCAAGAAACACCTCATCCGTCAGCCTTCGGCTGCCACCTTCTCCCACTGGAGAAGGCTAATGAAGTTGATCGTTTCAACAATCAATTTTCATTCTATCATAATCGCTAAAGGTTATGATAAAGGAATCGTTGAAAGCAAGAGGAACGAATCGTATTTGTTTCATCAAGTTTTAGAGTAAACACCGTACTACAGAAAAGTTTTATTCAAAAAAGCAGTATATACTATCGTATTTTATGCAAAGGAGCGAGGAAGCATGACAGAACACGTAGCGCCGAGAAAAGAAAAAAGCGAGATCCTTCATCTCACTTGGGGGCAGCTTTTATTTGGATGGTTCAGCTTATTCTGTCTGTTCCTCATTTTGCGGAACACCGAGATCGCCATGGAGTACATGACACGGGGGCTGCGGCTATGCGCCAAAACGGTCATTCCGTCCCTATTCCCGTTTATGGTGATCTCGGAGCTGATCGTTTCGGGGGGGATCGGCGCCGCGTTGCTCCATCCTATCGCACCGATCCTGAAAAAGATCTTTCGGCTTCCCGAAGACGGTTGCTCCGCTCTGCTTCTGGGGATGCTCTGCGGATTCCCCGTTGGAGCCAAATGCGCCGTCAGCGCACTGGACAACCAACGCTTGACCGAGGACGACGTGCAACGGATCCTGCTGTTTTCCACCAATCCGTCCTCCGCATTTCTCATCAACGCGGTTGGCGTGTCGCTCTGGGGGAATCACAAATTCGGGCTGGTTCTATACGCTACCGTCCTGCTTTCCCAATTGCTCATCGGGTTGATCTTCACGCATTTTCCAAGCAAAAAAAGGAGCGGAACGCAAACGGTTCCGCCTTCGAAGCTCTCACCTTCCGCCAAGCCCAACACGGTGCAACTATTCACGGGTGCGGTGGGATCCTCCTGCCGAGGGATCCTATTGATCTGCGCCTACGTGATCTTCTTTTCCGCATTGGTGGGAACGTTGAATCTGGTACTGGATCGGTTTGGCGCGTCCGCCGCCATCAAAGCCGCCGTCTTCGGCGTATTTGAGCTGTCGGGGGGCGTCAGCGCCGCGTCTGCACTGCAGATGCCCCTGGTAGCGGCGGGACTTTCTGCCTTCGCTGCAGGATGGTCGGGACTTTCCGTCCACTGTCAGCTTTTGGCGATCTGCGACGGACGAAAGCTGAATCTCCGCCCCTATTTTCTCGCAAAGCTACTGCAGGGGCTCCTTTGCGTGCTTCTCTTTGGATTGTTGATTCGATTGGATCCATCCGTATTGATTCCGGCGAATCAATGCTAAAAAGACCGACTACGAGTGCTTTTGATTTGACTTTTTATAGTCGATCACACCGATCACACCAATGACTAAAAATGCAATTGCCAGAATCAGCGTAACCGTCCATCTGCCAATGGGTTCTCCCGAAGCGGCAATCACGATATACGCAACGATTGCAGCGATGCCGACCGCAATCTGAAATATTGATGTGATTAAATTCCACTTTTTCATAACGTTCTCCTCTTCTTTTCGGGTACGATCAGAAACATCAGTTCTCCATATACCTCAAATAATATTTCTGTAAGTAATTCCAAAGCGGTTCCCTCTTTATTCGGCAAATTGAAATTTATGACTTTCAACAATCCATTTTTTTGCAAAAGCAAGTAATGCTTCGGACATTGCGCAAAAATCAATCGATCCACCATTTTTCAAATTCAAAAAGTTACGAACGATAACCCGTTCAACAGGCGAAACCACCGATAGCAATTCTTGTTGATGTTTGATGTATTTTCCGGTCTGCTGAAATATAATTGCCTGCACAACGAAAGAGGCGGATTTGTATAGTCCCCGCAAAATTTCATCACTCTTTTCGTGCAGCATATTATGCACACATCCATGATAGATGTTGCAGGCACCGATTTTGATCGCCCTGTTGACAGTAGCATCATCAATTGCCGTAAGCAATTCGTCAAGACTTTCTCTTATCGGAGTTGTGTCATAATAAAACTGAAAAAGATCGGAAGGCTCCCAATTTAAAATTTCATTTTTGCCCGACAAGAATCCGCAAATCAGACCTCTGTGCGGTAAACCGTCGAGCATTGCATTGTAAGCTTCAATATCCGAGGCGGACAGTTCATCCAGTATTACGACAACATCAATATCGCTCGTGTCATGAGCTTCCCCGCGGCCATAACTTCCCTGTAAGCCAACAAACCACACACGATTTTCAAATTTTTGATTTAACTTTTGCAAAAAGTCATTCATCCAAGCCGTAACATCTATCACCTTAATCACCTCGTCAAATTCTTATGAAGTTTATTCCGCTTTTAACGCATCAAAATTGACGTTGATCGAACCGACTCCGCCACTGATCTCGACGTTTGCCGTTCCGTTTCCGCTAATGTGGAAATCGGAAACGTCCCTACCGTCAACGGAAATTGCTCCAAGACCTTTTTCGATTTCCAAATCGTAATCCTCTAAATTTCCGATCAAGGTGATGTTGGAATTACCAACCCCCATCTCCAGCTTACAGTTTCCGCTGAATGCCGAAGTCAGATCGAGCTCACCCACGCCCATCTCCAGTTCAAGATCATTCAGTGCGCCGTCCGATACGGTCACGGAGCCTGCTCCGCCTTCAATCTCGGCAGATTTTGTGGCAACGAGCGTACCAATGGACACGTCCCCTGCGCCAAATTTAAAATCCAGCGTCTTGGCAGATAGGGTGTCGATGGCAAATCTTCCCGCGCCCGTTTCAAGACGAACGGCTTCAAACACAGCCCCGTCGGGAACGTATACGGTCAACATGGCGTCCTCGTACGTGGTATCGTGGATCAATTGCACTTTCGTTTTCGTTGAATCTATCACCGTCAGACGACCGTCTTTCTCATTCACTTCAAGATTCTTCAAATTACTTACCACCGAGAAAGCCTCTCCGCGTTCAATTTTGAAATCGGCGGCGTTGATGCGTATATCCAAAGAATGAATTTCCGAGGTCACCTCGTACGTTTTGGCTTCATCCAAAACGAGATCTTGTTTGCCGCAGCCGGCAAAACACACAAGTAAAATTGCAGATAAAAGAATTGCGATCAGTTTTTTCATTTTCGTCCCCTCTTTTCATAAGATTACACCGCTATTATATCACATATTGACACGCAAATCAAGAAGTTTTGATAGATTATGGGAAATTCGGAAAAAAACACAAGTAACGTCAAAAAAAAAGCGCAAAGCAATATAAAAAAACGCTTGAAACAATCGAATGATGAAGGACGAATACTAACACTTAAAAGCGATTTCCCCATTTCCTCATTGATGTTTCAACAATAAATATTTTTCGACTCACGGTCGAAAAATCACCTTCATTATTCATTGTTCATTATTCATTA
>JAZSMC010000112.1:0-14842 GCA_045535705.1 Eubacteriales bacterium
ATAGCTGGCCATACCGATTTGCTCGGTATAGGGCTACGCTTATATTGTACCAAAGAAAAGACTTGGAAAGATTTTCTGTATGGATTTTTAATAATACAGCAAAATATTATTGACAATGAAAAGGAAATATGATATAATATATTGAACTCAATTAAATTGAGTTATTATTTCTTGGAGGTGCGATATGAACGCATACGATTTCAAAGTAAAGCAAATGGACGGCAGCGAGGTATCTCTGGAGAATTATAGGGGCAAGGTATTGCTTATTGTAAACACGGCAACGGGATGCGGATTTACACCGCAGTATGATGAACTGCAGGATCTGTACGAGGAATTTTCAGAGCAGGGTTTTGAGATACTCGACTTCCCGTGTAATCAATTCGGAGAACAGGCTCCCGGCAACGACGAAGAAATTCATTCCTTCTGCACGGGGCGCTATGGCATTACCTTTCCGCAGTTTGCAAAGGTTGACGTAAACGGTGAGAACGCCATTCCTCTCTATCAATGGCTGACCGAAAAT
This sequence comes from Eubacteriales bacterium, assembly GCA_045535705.1. Classification (GTDB taxonomy): domain Bacteria; phylum Bacillota; class Clostridia; order Oscillospirales; family CAG-272; genus UMGS1865. The sequence goes on from JAZSMC010000112.1 coordinate 521, forward strand.
ACTAAATTCGGCGGTTTCGGTAAATCTCCTATGGCGCTGATACTTTCGGGTGTTGTAAAAAAGACCGATAAGGATTATAAGAACAACGGCAAGATCAAATGGAACTTCACCAAGTTCCTCATTGACAGAAACGGTGAGATAGTCGCCCGCTTTGAGCCGACCGATATGAAAAAGCTGAAGGACGCGATCAAGGAGTGTCTGTGATGCGGTACGAATATAAGACCGAAAGCACCTGCTCACAGATCATATCCTTTGATATTGACGGAAATATCATTACAAATATTGAATTTTACGGTGGATGCAACGGAAATCTGAAGGCGATCGCAAAATTGCTCGAAGGTGCGACGGTTGAAGAAATCGAAGAAAAATTGCTTGGCAATACCTGCGGCAGACGACCTACCTCTTGTACCGACCAATTGGCAAGGGCAGTTAGAGCCGCATACGAAGAAGCAAAGAGCAATAACTGACGGAGGCGTTATATGAAGATAGCAGTTCGATACTACACCCGTTCGGGTAATACAAAAAAGCTCGCAGAAGCCATTGCCGAGGCGGTATCCGTGGATGCAAGGGATGTTTCCGTCGCACTTGGAGAAACGGCGGATATTCTTTTCCTCGGCTGCTCCTACTACGCATTCGACGTAGATCAGGCGGTAAAGGATTTTATAGTCAGTAACAAGGATAACATCGGCAAAATCGTCTGCTTTGGAACGTCGGCTATGATGAAATCGATGAAGAAGCCTGTATCAAAGGTCGCAAAGACCGTAAATATAGCAGTCGCCGATGAAGATTTTCATTGCCGAGGACAGTTCGGAAAAATTCACAAGGGCAGACCGAACGAGGATGATCTTGCGAGAGCTACCGCTTTTGCCAAAGGTATAGTTGAATAAAAGAAAAAAGGAGAACGGTGATGAACGAGGTATATGAGTTTTTGAAAACATGCGGATGTTATTTTCTCGCAACGACAGAAGGCGATCAGCCAAGGGTGCGACCCTTTGGTACGGTAAGTCTGTTTGACGGACGCATCTACATTCAAACGGGTAAGGTAAAAGCAGTTGCCGAACAGATGAAAGCCAATCATAAGGTTGAGATCAGCGCAATGGCGCAAGACGGAAGGTGGATAAGAGTTGCTGCCGAAGCGGTGCTTGACGATAATATCGAGGCACAGGAGCATATGCTGGATGCTTATCCGAATTTGAAGGCTATGTACAAAGCAGGGGACGGAAACACCGAGGTGTACTATTTGAAAAACGCAACCGCGCAGATTTGTTCCTTTACGGATGCACCAAAAATCATCAAATTTTGATGTTGATATCTTGCTCCGCTTATGTTATAATTAACAATGATAAATTTACGAGCCTTGGAGGTGTTATATGAGTGGGTTTAAATACGATGCGTTGAAGTTGGAAAATCAACTTTGCTTTCCTCTGTATGCCGCCGCGCGTGAGGTTGTAAAAAGATACCGTCCTTACCTTGACGAGCTTGATCTGACCTACACGCAGTACATCACGATGATGGTAATGTGGGAGAAAAAAGAGATTACCGTCAAGGAGCTTGGCGAAAAGCTGTTTCTTGACTCGGGAACGATGACACCCGTACTAAAAAGCCTTGAATCCAAAGGATACGTTGTGCGCAAGAGAAGCACCACGGATGAACGCTCGGTTACCGTTAAACTCACGGATGTCGGCGAAGCACTCAAGGAAAGAGCCGTAGAAGTACCTTCCAAAGTTGCCGGATGCGTTGGACTTGAATCAAGCGAGGCAATGCAGCTTTACGAATTGCTCTATAAAATATTAAATACAGATAAAGCTGAAAACAAGGGCTGACGGAAAATAACCGTCAGCCCTCAAAATTTGAGTCGCAGTAAGCAAAGAAAAGCAATTTTGAAAAAAGGTTAAAATGCCACGAAAAAAGCCTTAATCGGGCACTTGGTCAGGGAACTTGCGCTGTGATAAGAATCAGGCAAAATTGAAGCAACGCCGACTTGTGAAAAATAAACAATAAACAGTCCAAATCTTGCGAAATGGACTGTTTTTTTGTGCATATAGCACTAAAATGGTCGGAGTGACAAGATTTGAACTTGCGACTTCTTGCTCCCGAAGCAAGCGCTCTACCAAGCTGAGCCACACCCCGATTGGTGTAATACGGTATTTTTTTGTAAGTGGTCAAACATGTGGTCAGACCGAGAAATTGATGATTTTTCGACATTCGGGAGAGCCGAAAAAGTCAGTGTTTTCAAGGGTTTTCGGCTCTACACGAAAATTATACGCCGAGAACGGTGATTGAGTCCCGAACGTAGCACTCTACCAAGCTGAGCCACACCTCGTTTTTTTACACCAAGTTATTATACCATTACTTCCTTCATTTGTCAAGCCTTTTTGAAAGAAATTTGAAAATCAGCCACAACGGTTATGCAAAGGGGCTTTTATGTATATTGATATTTTATCTTCCTTTTCATAGAAAAATAGCCTTTTTGATTGTTTTTTGCCTGCAAATTTACGCTTTGTACAACAAAAAATATGGCGGACCCATTGACAAAACCGCCGAAATGTTGTATAATATAAAAAACACTTGTTGATAAATCAACAATTTGAGAGGAGAACGATGAGTACCGAACGATTTATCACCTTTTTTCAAACGCAGGAACGCATCTTGAAAAATATCAAGCGCATTGCATCTCCCGTGATGCAGGCGTACGGACTTCGAGGCGTCCACACTGCGTGCTTTCTGGCTCTGCGGCATTGCCCCGACGGTTTGACGGTCACCGAGCTCTCCCGTGAATGTTTCATGGACAAAGCGTTGAGCTCTCGCATCGTAAAAGAATTGGTCGCGGGGGACTATATCGCCGCCACTCCCGATTCCGGCGAAAAAAATTACAACAAACGGTATATTCTTACCCCCAAAAGCCGCAAAATTATGCTGGAGCTCAACTGCATGATCGCTGAATATGTCAGCGAAGCGGGGCAGAATATTTCACAAGACGATATTGACACCTTCTACCGCGTGTTGGCGGAATTGGATCGAAATATTGAATTCATTGGAAAATCTCAATCCAACTAAACGAAAGGGAACTGTTATGGAAAACAAAAAGACTTTGCATTTGAAATCCTTGCACCACCTGCTGGCAATCGGTGCAACGGAATATCCTCAAAAGGAACTGTTTATGTTCGAAAGAGATGGTGTGGACTACAGCATCACCTACTCTGATTTTTATGATTACGTGAAATCCATCGCGAGAGGATTTGACCATCACGGCTTGCGCGGCAAGCGCGTTGCCATCATCGGCGAAACCTCCGTTGAGTGGATCGCCGCCTATCTGGCAACCGTGATTTCGGGCGGCGAGATCGTTCCGCTGGACGCGGCGTTGGATAAAGAACAGCTGATCAATTTTATTAACCGCGCCGAGTGTGAAATGTTCTTTTATTCCGATTCTTGGGCAGCTCACGTGGAATCCAATCTGGACCGTATGCCGCGCGTTCAGGCTTTCGGAAAACTGACCGACAGCGTGTTTGCTCCGTCCGTGGCTGAGATCAAGCCCTTTGAAAAGGTTGGGCGTCTTTCGGATTACGCCAAAACGGGTGCGGCGCGCGTGGAGCTTCCCATTGCCGACACCGATTGCAAGAAAATGTGCTCCTTGCTCTTCACGTCTGGAACCACGGGAACCAGTAAAGGCGTCATGCTTTCTCAAAAGAACATTTGCGCGGTGCTGAACGACATTTATCCCGTTTTGCATCAAATTAACTACAACGATGTGCTGCTGTCGGTGCTTCCCATCCATCACACCTACGAAATGACGGCGGGAATTTTGGCGCCGATGATGTACGGCGCGACCATTTGTATCAACGATTCCATCAAGCATATCACCAAGAATCTGAAAAAGTACCGTCCCACGGTGATGGCGTTGGTGCCTTTGTTCTTGGAGCAGTTTGAAAAGAAGATTCGCTCCAGTATCGAAAAGCAGGGCAAAGCAAAGACCTTCAAAACGGGTGTTCGGGTTGGCCGTATCCTGATGAAAGCCAAGATCGACGTTCGCAGCAAGATCTTTGCGCAGGTGCGGGAAGCCTTTGGCGGAAGACTCCGCTACGTGATCTCCGGAGCGGCTGCCTTAAAGCCGGAATCAGTGGATTTCTTTGCGGATCTGGGCATCACCATTTCCCAAGGCTACGGTATCACCGAGTGCGCGCCGCTGATCTCCGTGGTGCCGTTGGATGAATATAACCCCAAGTCCTGCGGTAAGCCTACGGGCGGCATGCAGGTGTTCATCGACAAAAAGCACGCCACCGACGAGTACGGTGAGATCGTTGTGAAAGGCGACAACGTGATGCTGGGATATTACGAGGATCCCGAAGCTACTGCCGAGGTGCTGGTGAAGGGTTGGTTCTACACCGGTGACTACGGGTATATGGATAGCAAAGGCTATCTCTATATCACGGGAAGAAAGAAGAACGTGATCGTTCTGCCCGGCGGCAAAAACGTGTTCCCCGAGGAGGTTGAGGAATACCTCAAGCCCATTGAACTGATCGAGGAGTGCGTGGTTCTCGGTCGGGAAAAGGACGGCGACGTGATCATCACCGCCATCGTTTACCCCAACGCCACCGTGGCACAAGCAATGGGACTGAAAGACGACGAAGCCATTCAAGCGCGTATCAAGGAAGAAGTCCGCAAAGTGAACCGTCAACTCATCGGTTACAAGCAGATCCGTAAAGTGGACTTCCGCTCCGAGCCCTTTGAAAAAACCTCTACCAGAAAGATCAAACGCTACAAGCTGCAATGATAAGGTTGCGGGGCTTAAGGTCGTGGGCTTTGCCACACCCACTTAAAACCTTTTTGAAAAAAGGTTTTAAGAATTCCAAAAACTTTTAAAGAATATTTATAAAACTACCCTCTGTGGGACGTGCGAATAAATCGCATCCTACAGAGGGTAAGTCCATGGATGAGTTGTTTAAGTGAGTGTGGGCAATGCCCACGATCTTATATTTTTATATCTCCCCATATCTCGCAGACGTGCCGAGGGCGCTTTCAATGCGGAGCAGACGGTTGTATTTTGCCACCCGTTCGCTTCGGCAGGGGGCGCCCGTTTTGATAAAGCGGGCGTTGGTGGCGACAGCCAGGTCGGCGAGGGTGGAGTCCTCGGTGTCGCCCGAGCGGTGAGAGGGGATGAACCCATAGTGATGATGCTTTGCCGTTTCGATCACGTTGAGGACCTCGGAGAGGGAACCGATCTGATTCGGCTTTACTAAAATGGCGTTGGCGGCACCTTTTCGAATGCCCTCCAGAAGCCGTTTTTCGTTGGTGACGAACAGATCGTCCCCAACCAGCATGACTTGCTTTCCAAGCCGTTCGGTCAGCTCTCGCCAGCCGTCGAAATCCCGCTGATCCAATCCGTCCTCAATGGAGAAGATGGGGTATTTTTCCATCAGACGGTTCCAGTTGTCGATCAGCTCGGTGCGGGTATGGGTGACTTGACGCTTTGGCAGACGGTAGTTGCCTTCGTCGGTGTACCATTCTCCCGCGGCGCAGTCCAGCGCGATCTTGACTTGGTTGGTATTGTAGCCGCTGTCCTCAATGGCGCGGCAGATCAGATCCAGCGCGTCGTCGTCGGTGGAAAGATTGGGAGCAAAGCCTCCCTCGTCCCCAACGGTGGACGCAAAGCCCTCGGATTTCAGGATCTTCCCCAGCATATGGTAGATCTCGCTCCCCATCCGAAGCCCCTCCGCAAAGCTTTGTGCGCCGACTGGGGCGATCATGAATTCCTGTATCTCCACGTTGTTGGAGGCGTGCGCTCCCCCGTTGAGAATGTTCATCATGGGGACGGGGAGCTGATGCGCCGCCGTGCCGCCAAGATAGCGGTAGAGGGGCAAACGGTACCAATTGGCGGCGGCGCGGGCGGCGGCGAGAGAAACGGACAGGATGGCGTTTGCGCCCAATCCGCTTTTGTCCTCGGTACCGTCCAGCTGACGGAGAATCCGATCCACTTCGCCCTGCTCCGAGGCGTAAACTCCAGAAAGCGCGCGAGAAATTTCATCGTTGACGTTGGATACTGCATTTCGTACCCCTTTTCCGCCGAAGCGGTGGCGGTCGTTGTCCCGAAGCTCGCAAGCCTCAAACACACCCGTGGACGCGCCCGACGGGACGCTTGCCACGCCAACGGTGCCGTCGCACAGAAAAACGGTGGCTTCCACGGTGGGATTGCCTCGGGAATCCAGAATCTCACGGGCAGTACAGCGGTTGATTTGCGGTTTTGTCATGGTAAATTCCTTTCTTACTGTTGGTTTTGCAAGACTATCATCGACGAAAAAAGTCCGTCGTATTCGCCATGGCGAAAAAATGCTGTTTTTTGAAATATTTTAAAAATGCTATTGGCAATTCGGGAAAAATATGATATAATAATAACTGATTATGCTTTTGGATGCGGAGAGGGGATTCTCCGCGCCCGACGAAAGGACAGATATGCTTCCCAAACAGTACACCAAATTGGAAGCGGCAGCGCTTCCGAAGATCACCAAATTTTGCAACGGAAAAGACACCACACCCATGGGAGCTTACCCCAGAGGCGTGTCGCTCTCGTTCCGCGTGGACGTTCCCCGCGCTCTGGGCGCGGCGGCGGTGGTTTTGAGAATTGCCAAGGATGGATGCGAGCAAAGGGATCTGCCGTTGACCTTCCTCACAGCCGACGGAGACGTGGATCGTTATCGGGTTGATCTTCACACCGAAGAACTTTGCGACGAAAGCGGAGAATTGTTTTTCTACGAGTTTCTGTTTTTGAGAGGATTGCAAACGCTGTTTACGGACAGCGTTGACAACCTGCATTTTGAATTGACCGAGCAGCCGGCAAACCGTTTTCGGCTGTTGATCCATCGGGCGGATTTCCATACCCCCGAGTGGTTCCGAAGCGGAACCATGTACCACGTGTTTTTAGACCGTTTTCACAAAGGCAACGGACACACGGAGCTGCGCGAGGGCGCTACGTTGGATACGGATTGGGAAAACGGTATTCCCCAGTTTGCCGCAAAGCCGGGTGATCCCCTTTCCAACGACGTCTTCTTCGGCGGAAACCTTTGGGGCGTCATTGAAAAATTGGACTTTTTACAGCAAATGGGCATTACCGTGCTGTATTTGTCCCCCATATTTGAAGCCGCATCCAATCATCGGTACGATACGGCAAATTACGAGCGTGTGGATCCTCTGCTGGGCGGCGACGAGGCGTTTGACAAGCTGATCGAAGAAGCCCACGAACGCGGCATCAAAGTGATCCTTGACGGCGTGTTCAATCACACGGGCGCGGACAGCATTTATTTCAACCGCTACGGCAATTACGGAACGGACGGTGCCTACCATTTTCCGAAATCACCGTATTATAAGTGGTATTCCTTCCGAAAATATCCAAACGATTACGAGGCGTGGTGGGGGATCGAGATCCTGCCGAGGTTGAATCACGAAAACAAGGATTGCCGACGGTATTTTACGGGATGCGACGGCATTGCCGCCAAATGGCTGAAGCGAGGTGCCGACGGCTGGAGATTGGACGTTGCCGACGAGCTTTCCGACGATTTTCTGGATGAATTGCGTACCGTAGTCAAAGAAGCTTCAAACGGAGAAGCCGTGATCTTGGGAGAGGTTTGGGAGAACGCGGTGGACAAGATGGCGTACGGACGCCGCCGTCAGTATTTCCGAGGCGGACAGCTGGATAGCGTGATGAATTACCCGTTCCGAAACGCGGTTCTTGGACTGCTGCAACGGGGAGATACCGAATTTTTCGTTCGGATTCTTACAGAGCTCTACGCCACCTACCCAAGAGAGGTCAGTGACAGCCTGATGAATCTGTTGGGAACCCACGACACGGAACGGATTTTAACTCTATTGGTGGATGAAACGGCAGGAGAGGGCTTGACCAACGCCCGGCTATCGGTGAAGCGTCTGTCACCCGAGGAACGTGAGCGTGCCGTTCGGTTGCTCAAGATCGCGTCGGCGTTGCAATTCACCGTGTACGGCGTCCCCTCGGTCTATTACGGGGACGAGGCAGGAATGGAAGGCTATCACGATCCCTTCTGCCGTTTCCCATATCCCTGGGGCAGGGAAGACGCTGAGCTGTTGGAGCATTACCGTATGCTGGGGGCGTTGCGCCGCGAGCATGAGGCGCTTCACGGGGGCGACTTCCGATTCGTCAGCCACGGAACAGGTTACTTTATGTTTGAGCGTCAAAAGGGCGAGGACTGCGTGCTGACGGCGGTGAATTTGGACGTGAAGCCCCACGTTTTCCATATTGCGGGGAATTGGGTGGATCTGATGTCGGATACCCCCGTTCGTCGGGAGCTTTTGCTGGAATCGGGACGCTGTGCGGTGCTGGTCAAAAACAAAAAATTACCAAAATGACGAAAATTTCACAAAAGGTCTTGATAATTTTTCGATTTTGTGTTATATTATAGAGTGGAAATGAAAAAATTCTTGAAAGGAATCCGAAAAACATGACTTACAACAAGAAATCCATTGAAGACGTTGTGATCAATTCCGGTCAAAAGGTATTTGTCCGTTGCGATTTCAACGTGCCGATGAAAGACGGCGTGATCACCTCCGACAAGAGAATCGTTGGCGCACTTCCCACCATCCAATACCTGATGAACAAAGGCGCAAAGGTGAGCCTTTCCTCTCACATGGGCAAGCCCCACGCCATCTTCACCCCCAACTTTAAGTTGGATAAGAAGGAGCAGAAAAAGGTTGACGCGCTTCCCGAAGCCGAGCGCGAGGCCGTTACCGCTGAGCTGAAAGCAAAAGCTCTGGCAGGGGATGGCAAGAAATTTTCGCTCAAGCCCGTGGCTGACCGCCTCAACGAATCCCTGAACGGCAAGGTTGCCTTCGCTTCCGATATTATCGGTGACGACGCCAAGGCAAAGATCGCCGCTATGGAGAACGGCACCTGCGTGCTGATTGAAAACGTTCGCTTCGACGCGCGTGAAACCAAGAACGATCCTGCGTTTGCAAAGGCTTTGGCTGATCTGGCAGGCGAGGGCGGACTGTTCGTAAACGACGCCTTCGGAACCGCGCACCGCGCCCACGCATCCACCGCAGGCGTGGCAGATTATCTGCCCGCAGTTTGCGGCTATCTGATCCAGAAAGAGATCGGCGTGATGGGTAAGGCTTTGGCTGATCCCGCCCGTCCTTTCGTTGCCATTTTGGGCGGCGCAAAGGTTTCGGATAAGATCGGCGTAATCAAGAACCTGCTGGAGAAGTGCGATACCCTGATCATTGGCGGCGGTATGGCTTATACCTTCTTTGCCGCTAAGGGATATTCCGTGGGAACCTCTCTCTGCGAGACCGACAAGATTGAGCTTGCGAAAGAGATGATGGCAAAGGCAGAGGCAAAGGGCGTGAAGTTCTTGCTCCCCATCGACAACAAGCTGGGCAAGGAATACGACGAGAACACCGAGAGTCAGATCGTGGATTCCAACAAAATTCCCGACGATTGGATGGGACTTGACATCGGTCCCAAGACTGCGGCACTGTTTGCGGAAGCAATTCAGAGCGCAGGCACCGTGGTTTGGAACGGCCCGATGGGCGTTTCCGAGTGGAAGAATTTTGCGGCAGGAACCGAGGCTGTGGCGGCGGCTGTTGCCAATTCTGGCGCCGTTTCCATCATCGGCGGCGGTGACTCCGCAGAGGCTGTGGAAAGATTGGGCTTTGGTCCCAAGATGACGCATATCTCCACCGGCGGCGGCGCATCCCTGGAGTTCCTGGAAGGCTTGGAGCTGCCCGGTATCGCTTGTCTGATGGATAAATAATTCAGATTTGAATATAGGGGGAGAAGCCTTCCGAATCAGGGTTTCTCCCCTTGATAACGAACAGAATGAAAGGAATATCATTATGAATCCCATGAAAAGAAGAACCGTGATCGCGGGCAACTGGAAGATGAACTTCACTCCCGCCGAGGCAACCGCGTTTATCAACGCCGTGAAGCCCTTGGTTGCAGGCAAGGATAACTGCGACGTCATTTTTTGCGCTCCCTACGTAACCATTGCTGCCGCGCAGGCTGCGGCTGAAGGCTCCAACATCAAGATCGGTGCCGAAAACGTTCACTTTGCCGAGAAAGGCGCGTACACGGGAGAGGTTTCCGCCAATATGCTCACCGCTTGTGGCGTGGAGTACGTGATCATCGGTCACTCCGAGCGCCGTCAGTATTTCGGAGAAACCGACGAAACCGTAAACCTTCGCACCAAGGCGGCTTTGGCTGCGGGTATGAAGGTGATCCTTTGCCTGGGTGAGGTCAAAGAGGAGCGCCTTTCGGGTATCACCGACGAGGTGGTTGCAATGCAGACCAAGCTGGATCTGAAGGACGTTTCCGCCGAGGAATTGAAGAACGTGATCATTGCTTACGAGCCGGTATGGGCAATCGGAACCGGTTTGACGGCGACTCCCGAGCAGGCTGACGAAACCTGCGGCGTGATCCGTAAGACTTTGGCGGCTATGTACGGTGCAGAGGTTGCCGAGAGCGTGACCGTTCAGTACGGCGGCTCCATGAACGAGAAGAATGCGGCAGAGTTGTTGTCCAAGGTAAACGTGGACGGCGGTCTGATCGGCGGCGCATCCCTCATTCCCGAGAAGTTTGCGGCAATCGTTGACGCGGCACAGTAAAAAATAACAAAGGGGCTGTCTCATTTAGATGCAGAAGCAAAGATTTGGTTCTCGTCGGCGTACAAAAGTACGCCAAAGAGCCAAAACGCGGCTAAAAAAACACATAAACATCAGAAATCCGTTAGCGGATTTCTTTCTTAAAGGCTTATATCGCAAAATTTTGCTGACATTTTATCCTTTTTGAGACTCGTGTTTTTTGTTCTGCGCTTAATGAGATAGCCCCTTTTCCGTATAAGCCGAAAAAATGACCGTTTGGAGCAATTCTATTGACTTTTTTGCGCTTTTGGAGTAAAATAAATACGGATCAAGCGAAAGGAGTGTGCCATGAAAAATATCATTGAGATCGATGGATTAAATAAAACCTTTGGCGACGTGAAGGCGGTTCGGAATTTGAGCCTTCGCGTGAAAGAAGGGGAGTTGTTTGCTTTTTTGGGCGTCAACGGTGCGGGAAAATCCACCACCATCAATATGCTGTGCGCCCAACTGCCCAAGGACAGCGGAAGGATCGTGATCAACGGAAAGGATCTGGACCGTGACGCGGACGCCGTCAAGCGGGAGCTTGGAGTGGTGTTTCAGGGATCAGTATTGGATTCCGCCCTGTCGGTTTATGACAATCTGGAAAGCCGCGCGGCTTTGTACGGCGTGATGGGAAGTGATTTTCGGCGTCGTTTGCAGGAATTGAGCGACCTTTTGGAGCTGGACGGTCTGCTGAAAAGACCCGTTGGAAAGCTTTCGGGAGGACAGCGCAGACGGATCGACATTGCCAGAGCGTTGTTGCATCAGCCGAAAATTCTGATCCTGGACGAGCCCACCACGGGTTTGGATCCTCAAACCAGAAAGCTCCTTTGGAACGTGATCGCGGATCTGCGTCGTCTGCAGAATCTGACCGTGTTCCTTACCACGCACTATATGGAAGAAGCGGCGGAAGCGGATTACGTGATGATCCTGGACAACGGGCAGATCTCTGCGGAAGGAACGCCTTTGGAATTGAAAAATACGTATACGGGTGACTTTATTACCCTTTACGGCGTGAATGAGGAAACGGTGAAAGGTCTGGGTGTGCCCTACGAGCCCATGCGGGATGCGTATCGGCTGTCGGTTCCAAACACCAAAGCCGCAACCGAGCTGATCGTGAAAAATCCCGATCTGTTTGCGGATTACGAGATCACCAAAGGAAAAATGGACGACGTATTTCTGGCTGTGACGGGGAAATCCCTGCGTGACAGTCAAGAAAAGGCGTAAAGGGGGTAGATCATAATGCTGTTTGTGCTGATGAAACGGAATATCAAGCTTTTTTTCAAGGACAAGGGGATGTTTTTTACTTCGCTGATCACGCCCGCCATTCTGTTGGTGTTGTACGTCAGCTTTTTGGGGAACGTGTACCGTGATAGCTTTTTGATGAATCTTCCCCCCAATATGACCGTTTCTGAAAAACTGTTAGACGGATTGGTGGGAGCGCAGTTGATCTCTTCTATTTTGGCGGTTTCCTGCGTGACGGTGGCGTTTTGTTCCAATTTTCTGATGGTGAATGATCGGGCGAACGGAAGCATAAAGGATCTTCGGATCTCTCCCGTCAAGCCTGCCACCCTTTCCATGGCGTATTATCTTGCAACGCTGATCTCTACGCTGATCATTTGTTTCGTTGCCACGGGAATATGCTTGGGTTATATAGCCGTGGTTGGATGGTATTTTTCCGTGGCAGACGTGTTGCTTCTGTTGCTGGACGTGTTGCTGTTGGTACTGTTTGGAACGGCATTGTCCTCGGTGATCAATTTCTTTTTGACCACTCAGGGGCAGATCTCGGCGGTGGGAACCATCGTCAGCTCGGGATACGGATTTATTTGCGGCGCGTATATGCCCATTTCCTCATTTGGGGACGGATTGCAGAAAGTGATCTCGTTCCTGCCAGGAACTTACGGAACTGCTTTGATCCGAAATCACTCCATGCGCGGTGCTCTGTCGGCAATGGAAAAGGAAGGGATTCCCTCGGAAATGATTGAGAGCTTGAAGGACGCCTTGGATTGCAATTTGTATTTCTTTGAAAAACAAGTTCGAACGCCGATGATGTACGCCATTCTCGGCGGATCGGTGGCACTCTTGATCGGAGTTTACGTTCTGATGAACGCTCTGAAAAAGAAACGCTTGTAACGGATTGACGTACCCAATTGCGAATGTTTTGAAATTTACACAAAAAGGCGGTTGTCCTTGGGACCATCGCCTTTTTCCCATTATGGATCAATACCCACTTACTACGGACATTTTTGGGTTGTTAGAAATTGTTTACAATTTTAGGGCTTGATTTTTGGCAATAATTATGATAGAATGTTAGAGGTCTAACATTTGGAAAGGAGAGATATGGTGAACGAGATTAAGCATCTTGGAAAAATGATCGGGCATACGTCGGTGCTGTTTCGACGGCATTTGGATAACGCTATCGCAAGCGGCGCGGCGGACGATTCGGGTGCCATTTCGGGCAGAAATTTCTGGATCCTTCGGTATCTGGATGATCATCGGGGTCAGGACGTGTTTCAGAAGGATCTGGAGAACGCCTTCAAAATCAGGCGTTCCACCGTTTCCAAAACCGTGGAGCTGATGGAGCAGAAGCAGCTGCTGATCCGAGAGTCGGTAAACGGAGATGCCAGAATGAAAAAACTGCGATTGACTTCCAAGGCGGACGTGGTTTTGGCAGAGGTCGCCAAGGCGGTTGACCGATTGGAAGGGCGTATTCGGGAGACTTTTGAGCCTGCGGAATACGATACGCTGATGGGCTTATTGCGAAAGCTGTGTGAATTTTTGGATATGCCCGAGGAATCGAACGAAAAATAAGTATGCTCTTGATGAAAGGATTTTTTGAATTATGCTAAAAAGACTGTCAAAATGCGTCAGGGAATATAAGCTCCCCGTGATCCTGACCTTGATCTTCATCGTTTTGGAAGCGGTGATCGAAACCCTGATCCCCTTTATCACGGCGAATCTGGTGAATCAGATCAAGGAAGGAGCCGATATGAATTTGGTGGAGAAGCAGGGGCTTTTGTTGGTTGGATTGGCGATTCTGTCCCTCTGCTGCGGCGGAATTGCGGGGTTCACCTGCGCCAAGGCATCGGCTGGATTCGCGAAAAATCTTCGTCACGACATTTTCAATCGGATCCAGACCTTTACCTTTACCAATATTGATAAGTTTTCTGCATCCTCGTTGGTGACTCGTATGACGACCGACGTTTCCAACGTGCAGATGTCCTTTATGATGTTGATCCGCACCGCGATCCGCAGTCCTCTGATGCTGATCTTCTCGATCGTGATGGCGTACGTTATGGGCGGAGCGCTCGCAAGCCTGTTCGTCATCGTGATCCCCGTGCTGGTGTTCGGACTTCTCATGATCGCCAGAAAAGCGATGCCCGCCTTCCGAAGCGTGTTCAAAAAGTATGACCGTTTGAACGAATCCATTGAGGAAAACGTTCGTGGAATGCGCGTGGTCAAGGGCTTTTCCCGCGAAGAGTATGAAAAAGAGAAGTTTGGAAATGCCGCAGACTCCATTTGCGCCGATTTCACCAAGGCGGAGCGCATCGTGGCGCTCAACACTCCTTTGATGCAGATCTGTCTGTATTTCAATATGGCGTTCGTGCTGTTGGTCGGCTCCCGCTTGATCATTGAAACGGGCAACATTGAAGTGGGCGAGCTTTCCGCTATGCTGACCTACGG
>JAZSMC010000018.1:0-15183 GCA_045535705.1 Eubacteriales bacterium
TACTATACGGACTGCTTCTTTGAGGACTGCAAAAAGCTGAACATCCGCCGTCCCGAGATCGTTCAGCCCGCAACGGGATGCATTGATGAGTTTATTCACGTCATCACTTCCCTCTTGGAAAAGGGCTACGCCTACGAGGCAGGGGGCAACATCTATTTTGATACTTCCAAGCTCAAGCAGTATTACGTGTTCCACAACTTTGAGGAAGAAGACCTCGCCGTCGGTGTCCGCGAGGGTGTGGAAGAAGACGGAAACAAGCGCAACAAGGCGGATTTCGTTCTCTGGTTCACCAAATCCAAATTTGACGACCAGGAGCTGAAATGGGAAAGCCCTTGGGGCTTGGGTTACCCCGGCTGGCACATCGAATGCTCTTGCATCAGCATGAAAAATCTGGGTGAATATCTGGACATTCACTGCGGCGGCATCGACAACGCCTTTCCCCATCACACTAACGAGATCGCCCAATCCGAGGCGTATTTGGGACACAAGTGGTGCAACTACTGGTTTCACGTGCTTCACCTGAACACCAATTCGGGAAAAATGAGCAAGTCCAAGGGCGAGTTTCTTACCGTGAGTCTGCTGGAATCCAAGGGGTACGATCCCATGGTGTATCGGATGTTCTGCCTGCAATCTCATTACCGCAAGTCCTTGGTGTTCTCCTATGAGAACATGGATAACATGAAGATCGCATACAACAAATTACTGGCAAAAATCGCAACGCTCAAGGACGGCGATCCCATCGACGAGGCGGTGTTCGCCCAGCAAAAAGCGGGCTTCGTGAAGGCGCTGGACAACGACCTCAACACGTCACTGGCGGTAACCGCCATCTACGATGCGCTAAAAGCCAAGACCAACGACGCTACCAAGCTGGCACTGATCCACGAATTCGATCAAGTGCTTTGCCTGAATCTGATCGAGAACGCGCAAAAGACGGCAGCCGTAAAGGAAGAACCCACCGCCGATGGGGATCTGATCGCCACCATTGAGGCAATGATCGTGGCAAGAAAAGAAGCAAAAAAAGCGAAAAACTTCGCTGAAGCCGATCGCATCCGTGCCCAGCTTTCCGAAATGGGCGTGACGTTGATCGACACCAGAGAAGGCACCACCTATCAGATCGAAGGATGACGATGCTTCAAAAGTGCAAGGAAATTTTCCAAAAATACAGAGAGCAGATCCTTTATCTGGTCTTCGGCGGCTTGACCACCGTCGTGGATTTTGCCGTGACTTTTCTGCTTTACCGACTGTGGCTGGACGGCTTCAACGCCCCCGACGGATTTCTGCATCTTGCGGACTTGATCGCCTGGGCAGCCGCCGTTGCCTTTGCCTACGTCACCAACCGCATTTGGGTGTTTAAAAGCAAACGAATGGGAGCTGTCCCGATCCTGCGAGAGCTTTCCGCCTTTGCAGGAGGACGGGTGTTGACACTGCTGTTACAGGAAGCCGTCATGGCAGTGTTCGTCACATGGCTGGGGTGCAACAAATATCTGTTCCGTATATTGGCGGCTGGGATCGTGATCGTTTTGAATTACATGATCAGCAAACGGATCGTATTTAAAAGAACAAAATAATACACGCGGGTGAGATCGGCGGAAGTAACGCTGATCTCACCCGTTTTTCTCACTTCAAAATTTCCCTGACCGCTTTCCAAAGCGTGTCGGCGTCCGACGAGCGGTTGAAATACCCAGGGCTGACGCGAACCGCTCCCTCTGCGGGCGTTTCCAACGTGCGGTGTGCCAAAGCAGCGCAATGAAAGCCCGAACGCACGCAAATCCCCCGTTGATCCAACTCGGCGCCCATCACGTCCGCGGGAACCCCGTCCGCGTAAAACAACAGGATCCCACCCTCGCTTTTTGGTGCTAAAACCGTCACTCGGTTCAAGCTCTCCAAGCGTTCCTTCATCGAATGACAAAGCGCCGACTCGTGGCTTGAAATTGCGTCCAGCCCCACTTCCTCAACGAATCGGAGTCCCTCGCAAAGCCCTGCAATGGCAGGAGTCGGAAGCGTCCCCGCTTCGTAGCGTTCAGGTGACTCCTCGGGCATGGCCTCATCCAAAGAATTCAGTCCGCTTCCCCCTTCCATCAAGGGCTCCGCATAAACGTCTTCTCCCAGCAACAGCGCGCCGCTCCCTTGAACTCCCATGAGTCCCTTGTGTCCCGGCAGACAAAGGGCGTCGATGTTCATATGCTCCATGGAGATGGGCAGATGCCCCGCAGATTGGGAACCGTCCACTACGAAAAGGATCCCGTAACGACGGCAAAGCGCTCCGATCTCCGCCAGCGGCATGGTGACCGAACAGATATTGGACGCATGGGTACAGATCAGCATACGGGTATTGGGGCGGATCATTTCTTCGATCCCTCGACAGATCTTTTCCGCGCTTCGATCCTGTGACAATGCATAGGACGGAAAGATGCCGTAAGTGATCCTTCCATCTCTCGCCAGCTTGCAAACGGGACGCCAGACCGCGTTATGCTCCAAGTCCGAGATCAGGACGTGATCTCCGCGCCGAAGCAAGCCTTTCACCGCCGTATTGATGGCGGCAGTGGCGTTCATGGTGAATACCACGTTTTCGGGATGGGAATTTCCCATCATACGGGAAAGCATTTCCCGACATTCGTATAGTTTCTCCGCCGACTGCATGGCAAGGCGGTGCGAACCTCTCCCGGGGTTTCCGCAATAAGTCCGCATACAGCGCTCCTGCTCTTCCCATACCCTGCGTGGCTTTGGAAAGCTGGTGGCGGCGTTATCCAGATAGATCATCAGCCGCCACCCCGTACGCGGATCCCCGCATTTCGCAGGACGGTGCGCACGTTTGCCTCTTGTGAACAAGGATAGGACAGCGCATAGGCGCATCCCCGTCGGGTGGTGGCGGAATCGGCTTTTTCCACGCGGGAAAAAATTGCGGCGTTGGACAGTGCGCTCTGCGCCTTCATGGTCTGGGTAAGAGAACCGATGATAGCCAAACAATTTTTACGTTCCTTTTCTGATTGCATAGCATACTCCTTTCTTCAAGACGGACTGTCTTGAACGTCTTCTGAGGATGATCCTCACTGACAGTATATGCTATGCGCCATTTCCGCGACCGATCAAAACGATGAAAAAAGCGGAAGGAGATCCCGTCCAACCGGGACGCTGACTCCTTCCGCTAACGACTTTAGTGATGATCTTCCACGCGGTCGTAGGCATCTCTGGAACGGAACACCAAAGAGATGCACCAAATTCCTGCCAATCCAACGACGGTGTAGATGATTCTGGCGAGAAGTGTGGCAGGTCCGCCGCAGATCCATGCAACCAGATCAAACTGAAACAGTCCGATGCTTCCCCAGTTCAATGCACCGATGATGGTGATGATCAGGGCAATTCTATCCATAATCATTGTTTTAATCTCCTTTTTCGGCATGAGTGCCGATGTTATTATCCCTCGGAATTCATTTTTTATGTATCAAAATATTTTTTCATTTTGGTTGTTTTTTTCATCACGGTATGTTATAATAAGATAACGACGGAGAAAGAGGGTTACCATGAAATACATTGAAAAGACGCAACGCTTGGACGGCAAAAAAATTGCCGTGACGGGTTCAACGGGTGGAATCGGACAAGAGCTTTGCCGCTATTTGGCGGCGTTGGGCGCGGATCTGCTGTTGCTGAACCGCAGCCAAGCGCGCTCGGAGGAACAGCGAACCGCCTTGCAAGCGCAATTTCCCAACGTCAAGGTTGAAATCTTATCGGTGGATCTGGAAAATTTATCTTCCGTTAAAATTGCAACGGATCAGCTTAAACAAATCCCCATCGATGTTTTTATTCACAACGCAGGCGCCTATAGTATTCCCCGAAAAATTTGCGAAACGGGGTACGACAACGTTTTTCAGATCAATTTTGCGTCACCGTATTACATGATCCGAGAGCTTCTGCCCCAGCTGTCAAGCCGCGGTGGGCGCGTGATCGCCGTTGGCAGCATCGCGCACAACTATTCCAAGATCGATGCCCAAGACGTGGACTTTTCCACCTATCGCGCGGCTTCAAAGGTTTACGGAAACGCCAAACGGCACCTTATGTACGGGCTTTTGGAGCTGTTTCGCGAAGAACCCTCCGCCCGTCTTGCGATCGTCCATCCCGGGATCACGTTCACCAACATTACGGCGCATTATCCAAAGCCGATCTTCGCGCTGATCAAGCATCCCATGAAGATCATTTTCATGCCTCCCAAAAAAGCCGCGCTGTGTGTCTTGGCAGGGTTGTTTGAGGATTGCTCCTCCAACCAATGGATCGGACCGAGGGTGTTGGATATTTGGGGACTCCCCAAAAAGAAGCCCTTAAAAACAGCTTCCGCAAAAGAACGACTGCAAATTGCGGAACGCGCGGAAACGGTATATCAAGCTTTGAAGCATATTTCAGAAACACAATCATCTACGTAACGAGGTAACAAATGCAAATTTTGGCACTGGGAGATGTGGTTGGCAAGAATGCCGTTCTGCACCTGGAAAACACGCTTTGGAGCGTGAGAAAAACATATGGCGTCGATTTTGTGGTCGCCAACGGAGAAAACGCCAGCGAAATACGGGGGCTGTCCGCCAAGGATGCCCAGAGTTTGCTGCAAAGCGGAGTGGACGTGATCACCTTGGGAAACCACGCGTTCGGGCAAAGGGATCTCTATCCTTTGTTGGAGCATGGCACGCAGATCGTGCGTCCTGCCAATTTTCCCCCATCTGCACCCGGCATGGGCTACGTGGTGGCAGATGCATACGGCTACCGTATGCTCTGCATCAACGTGTGCGGGCGGGTAAATATGGATTCTTACGGCGATCCCTTCGATGCGGTGGAAAAGATCCTGGACCGCGAGGCAGGAAAATTTGACTACGCCATTCTGGATGTTCATGCCGAAGCCACCAGCGAAAAGCTGGCGCTGGCGCGGGTGTTTGACGGAAAAATTCACGTCATATTTGGCACCCATACCCACGTGGTTACGGCAGACGAGCAAATTCTCCCCGGCGGGAGCGGCTACCAGACCGACCTTGGAATGTGCGGTCCCCACGACGGGATCATCGGCACCCGAACCGATTGCGTCCTGGAGCGGATGCGGAATCTGATGCCCGCCCGTTTCACCGTGGCGGAAGGTGATATCCAAGCCCACGGAACCGTTTTTGAGTTAGACGGGCAACGGGTAAGATCGGTGCAAAGATTGAAGTTTTGAATGAGAAAGGATCCTTCGATTCGGAAGGATCCTTTCTCATTCAAATTCCCATTTTCATCAGATAGACCGCCAGCGTCGCCTGCCAAACCAATCCAAAAAAGCCGACGAACCAAAAATATTTGTGCTTGGTCTTGTGCCGAAACGCCTTCATGCCGAGAAGCGCCCCCACGGAGCCACCCAGAAAAGAGATCCACAGCAACACCGATTCCTTGATCCGCCATTGATCCTGCTTCGCCCGACGCTTATCGACTCCGTATAACGCGAACGCGATCACGCTCATGGCCGAATAATAGATCAAAACCGCTTGATAAATCATGCTTTACCCCCCAAAAGTCTGTTTTCTGCCTTTATTATAACGGATTTTCGTGATTTTTTCAAGCCTTTTTTTCAGTTTTAGCGAAAAACGCTATGCGATGATCCCCATAACGTCCGAATAATACACCATGGTTCCGGAAAAACTCCGCAAGATCCGAAGAAGCTCGGGAAGCTGTCGGCGGCGAACGACGCAAAACAACACGTCGGCAGAATCCTGTGTGCATCGGACCTGCAACGGGATGGCAAAGCTTTCGGGGGGCAGCTTTTCCAACAGTGCCGCACGCACCTTCTCGGTGTCCTGCGTGACGATCTCGCATTTGATCGCCGTCCGCGTGGTACGTAGGATGAGCGCTGTGATGCGCTCACAAACAATGATCTCCACAATCGAGAGCAATACGCTCTCAAAATTACGGTAAACCAAATAAGAAACTGCAACTGTGGCAAAACTGATCCAGGAAATGATCTTTTCCACGTCGCGGTGGGAATACTTCTTTTGGATCATCCCCGCCACAACGTCCACTCCACCCGACGATGCGCCAAATCGGAGCATGATCCCCGTCAGTCCGTGGGCGATCCCCCCAAAAATGGCGGGCAGTAGCCGTTCCCCATGGGGCTGGTAGGCGTAAAAATCGATCTTCGCCAACAAGATCAGAAAAAAAGACAGCAGAAACGTGTATAGCACCGTGTAATATACGTACCGTCGATTCAACACGAACCACGCCGCGATCAAAAGGGGCAAATTGATGGCAACCGTGAAAAAACCCGCGTTGATCCCCGTCAACGCTTGCAGGACCGTTGCCATTCCGTCCACACCCGACGGAGCAAATTCAGTTGGATATACGAATACGTGCATCCCTAACGCCACACCCAACGCTGTGACGGTCGTCAACAGAATCAGCTTGATCCTCTCCGATGCCAACGGCTTCTCTTGACCTTCCATCTCGATCTCCTTTCCAAAAGGTTGTTTTTTATTTTTTCCGCTCCGCTTCATTCTTATGCGAAAATTTCCTATCATTTCCCCTTCCTCGCCGTTTCCGACTTTTGTAAACCGCAATTTAAACTGCATTTAACAAAAGTTGTTGACAAAACAACATTTTTGTGTTATAATAAAGAGGAATGGCAATTGGAAAACATATACATCGCTGTCATTTATCAGAAAAGATATGATCTGTCCCGACCTTCGGGATGCAACTTTTTATACAAAAAGGAGAATCACTATGGATCCATACGTTATCATGACCGACTCTGCCTGCGATATGAAGCCCGAGCTTCTGGCAGAGTGGGGAGTCCCTTTTCAAAGCCTGACCTACCGCTTTGACGGTTCAGACAAGGAGTACACCGATGCGGATATTCCCGCTTCTGAATTTTACGCAAAAATGAGAGCGGGAAGCATTGCAAAAACCGCCGCAGTAAACTCCGAAAGCTTTTCTCAAATTTTTGAGGGGGCTCTTAAAAGCGGCAACGACGTGCTTTATCTGGGCTTTTCCTCGGGGCTCAGCACCACCTTTAACTCGGGACGCATTGCGGCTCTGGATCTGGCAGAACGCTACCCTGACCGCAAGATCACGGTGATCGACACCCTGTCCGCCTCCGCAGGCTTTGGATTGTTGGTCTATCTGGCAGTTCAGAAAAAGAACGAGGGTGCTTCCATGGACGAGGTTGCCGCGTATATCGAAGAACTGAAATGGAAGCTGTGCCACTGGTTCACCGTGGACGATCTGGTGTACCTCAAGCGGGGCGGACGGATCAGCTCCACTGCCGCCTTCGTTGGCAACGTGCTTGGAATCAAGCCCGTGCTTCATATGGATAACGAGGGACATCTGATCAATATGTTCAAGGTGCGCGGCAGAAAGACCGCAGTTGCCTCTCTCGCGGAGCAATACGACAAGCTCGCCGTTGATCCCGCGGGCGGCACCGTGTTCATTTCCCACGCCGACTGCATGAACGACGTCAAAGAGCTGGCGGCGATCCTGAAAAACAAGCACGGAGTGGATGTGAAGATCATCACCGATGTGGGACCGGTCATCGGAGCCCACTCCGGTCCCGGCACCCTTGCGCTGTTCTTTATCGGAACCGAAAGATAATCCCCTTTCCCGTTGTGAAAAAACTGCGGTAAAAAAACAAAAAAGAGGTTACTCGCATGTCTAAAAAAGAAAAAAAGACTTCCGGAGTCAGCAGTATCAAAAAAATCGGCGGATGGCTGATGAAAAAGATGGCGATCGGAGGCGCAAAGCAGCTCCGCTCCAACGCAGATGAGGTCAACAAGCTGAACGTGTTCCCCGTTCCAGACGGAGATACGGGCGACAATATGCGCTTGACCATCGAAAGCGGCATCCGCGCCATTGAAAATCTGGATTCCGACAACCTTGCGACCGTGATGAAGACCTTTTCTCACGGAATGCTGTTGGGCGCCCGCGGAAATTCGGGCGTGATCCTTTCCCAATTCTTCGCGGGAACCGCCAAAGGACTGGAAAAAGTGGATTCCGCTGACGCGGAAACCTTTGGAAAAGCACTGAAAAAAGGCGTAGAGCAGGCGTATTCGTCGGTCATGACGCCCACCGAAGGCACGATCCTTACGGTGGCAAGAGAAGCCGTGGATTACGCCGTCAGCCGTATTACGCCCAAAAGCACCGTTCGCACCCTGTTCGCGGATCTGGTGAAGGAAATGAACGCTTCTCTGGAACGCACGCCCGAGATCCTCACCGTCCTCAAAGAGGCGGGCGTGGTGGATAGCGGCGGAGCAGGCTTGCTTTATATCATCGACGGCTTCAACCGTGTATTGAACGGAGAGGAGATCACGCAGAAGGACAGCGACGAGATCGCTTCCTCCGCGCCTGCGTCAGCCGTCAGCCTTCCCACCGAGGGCGGCTTCAACGCCGACAGCGTGATGACCTACGGCTACTGCACCGAGCTGCTGCTCCAATTGCAAAACAGCAAGACCGACATAGAAGCCTTCGACGTGGAACCTCTCAAAGCTTTTCTGGCAGAGATCGGCGACTCCATCGTAGCCTTTAAGACCGAAAGCATCGTGAAGCTTCATGTGCATACCTTCACTCCCGAAAAAGTGTTGGAATACTGCCGCCGCTACGGTGAATTCCTCACGGTGAAGATCGAGAATATGTCGGTACAGCACACCGAGATCGCAGGGGATGCTCCCCAAAAAGCGGAACCAACTCCCGAAAAACCCGTCGAAAAGAAACCCTACGGTGTGGTGGCGGTATGCAACGGAGAAGGCATCGAACAATTGTTCACCGAGCTGGGCACCGATCGGATCGTTCACGGCGGTCAAACGCAAAACCCGTCCGCCAACGACTTTTTGGATGCTTTTGCAGGAATCAACGCCGACGTGATCTACGTATTTCCCAACAACGGAAACATTTTCATGGCGGCACAGCAAGCGGCTGACCTTTACGAGGATGCCAAGGTGCTGGTGGTTCCCAGCAAGAACATCGGAACGGGCTACGTAGGACTTTCCTCTCTGGATTTTGACAATCCCGACGCCAACGCCAATCTGAAAGCCATGGAAGCAGCCATGAAAAACGTGGCAGCAGGATATATCTCCCCGTCCATCCGTGACGCGGATCTGAACGGCGTTCACATTCTCAAAGGTGATACCATCGGAATCCTGGAAAAGGAGATCGTGGTTTCCGAAGCGCAAAGAGCCGACGCGGCGCACGAGTTGGCAAAGAAAATGCTGACGCTTCCCAACAAATTCATGCTCACCGTCTTCACGGGCATCGACGCCACTGAGGAAGAATGTGCGGAATTGGAAGCGTATCTGAAGGAAAATTGCCCCGACGCCGAGATCTATTTCGTCAACGGCGGACAGGATATTTACCCTTATATCATGATCGCGGAATAAAAAGGTCGCGAGGCTCCTCCTCGCGCTCCGCTTAAAACCTTTTTGAAAAAAAGGTTTTAAGATTTCCAAAAACTTTTAACAAGAAAAGTGCGACAGCTTTTTACCGTCGGGTATCAAGCTGTCGCCGATTTTTACTTCAGAGCCGATAAAGGATCAGCTCCATTCTTCATTTTTTCAGATGGTACCGTTAACCGTCAGCGTTGCAAAACCGGGAACGATCTCGTAGGAGCCGTCGGGCTGCATCGTATAGGTTGCGGCAGGAACCGTGATCACGCCTGCAACGGTTGCAAATTCACCGGTAGTCGCATCGTAAGTGTATCCCACTCCTTCTGCCAAGGCTGCGCCGTCCAGCGTCACAGACGTGATATCGAGAATGGGATTGAAGACGTCGGTCACAACCACGTTGTCGGTGGCAACCGCAGCAGTGTTACCGTTGTTTTGGATCACGAAGGTATAGGTGATCGCGCCGTTTTCAACCACCTGTGTGGGAGAAAGCGCCTTGGTGATTGTCAGATCGGGTTCATCCAACGTACCAACCGTTTCGGTGGCTACGAGAGGCTCTGTGAGTCCGCCGCCCGTAACGGTGACGGTGTTCACGATGGTACTTGCGGCATCCAAGGGCGCGAATTCATTTACGTTCGCCTGATAGATCAACAGCAAGTTTCCGCCTGCCGGAACGTTGATTCCGCTGACCGTCAAGGGCTGGGCGGTATCCACGGTGGGAGCTGCTTGCAAAACGCCGTTGACATAGTAGAGCAAGGAACCGTCCACATAGGTGAGAGGGTAGCGTGTTTCGGTGGTGTTAAAGGGATAGGCGCCAAGGTTATCGGTAACGGTCAATCCCGTGAAGGAAGTCACACCCGAGTTGATCAGACTCACGACGTAGGTGATGCCGGAGCCACCGGAAT
This sequence comes from Eubacteriales bacterium, assembly GCA_045535705.1. Lineage (GTDB taxonomy): Bacteria > Bacillota > Clostridia > Oscillospirales > CAG-272 > UMGS1865. The sequence continues at coordinate 10,277 of JAZSMC010000018.1, forward strand.
AGCTGTCGTTCACGGCAGTTTTGGTGACGGCAAGGGTTTCTGTATAGTTACCCGTAACGGTATTGGAATCAATCGTCCTACCGTTATATGACAGGGTTGCTTTATTGGTAAAAGTCGGCATAAGGTCACTCCTTTGATGATTTGAGCGCAAATCTATTGCGCCCAATATCAGTTTATGCGAGTTTCCTTAATTTGTCTGCTCCAACGCTTGGTCAACGTCCGAATTCCGCCAGCTCCAAGCCCTCGTTCTGATCGAGGGTATGGGAAATATGCCACTCGCTGTTGAACAGCAAAAAGTCGTTTCCTCGGAAATCCTGCACCCATTTTACGTCAAACAGCCGCAGCTTGGAAGGATCCTTGCCGTTGGCAATGCGTCGGATATATTGATAGGATTGGGGGTACTGCTTATAGGTCACGCCGTACTCGCTTTTCAGACGGGATTCCAGCACGTCAAACTGCAACACGCCCACCACGCCTACGTACACGCGCTCCAAGCCGCCACCGGGCTCTGTGAAGATCTGAATCGCACCCTCTTGGGCGATCTGATTCATGCCCTTGGCAAACTGCTTCCGCTTCATGCTATCGGTCTGCTCCACCATGATGAAGCACTCGGGGGCAAAGGTGGGGATCCCCTCAAACTGCACCTTGCGGCTCTTTTCGCAAATGGTGTCACCGATGGAGAAAATTCCGGGGTCAAACACACCGATGATGTCGCCGGCGTAGGCTTCCGTGATCCCCGCACGCTCCTGCGCCATCATCTGTTGGGGCTGGGACAGACGAAGCGCCTTTCCGCCCTGTACGTGGAAATATTCGGTATCTCGCTCAAATTTGCCCGATACGATCCGCATAAACGCAATGCGGTCACGGTGGGCTTTGTTCATGTTGGCTTGGATCTTGAACACGAACGCCGAGAAGGTGGGATCAAAGGGCTCCACGGTTTCGGTTTCGGTCTTACGAGCCAGAGGCGCGGTGGTCATTTTCAGAAAATGCTCCAGGAAAAACTCCACGCCGAAGTTATTCAACGCGGAACCAAAGAACACGGGACTCAACTTCCCTTCCCGTACCTTCTCCAAGTCGAAATCAAAGCAGGCGCCGTCCAGAAGCTCCACTTGCTCGGTCAGCTCCTCACGGGCGTAGGCTCCAATGAGAGCATCCAACTTTTCGGTGTCGTTGATGTCGCAGTCGATGGAAGAAAGACGGTCCCTGCCTCGGTGAGAGTCACCGAAGGCGAGGATCTTGCGTCCGTCGCGATCGTAAACACCTTTGAAGCTCACACCGCAGCCAATAGGCCAGTTCATGGGATAGGTACCGATACCGAATTCTTTTTCCAACTCGTCGATCAAATCAAAGGGATCGCGGGCTTCGTGATCCAGCTTGTTGATAAAGGTAAAAATAGGAATATGCCGCATAGCGCAAACCTTGAACAGCTTGCGCGTCTGGGGCTCGATTCCTTTTGCCGCGTCGATCACCATCACGGCACTGTCGGCAGCCATCAGGGTGCGATAGGTATCCTCGGAGAAATCCTGGTGTCCGGGGGTATCCAGAATATTGATGCAGTAGCCCTCGTATTCAAACTGCATCACCGACGAGGTGATGGAAATACCTCTTTTCTTTTCCATCTCCATCCAGTCCGAAACGGCGTGACGGTCGGACTGCTTGCCTTTGACCGAGCCAGCGGTCTGGATCGCGCCGCCGTAGAGCAAAAACTTCTCGGTGAGGGTGGTCTTACCGGCGTCGGGGTGGGAGATGATGGCAAAGGTTCTTCTGCGATTGATTTCCTGTTGTAGCGTACTCACAGCTTGCAATTCCTTTTCTTTCATGAATTTAACTTTATTATTATACCAATAAAACGGAAGAATTTCAAGGGATAACAAGAAGAAAAATGAAAAAAACGGAACTTTTTTCAAAAAAGTCTTGACTTTCTCGAAAAAAAGTGTATAATATATCTGTTGCGTGCAAATCGAAAGACTTGCGCGAGGCAAACGCGGAAGTGGCGGAACTGGCAGACGCGCACGTTTGAGGGGCGTGTGGTTCACACCGTACGGGTTCAAGTCCCGTTTTCCGCACCAAAAAAGGATAGGTTGAACTTTTCGGTTCAACCTATCCTTTTTTCGTGCGAAACGGGCGGAACCCGTATCTCTGTTTTCGGTTTCGCCTATGGCGAAATGCCGACGGAGTCGGCAAGAAAACAGAACAACGCCGTAAATAGCTTCCCCACTTTTGCTACCGTGGGACGGCGTTTGTACGGTGTTCAAGTCCTTTTTTTGATTCTCTCACCTCAAAATTTCGATATCGTGGAGTGTTAATCACACCCTCAATAGTACCGCTTTTTCTTTAATACTTGTTTGTTTTTTTGCCGTTACAATCTTTGCAAAGCATTTGACAATTATCCGGAGTTGTGTGACCGCCTTTGCTCCAAGGTTTTATATGGTCGCCTTCCATTTCATCATATTCAAAATGTTGTCCACAGATGGGACAAATGCCGTTCTGTTTACTGTACGCCGCCATCTTATCACGTTTATCAAATGCTCTCAAATTAAGCAACCGTCCTGCAAAAGGATCTTTATCGCGACACAACAAAAATTCATAAATTCCATTATTCTTTTGCACATCATCATCCTCGTGCAACCGTTTGACTTCAGACGCCATAATAGACGAATTGTACGTATTTTTGTTATAAACATTGTAGAGATGACACCAATCTAAACCTTTCATATCCGCATAATACTTCGGGAAGATTTTTTCAACCCAATGGATTACATCTTGAAAATACTGCCAAAGTTCATCCGCATCGGCATCGGATTTATGCGCTGACATATATTCAGTAATATCCTTAAGTCCTTGGTATTCACAAATGCCTTTCAATGCTTTTTCAAGTAGTTCTTGGCGGTTAGGATCACCTTTTATATATCTATCAGAAAGCCCCTTTGCCGCACAATTTCGTTTAGAGAAATGACGTTTAGCATCAGACAGCCACTCGCCCGTATATACAGAATTTCTTAACTCTTGGTCGGTCAATTTTTCACCCGCGATATTAACCACTCTGAACCATTCAAGTTTTTCGGACTCGCTTCCTTCGCAAATATAAACCATAAATTCGTAGTTTATCAGTGCTTCATATTTATCGTCAGGTAACGAATCCCAATAGCACGAACGCCCGTCGATCTTCACATCGAACTTATGATCCAAAAACTTCATTACAGACAAAGTACGCTGCTGACCATCAAGTATCTCATATTGATCCTCGCCTACCTTTACCCAATACATAACGTTCAAAGGAAATCCTTTAAGCACAGTATGTATTACAGCCGCAGCCTGTTCATCATCATAAACAAATTCTCTTTGATATGGAGGACGTATTGCTAACTTCCCACCGAACGCAAACACTCCATCATCATCCTTATCAATATAACCATTGAATACATCTTTAACTTTTATCAACTGCTGTTTAATATTCATTGTTACTCTCCTTTTTAGGACATTTATTGCGTATGATGATTCTTGAATAAGGACACCTATCTTTCCCATCCTGCTTGAGTGCTACATCTGTTCGCCCACGATAATTTTTCGCAATTCCAATTTCTTTTGCTAAATCTCCTGCTCCAAGACCAATGATTTCAAATTGTTCGGGATTATATTTTCTAATAAAACTATCTGGAACTCCCATATATCCATCATAATCCATTGGAATATCTGAAACTTTATTAACATCAATGGCATTAAAATTTTCATATTTAGGATATTCGTCCGTGTTATAACGTCTATATAAGATCAATTTTTCGTGACGTTGAGCAATATCAATATTCGTGTACCACAAACATCCTTTAACAAAGGCAAATTTCTTTCCGTTTTCAATTTTTCCTGTTTTTTCAGTTAGAGGATATGTTTCTGGAACTTGGAAATATCTATTACTGCTATCCATACTAACTCCAATCCATAATTGATTGTTCTTAATTAACGGAAAAATTTCCTTATAATGCAAAGCATTTATGTTACCTATAATCAAAAACTTCTTTTGATATTGAATCAATTGAGCAATGTATTCTCTGAATAAAGAAAAGGGCGGATTTGTTACAACTATATCCGATTGCTTCAGATATTCGATACATTCTGCGGAACGAAAATCTCCACTATCCTTCAATCGTCTTACCCCGCGCTTTTTTGATGCTAGTAGAGAATATATATCCGCATCCGAAACGCCTCTCCCATTTCCCATAGGAACTTCTTTTATATCCATTACATATCCGTTCCCAGAAATAACTTTTTGATTATCCTCATCAAAAATTGAAAGTTGCTGTCCCACGACAGAAGAAGTGCTATACGATGTGCAAATCAACCTCTTCAATCCGAGATAGTTAAAGTTTTTCAAGAAAAATTTGCAGAAATTTGATTCAAAAGGATCATCGCAATTGCATAAAACAGTTTTACCTTTAAAATGTTCTTCATAATGATTCAACTCTGCTTGTATGTCTTCATACCGAGTATAAAACTCGTCTTTTTTGGCATCCTTTGCCTTTGACAAACCTTTGTTTTTAGCCATTTTCCTTGCTCAATCCTTTTCTTTTTATTCTACCTTAATTTCCAATATATACCTATTCTGTACTTATTATAACATATTTTTTACAAAATTTCAATATCTTTTGATACATAAAAACAGTATCGAAGCCAAAACTCCACTTGCCGTTCCATATGTTCGATCTATTTTGAGGTTTGGTTTGTTCATTACAAAAGCAAACGAATAATATTTGGTGACCCATCGGAGAGTCTGAACTCAAACGCGCGGTTCAATGCGACGGTATGCCAAAGAGAGCTGATCCGCGCGTTCTTGCAAATTGCAAGCAATTTGCAGAGCTCAGACTCGCGTAGCGATCAGCAAAAAGCCCCATATCCGAACCCGTTCGGATATG
>JAZSMC010000078.1:0-9896 GCA_045535705.1 Eubacteriales bacterium
ATAGGTGATAACAGCTTTCTTTTTCGCAATGCTTTCCATAAAAGGACCAACCCAAGCAGGATCGAGCAAGCGATCAGCGCGCCTGACGTATCCCATAGCACGTCTTCAAATTGCCCCGCCCGTCCCGATTTCGATAGATGCTGATACAGTTCATCCACCGATGCCACGGCGAACACCGCAGGGAGCGAAACCCCTTCGCAAAGAAGGGGAGAGATGCCGTAGGTCAGGAGCAACAGCATGATCAGCACGCCCAGCATACCGAATTCTGCCATGTGCGCCATGGTGCGAACGTCGGGGTGTAACCGATTGATGATGCTCTTTTGTTCTGTTTTGGGAAGCTCGTTAAAATCCTTCACCACCGTTTGCGCAACGGTCTGCGTCACCTTCAGGCTGGTCTGCCCCGATTTTTCCCCCGATTCGCTGGAAAAACCGAAGATCATCCAGAGGTTGAGCAGGATCAGGATCACAAGAAAGCAACGGATGATATTTTTTGTGCTCATTCAAATTCCTTTCTTTCATAGGATCGTCAATTCCTTGACTTATTTATTATACAATATTCTTGCTCTGATTGCAAGAGATTTTTTCAGATTTTATTTGCAAAACAGCAAAAGAGCCAGCCAAAGGATCACGTCGCTGTCCTGCTCGGATCTGGAGAGCAGAATGATCAATCCGATCAGAAGCAGCTCCTCAAAACGAAGACCGTCCGAAAAAAGCGCGAGGGGCTTGGAGAAAAGAGAAGCGACCTCGCGGTGAGGTGGTGGATCGTTTGGTGGGAGCGGATCGTTGATTTTTGGGGGCAGCGAAGCCGAGGGAGCGGGGGACGGAAGGTCTGGCTCCGTAGGCTCGGAAAACGCACAACCGCTGTAATGCTCCGGGAGCTGTATGGGGCGGTCGTGATCTCTTGGAAAACGGGAATACATTGCCAACCTCCTTTACTTGATCTGTCGAATGACGGTTCCCAGCTTGGCGATTCGCAGCATGGTGTCGATGGCGTGGCACCGTTCGGGGGAGAGAAAGGGCTTGAGCGCCAACAGCAGATCGTTTCGGCAGTCCTCGGTGCTTCTCGGGTGATTTTGATCAAGAGATCTCCCGGAATCCACGTTGGTTGAGAGCATTGGTTTCAGCACCGCCATCATCTGCGGAAGTTTTGCCATCAGATCGGGATCGGACAGAACCGACGCAAGACCGTCGGTAGGAAGCGAATTTGCCGAGTGTGAATGAAAAGTTTCTGTTGCGGGTGCGGCGGGTTGAGGGGATAGCTGTCCCGCAATGGAACGGATCTTTTCCATCATTTCGGGATTGGATAGCAGTGTGGATAAAGTGTCCGAAAGAGGGGAAGCATCAGAGTGAGCGGCTTGATTGGGTTCTTGTTCCATGATCTCAAAACTCCTTTCCTATTTTTTGGAAGGACGTTACTTTTGTCGCCGCTGTTTTCGGTATTCGTCGTAAACGGCGTTCATTTTTTGAAGATCCTCGTCGGTGGCGCTTCCCAAAGCTTGGCGAACGCTCGCAATATTTTGCGGATTTAACCCCAATTCCGACGGATCGATTCCCGCCTCTCGTGCGATCTCTCCTATCAAGCTCCCAAGTTGATCGTCGTTCATGGTCAAAAGACGGTTCAGCATTTTTTGATCGATCTGCATATGCAATGCTCCTTTCAAGGTTTTCAAAAGCAGTATATGAAAGGGAGGTAGCCGTGGTGAATTGAAGGATGATGCGTGAGAGAATGTTGTTGACAAAACGGGAATTGTGTGGTATAATATGAGGGAACCTTTTCAGAAAGGAGCGTAGTTATGACGAAAAAAGAATCGAATCATTCCGCCGAGGCGTCGTTGCTGGAGCAAATTCACAGTCCCGACGACCTCAAGGCGCTTCCGCAATCGCAAATGGAAGCGTTGGCGGCTGAAATTCGTTCTTATCTGATCCGACACGTCACTGAAACGGGTGGACATTTGGCTTCCAATCTTGGCGCCGTGGAGCTGTCTTTGGCGATCCATCGCGTATTTTCCACCCCTCGAGATCACGTCATCTTCGACGTCGGACATCAGAGTTATATTCACAAGCTCGTAACGGGGAGAATGGAAGGCTTTTCGGTGTTGCGCCAAAGCGGCGGCATGAGCGGTTTTCCGAAGCGTACCGAGAGCGAGCACGATTGCTTTGGCACGGGGCATAGCTCCACGTCGCTGTCCGCGGCACTGGGATTTGCCGAATCCGATCGGCTAAACGGCTCGGACGCATATACCGTGTGCGTGCTGGGGGACGGCGCTTATACGGGGGGCATGATCCACGAGGCATTGAACAATTGCAGAAAAAATCTTCGTTTGATCATCATTCTCAACGAGAATGAGATGTCCATTTCAAAAAACATTGGTCGCTTCGCAAAGGAGCTTTCTCACTTGCGTGCCTCCAAGGGATATTTCAGAACCAAGCGGACCGTTTCAGGCGTTCTTTCCCGTTTGCCGTGGATCGGGGAATATATGATCCGCGCCATTCAGAGGTTGAAGACCGTCTTCAAAAACGCGCTTTACGGAAGTAACGCGTTTGAGAGCCTGGGATTGTTTTATTTCGGTCCAGTGGACGGAAACGATGAGGTGTCTTTGGAGAAGGTTTTGCGGGAAGCAAAATACAGCAAGGAGAGCTGTATCATTCACGTAAAGACCAAAAAAGGGAAAGGATATCCCGAGGCAGAGGCAAGACCTGACGTTTATCACGGTATGGCGCCTGCCGGCGCAAAGGTTCCCGATCCGGAAGAAACCTTTTCGGGACAAATGGGCGCAAATTTGTGCCGATTGGCAAAGGAAGATCCTCGGATCTGTGCCATTACCGCGGCAATGTCGGACGGAACCGGATTGAACGGATTCCGCAAGCAGTACAGAGATCGATTTTTCGACGTGGGGATCGCGGAGGAACACGCCGTGACCTTTGCGGCAGGTTTGGCGGCGAACGGTCACCGTCCCGCCGTAGCGATCTATTCCACATTTCTGCAACGTGCTTACGATAACATCATTCACGACGTGGAGCTTCAAAAGCTGCCCGTGACGTTTTTCATTGACCGTGCGGGGATGAATCTTTCGGACGGTCCCACCCATTACGGCGTGTTTGACGTAGCGTTTTTGTCCCAGCTTCCCGAGTTGCCCATCTATACGCCGGTTACCAAGGATGCCTTGAGAAACGCGATGGATCAAGCCTTCAAGTCGGAGTGCGCGGTAGCGGTTCGGTATCCCAACGGTGCCGAGAATTCCTGTGTGGTGGAAGCGTTTTACGGAAAAGGGACTCCCACCGATGTTGCCATCCGCAACGATTTTTCGAGTCGGGGAATTTTGACAAACGATCTTGACGGTGTGATCGTAACGCACGGCAGGATCGTGCTGGAAGCAATGAGGGCTTCGGAGATCCTTTTGGAGAGAGGGTATCGCGTAGGAATCTTTTTGCTGGAGCAGATCGCGCCCTACGGGCAGATCGCGGAACAGCTGGCAGACCAATTGCCGAAAACTTCCGCTCCCGTGATCTTTTTGGAAGAGGAGATCAAAACGGGGGGCATGGGAATGTTGCTGTCCGAAGCGTTGGCGCAGTATCCCGTGATGCAGAATAAGACCGTTGAGGTCATGGCGTTGGAAGATCCCTTCCGCGTGCCTGCCAAAGGTCAGAATTGTTTTGAAGCGGCAGGGTTGGACGGTGCTTCCATTGCTGACCGTATGTCCGCAATGATCAAAACACGCGTGACCGTTTGATCGAAATCGACGGGGGTGAGCAGAAAAAGCTTTTTTCGCTTGGCTCACTCCCGTCTGTGAATATGATGATAAAAAACAAGAGCAAGAAAGAGTGACAGTTATGCACGAAGATCACAGACAGCGTATGAGAGATCGCTGCATGAAAAGCGGATTCGAAGGATTCTCCGATCACGAGTTGATTGAGATGTTATTGGGCTACAGCATTCCCAGAAAGGATACCAATCCCATCGCTCACGAGCTGATAGACCGATTCGGGTCGTTGGGACGGGTTCTGGAAGCCGAAGTTGACGAGCTGGTGCAGGTTGACGGTATGGGAGAGAGGTCGGCAATAATCCTTCCCCTTGTTATGAATCTCATGCGCCGCTATGCCATGGAAAAGGACGATCTGAACGATCACAATCGGTTTGAAACGGTGAGCAGCATCGCGCAGTATTTTTGCAGAATCTTTTTCGGGTTGGATAAGGAATTTGTTTACGTTATGCTTCTGGACAACCGCATGAATATGGTACACTGCCAACAGGTGGGCGAAGGGACCGTGAATTCGTCAAACGTCAATATTCGTGAAATTGTGGAAAAAGTGATCGCCAAAAAAGCGTCCACCGTAGTGCTGGCGCATAATCATCCACACGGTATTGTAATTCCGTCCAATATCGATGTGGATTTTACGGAGGAGTTAAATCATCTGTTGGCTGCTTTGAGCATCCACTTGTTAGAGCATCTGATCATCGTGGAGGATCGTTTTTATCCCATTATGAGAGAGCATTACGGAACCTTCCGCTGCTCGCCTCTTTTGGGGAAGATCGATAGCGGATTTTACGATCATTTTTACGACGTGGATGCTGAAAATTGGACAGCACCGAAAACCTTTAAGGAGTAACGTATGAAAAAATTACTTGCCGTCGACGGCAACAGTATTCTCAACCGCGCCTTTTACGGAGTCAGACCGCTGACCACCAAGGACGGTTTTCCCACCAACGCCCTTTACGGGATGGTGAATATGATCAGCCGTCAGCAGGAGCAATTGAAGCCCGATTTTTGCGCCGTTGCTTTTGATTTGAAAGCTCCAACCTTCCGTCATCATTTCTACGACGCCTATAAAGCGGGAAGAAAGCCCATGCCCGAGGAATTGGCGCAGCAGTTTCCCGTGGCAAAGGATCTGCTCCGTGCCATGGGCTTTACCGTGCTGGAATTGGAAGGATACGAAGCCGACGACGTTCTGGGCACCCTTGCCGCCATGTGTGAGGATGCCGGGGCGGAAGCCTATCTCATGACGGGTGACCGGGATGCGTTGCAGCTCATCAGCCCCTCTGTCCACGTTCTGTTGGCAACCAATTCCGATACCATTGATATGAACGAGGAAGCGTTTCAAGCCAAGTACGGTGTGGCGTCCTCTCAATTCGTGGACGTGAAAGCCTTAATGGGAGATAGCTCGGATAACATTCCGGGGGTTGCGGGGATCGGAGAGAAGACGGCGTGTAAGCTGATCGCGGAATACGGCAGTCTGGACGGTGTTTACGAGGCGTTACCTACGGCGAAGCATACACCGTCGGTGCGTCAGAAATTAGAAAACGGAAAAGAAAACGCCTACCTTTCCCAACGATTGGCTCGGATCTGCCGCGAGGTTCCGTTGAACTGCGGATTGGAGGGGCTTTCCGACGGCGTGATCGACGCATCGAAGCTGCGGACACTGTTCCTGCGGTTGGAATTCTCGGGATTTATTAAGCGGTTTTCGCTGGACGCGGAAACGGCGACGGAGCAACGGGAGATTGCCGTTCCTACCGTCAAGGATGTAATCGCAGAAGAACTCATAAAGCTGCTTGACGGCGCCGAAACGGTGGCGTTGGACGGGGAGGACGGGATCCTGTTGGCAATTGGCAATCAGGTGCTTCGTTTCGACGGAGATTTTAACGTCATCGCGCCTCATCTCGTTGGTAAAACGGTGATCTGCTACGATTGCAAGAATCTTTACAAAAAGAAAGCGCTTCAAGACTTAAAAGGCTTGAAGCTGTTCGATTTGATGCTGGGTGGGTATCTTGCCAATTCGTCCAAGAGCAATTACGCCTTGGCAACGCTGGTTCAGGATTATTTGTCCCAATTGTTGCCCGAGGAATATCCCGCGGTGCCAGTTTACGAGCCGCTTTACCGTGCCATTCGATCCAAGCTGCAAGAGAGCGGACAGACCGAGCTGATGGAGCAGATCGAAATGCCCTTGGCGTTGGTGCTTTCGGATATGGAAACCGCAGGATTCCGCATTGATCGAGAGGGGATCGAGGCGTACGGAGAGCAGTTGGGAGCCATTGCATCGGCGTTGGAAGCGCAGATCCATATGCAGGCGGGGACGGTGTTCAACGTCAATTCCCCCAAGCAGCTGGGAGAGGTCTTGTTCGACACGCTTGGTTTGCCCCACGGAAAAAAGACGAAAACAGGATATTCCACCAACGCGGAGATATTGGAAAAACTCCGTCCGTATCACCCTATCGTAGCGGATATTTTAGATTACCGTCAGGTAACCAAATTGAAAAGCACATACACCGACGGGCTTTTGAAGGTTGCCGACCAAGAGGGAAGGGTGCATACCACCTTCAAGCAGACGGGAACCGCTACGGGGCGGCTGTCGTCCACGGAGCCCAACCTTCAAAACATTCCCGTGAGAACCGATCTGGGCAAGGAGCTGCGCCGCTTTTTCCTGCCCGAAAACAAGGATTACGTGATCATCGACGCCGACTATTCCCAGATCGAATTGCGCTTGTTGGCGCACGTGTCGGGTGATGAGAACATGGTCAACGGATTTCTCCACGGCGCGGATATCCACGCATCCACGGCGGCAACGGTCTTTGGCGTACCCGTGGAGAACGTGACCTCGGATATGCGAAAGAAAGCCAAGGCGGTGAACTTTGGGATCATGTACGGCATCGGCGCGTTTTCGCTGTCCGACGACATCGGCGTGTCCCGTGCCGAAGCGCAGGAATATATCAATCAGTATCTTGCGGGCTTCCCCAAGGTGGACGAATATCTGAAAAATACCATTGCGGAAGCCTACGAGCAAGGATGCGTTACCACCATGTTTGGACGGAAGCGGTATATTCCCGAGCTTTCCGGCAAGAACAAGATGCAGCAGAAATTCGGGGAACGGGTGGCGATGAATAGCCCCATTCAAGGTGCCGCCGCCGATCTGATCAAGCTGGCAATGATCCGCGTTCATAAGCGCTTGCAAGACGAAAAATTGGACGCGCGCTTGATCCTTCAGGTTCACGACGAACTGCTGGTGGAATCCCACCGCCATTGCGCCGACCAAGCCGAGAGGATCCTGCAAGAGGAAATGGAGCAGGTGGCAACCCTTGCCGTCCCCCTCACCGTGGAAATTCATACCGGTGAGAACTGGTATGAGGCGAAGTAGGGAAATATTTCAACGTCCTAAAAAAAAACAAGCCGTCTCAAGTGCAGTCAAGACTTCAGACGGCTTGTTTTTGGCACCCGCAACGGGAATCGAACCCATAACTACCCCTTAGGAGGGGGCTATTATATCCATTTAACTATGCAGGCGTATTCAGATCGAAAAACATTAGAGATCTATTTTCCACCCGTTTATTATATCATGTTAAGATGCAAAAAGCAATAGATTTTTCAGAAAAAAACAAAATCTTCTAAAAAAATGTAAAAAAACTATTGACAAAGGGACGAGTGCGTGGTATAATAATATGCCGCTTGAAAAAGGCTCTTTTAAGTGCGTCCGAAAAATGACGCCGCCTTGGGTTCAGCGAGTCTATCAGAAAGAGAGGTGCTTTTCGTGTTTGCAGTGATTGAAACCGGCGGAAAGCAGTACAAAGTAGTCGAGCAGGACATCATCTTCGTGGAAAAGCTCGAGGTTGCCGAGGGGGATGAGATCGTTTTCGATTCCGTTAAGGCACTGTCCAATGAGGACGGCTTCAAGGCTGGTACGCCCACCGTTGCAGGTGCTAAGGTTACGGCTAAAGTGCTGAAGAACGGTAAGAACAAGAAGATCTACGTCTTCAAGTACAAGTCCAAGAAGAACGAGAAGAAGAAGATCGGTCACAGACAGCCTTTCACCAAGGTTCAGATCGTGAAGATCGAGGGCTGATCGTAAAGGTCGGTCAAGGAACATGACGAAGATCGTGTTTTTCAGAAGCGGCGGTGTCTTCTACGGCTTTGAGGAGCAGGGACACACGGGCTATGGAGAGGCAGGCGACGATATTCTCTGCGCCGCGATCTCATCCATGACCATGTTTCTCATCAATACCGTTGAGGTGGCGTACGATTCCCACGTTGATTACGATATTTCCGAGGACGATACCCGCGTGCGGGTTCGCGCCAAGTCCGCTTTGCCGGAGTATGAATCCGACGATTATAAGCGGTATGCGGTGTCGGGGATCATGATGGGATATTATCTCCAGCTCAGTGATATGCTTGAGGAGTACGGCGATTTCCTGGACGTCAGCGTCAAGGATCAGCCTTATGAGGATTGACCGCACATCCACATTTCTAATTTTAGGAGGAAAAGAATGATGTTAAAGCTCAGTTTACAATTCTTTGCTCATAAGAAAGGTGTAGGTTCCACCAAGAACGGCCGTGACAGTGAGTCCAAGCGCCTCGGCGTGAAGAAGTCCGACGGTCAGCACGTTCTGGCAGGCAACATCATCATCAGACAGCGCGGAAGCGCCGTTTGCGCCGGTGAGAACGTTGGCGTTGGTAAGGACTATACTCTGTTTGCCCTCATCGATGGCACAGTGAAGTTCGAGCATAAGAGCAAGACTCAGAAGAAGGTTAGCGTTTACGCTGATTGATTGTTCTGATGAAAAGGCTTCTGCATCACGCGGGAGCCTTTTTCGATTGAAAAAATGATTTTGAACACCAGAAAACAAGTCAAAAACGGGCAAAAACAAGAGAAAATCAAAGAAAATGCCTTGTTAGATTAAAATAATCAAATTTTTTTCAAAAAACTATTGACAAAGACTTTTCAATGTGTTATAATATGCAAGCATGAAAAAATGATATCTATTTTTATTTGGAGGAATCACAACAATGTCCACGTTTATGCAGAAAAAAGAAGCTGTTGTTCGCAAGTGGTACATTCTGGATGCAGCAGGCAAGCCCATGGGCAAGACCGCTGTTGCTGCCGCAGATCTTCTGCGCGGCAAGAATGCTCCCGAGTTCACACCTCACGTTGACTGCGGAAACTTCGTTATCATCATCAATGCCGACAAGGCAGTGCTGACCGGCAAGAAGCTGGAGCAGAAGTACCACATTCATCACTCCGGCTATATCGGCGGTTTGAAGAAGGTTCAGTACAAAACTTTGATGGCAACCAAGCCCGAGTTGGCAATGGAAAACGCTGTTAAGGGAATGCTTCCCAAGAACAGCCTTGGCGCAAAGGCATTCACTCGTCTGAAGGTTTATGCCGGTGAAGCTCATATTCACGAGGCTCAAAAGCCCGAAGTTTATGAGTTTTAATTGAGAGAAAGGAAGGACATAACAGATGTATACCAGTTCTAAACCCTATTTCTACGGCACCGGAAGAAGAAAGAAGTCCGTTGCACGCGTTCGCATCGTTCCCGGTTCGGGCGCAATCACCGTTAACGGCAGAGATGTTGACGATTACTTTGGTCTGGAAACCTTGAAGCTGATCGTAAATCAGCCCTTCGGTGTAACCAATACCGTTGGCAAGTTCGATATCATCGCAACCGTTAAGGGCGGTGGGATCTCCGGACAGGCAGGCGCGATCCGTCACGGATTGGCACGCGCTCTCGTTGCAGCAGACGCAGAGAACAAGCCCGCTTTGAAGGCAGCAGGCTTCCTCACTCGCGATCCTCGTATGAAGGAAAGAAAGAAGTACGGACTCAAAGGCGCACGTCGTGCACCCCAGTTCAGCAAGAGATAATTACCCGTTTGGGATTATTTCGATATACAAAAAGCTCTGCTTAGGCAGGGCTTTTTGTTTTGTATGGCGGTTCAATTTGTTAAAAATTGAGCCGTCCTATTTACTTTTTGCCGTTTTTATGGTATAATCTAACTAATCGATAAACTTGAATTTGACAGAGGTAGTTGCTATGGATGTAATCGATCATTATGATTTGTTGATAGAAGAACAAAACGATCCCTTCCGTGATCTCCCCGTTTTACAAGAATATATGAGCAAATGGGATGGAG
>JAZSMC010000140.1:0-3483 GCA_045535705.1 Eubacteriales bacterium
CGCAGAGGACGGTTCTTGGGATACCATGCTGGATATCCAGGGACTTGAGGATTTCTATGGCGACATGGACTTCAAGGTTGCCGGAACCCACGCGGGTATCACGTCCATTCAGATGGACTTGAAGATCGACGGTCTGACGCCCGAGATCATTAAGAAAGCGTTGGAAATGACGCACATCGGACGCGACTATATCATCGACGAGGTGATTCTCAAGGCAATCGAGGCTCCCAGAGCAGAGGTTTCCAAGTACGCGCCCAAGATGACCACCATTAAGATTGATCCCGATAAGATCCGTGAAGTGATCGGTAAGGGCGGCTCCGTGATCCAGAAGATCGTTGCCGACACCGGTGCCAAGATCGACATCGAGGACGACGGAACCATCCACATCGCGGCTGTCAACGGTGAGCAGGCAGAGGCGGCGAAGGCTTGCATCGACGCCATCGTGTTTGAGCCCGAGGTTGGTGCCATCTACACGGGTACCGTAACGGGCATCAAGGAATTCGGATGCTTCGTGGAGTATGCTCCCGGAAAAGAGGGCATGGTTCACATTTCCAAGATCGCGCCCCGTCGCATTGAGAAGGTTGAGGACGTTCTCAAGCTGGGCGACGTGGTGAAGGTGAAGTATATCGGTCTGGATAAGAAGGGCCGTATGGACTTCTCCATTAAGGACGCCCTGGAAGGCTGATTTTAATCGCAATTCACGGAAAGGAGAGCGATTATGAATCATCGTTCAGGCGGTCCCCGTAGCTTCAATACCGTAAAGAGAAGCAATCGGGAAGAGCGGCTGAAGCGCCGCCGTCAATGCGACAAAACGCTGTTCGCGATCTTCGTGGTTTCTCTCCTGTTGGTTTTATCGGTTTTCATTCTGTTGGTGTGCAACGTGGCGGTTGGAATCCACAACCGCCGTCAAGCCGCCGACGGCGGAGGTGCGCCCCAGATGCCGAATTCGAGCGGGATCACCTATCAGATGAGCACCCAAAAGACGGATGCTTACCGCACGGGCGAGCTGGCTGTGGTGAACGGTGCCCACGAATACGCGTTCCCCGCGAGCGACGCCGACAAGCTGGTGGATCTGATGGATCACCGTCAGCTGGTGGATGGAAAATATCCTTTCCAGATCTACACGGGAAAAAGCCAGCGGTTGCAGGAAGCTGCCGCCGTGAAGCTGGGAGAGCTGCTAACCGCTTACTATAAACAAACCGGAACGGCTTTGGTGGTGTACGATACTTACCGAACCCAAGAGGACCAAGCCAGGATCGAGCCCACCTCGGGAGTTCCGGCAGGAAAATCCGAGCATCATACGGGATTGGTTGTTTCTCTTTCGGAGTCCCCGTCTACGCTGAAGATGGAGTTAAGCGATCACGCAGGGCTGTTTGACACGTGCCATCGGTACGGGTTTATTCAGCGGTATCCTTCGGGAAAAGGTGCGCTGACGGGAGTGAACAATTACGAGGAATGTTTGCGTTACGTTGGAGTGGCGCACGCGACCTATATTTACAATAACGGTCTTTGTTTGGAGGAATACGTGGAAATGCTTCGCAAAAATCACGTTTCGCCAAACGGTACCGACGGAAAGCATCTTTTGATCGACACCGACAAGGACGGCACCGCAAATTATGCGGTGTACTACGTTCCGAAAAGCGAATCCAGCGATTTGACCGCGGTTCCCGTTCCCGAGGGGATACCGTATACTGTTTCGGGAGATAATATTGGCGGATTCATCGTGGCCGTTACCTTGAATCCATAAACCTACATCAAAATTATGATGAATGGAGGACAACACCATGTCTTATGAAGAATACGTAAACGAGGAAGCAATGGAGCTGACCGAGGAAGTTCCCGCAGAGGAGCCCGTGGAAGCGGAAGCTGTGGTTGAGGAATCGGCTACGGAGCCCGTTGCCGAAGAAGAGGAGATCGTGATCCAATATTCGGTGGAGGAACCCCTCGACGCTCCAACTGTAGACGAGGATCTGTTCGATGCGTCTGCCGATGACGAATTCGGTTTTGAGGTAGAGGGTGAAGAAAAGCCTGCATCCGCGTGTGACACGTTGCAAGCAAAATGTGACGAAGTCCGTACCGCATGCAAGGACGTGATGCGCCGTCTGTCCAACGATATGGAGCAGACCAACTACAATCCCTATATTCGCTCCACCACCACTTATCGGTATGAGATTTTGAAAAAGTCCACCGACACCGAGCCCATCGACGTGTTTGAATTCCAGAGGACGAGGGGCTTCTCGCTTCGCGCAATGGCGATCACAACCGTTTTGGTTGCCGCCGCTGACGTGGCAGTCGGAAAGCTTTTGAAAAAGAAACTGAAGTAATGATACAACGAGCCTCTCCTGCGAATTGTCGTTTGGAGAGGCTTCGTGTTAGGAGATACCATGGCAAAATATCAATTCGGCATGAACGAGGAAACCGTGGTGCAGATCGAATCCGTCATCGGATACCGTTTTCGCAACCGTGGGTTGTTGATCCAAGCGTTCACGCGGTCATCCTTTCGAAATGAACATCCCGAATACCCCGACAACGAGGTGTTGGAATTGTTCGGGGACAGTGTGCTGTCGCTGTCGGTTTTGACTTATTTTCAACAGACGTACGCAAAAAAGACGGCAAAAGGCTTGGAAACGGACTGGAACGAAGGGCGGATCAGCGCGCTGAAAAATGCGCTGGTGAACAAAAAACAGCTTGCCGCTCGCATGGAGCAACTGGGATTGCATCGGTACTTGCTTGTGAGTCGCGGTGACGTGGCGTCGGGGGTAATCCGCGAAGCATCGGTGAAGGAGGACTTATTTGAAAGTATTCTGGGGGCGGTGTACGTGGATTCCGATCGGAATTTTGAGGTTGCCGCCGCCGTGGTGCATCGGATGCTGGACACCGAGCAGCTCATGGAAGAAACCGCGGCGCGGGTACATATCAGTTATCGCAACGATCTGCAAGAATGGTGTCAACACAAAAAGCGGAAGCTGCAAGCTCCCGTATATACCGAAATTCAGCTTGCCGATGACGATTTTCGCTCTACGGTGTGCATTTCCGAGCTGGATCTTCGTGCCGTCGGCATTGGAAAAAACACCAAGTACGCCCGTGAGGATGCCGCCAAAAAGCTGCTGGAGAAGCTCGCACAATATCCCGACGATGCGTTCCTCGCGGCGCCCGTGGTTGCGGAAAATTACGTTGGCAAGCTGCAAGAAGCGGTGCAACGGGCGGGGGATCCGTCCACGTCCGTGATCTATTCTGACCACTCCGACGAGATCCTCTCCGACGGGAACCACCGTTTCACCGTGTCCTGTGTCTACCGTTCCCACTGCACGTATGGCTCGGGCGCATCCAAAAAAGAAGCCAAGCAAGCCGCCGCCCGCGAGATGCTGGGGATGGTATAAAAGGTCGCGGGTTAAAGGTCGCTGGATAAAGGTCGCGGGGCTAGCCCCGCACCCCACTGAAAACCTTTTTGAAAAAAGGTTTTAAGAATTCCAAAAACTTTCA
>JAZSMC010000023.1:0-31140 GCA_045535705.1 Eubacteriales bacterium
TTGTAAATAACGAAAAAAAGCGTTACCTGAACGCTTCATTCGGTCACTTACCCCATGAAGGAGGTGATCTTTATGAAGCCAACTACAAAACGAAAGGAAACGAAACATGAATCAGAACGACCGCCTTGACACACAACCCACCGACTGCGACGATGACAACAGCACCCCGCAGGATCGGGAGATCGGACGGTTACTGGATATCATAGACCGCGAGATCGAGAAGCCCGACGAGGAGATCGACTACGACTTGATTGAGGAATGTACCGCCCGATTGGACGCACTGACTCCCCTGGAACGACCTTACACAGACGAGGAAATCGAAAAGAATCTGCAAAAATTGAAGGACGATATCAGGAAAGCAGAAGAAAGCGCAAAGATACGCTCCGCGCCCGCCGTCAACCGTTGGAACAGACCTTGGATCAAAGCCGTTTCGGCAATCGCGGCGTGCTTCGTCGTATGTTTTTCAACCCTCTCCATCGTGGCAAAAACGCAAGGGTACGATTCCACTTGGGAGTTCGTAGTAACCAACGCGCGCAAGATCGTAGGGATGGAGCCTGGGGAGCAGGTGCAAGAGAATATGATTTCCATTACCAAGCCATCTGGTTCTACCTCATACAAAAGCATTGAGGAACTGGTGGAAAAGGAAAATCTTCAAATTCTCTATCCCACAAACTTACCAAACGATTTACAAATCGTAGAGATTCGCCAAGTTTTTGATGATGAAACAAAATACACCTTGCATTTTGTTTTTTCCGAAAAAAATTATACCTTTAGAATCACCAATTATATAACCGAAAATGCTTATCCTGATGACGAAATACTGTACGAACAAAACAGCATTGTGTTCCACATCATTCAAATAGACTCAAATACATATTTGGGTGTAACTAGATATGATGATTATGAATACACTATCATATGTGAAAAATATGATGATCTAATCAACCTTATTGACAATTTGAAAGGAATGTGATTATGAAACGCTTGATTAGTCTTACAGTGGCACTGACAATTGCACTGCTACTTTGTTTTTCCGCATCTGCGAATACTCCAACCAATAACAGCGTTACTATTGAAGATTACACCATTATTTTTGACGAAGACTGTACATTGACACAAGAAGAAATGTTGCATTTGGCTCAATTGCGAGCTAACTATGTTCCTGAATCTGATAATGGAACAAGTACCTATGGTGTCATATGTAATATGTTTGGTCACAAAACAACAACCGAAACAATCGTTGTTGTAGAACACTGTGTCCGTGATACACAGCCAAGATGTTATGAATCACTCGAAGACCTAACTGTTTGCTCCAGATGCGATTATGTGAATGTTGAGGTTCTCTCTACAGCGTATATCTTCTGTTGTGACTAATTCCCTCTCTTAAAATATAAAGCAGGACGCACATTGGTTTCAATGTGCGTCCTTCAATACGACATCCTTTTGTCTACAGTCTGGGCGATACGCAACAGCGTATCGCTCAGCTTGATGAGCGCAATCATTTATTTATTTTTATTATGAATTGATTGACATTTTATTTCGTGGATGTTTGTTGGATAAGATCTCCTTTTGTTTATTCGTAGACACTTGTGTGTAAATCTGCGTAGTGGTGATAGAACTGTGTCCCAGTAACCGTTGTATATAACGAATATCCACATTCTCCTCCAACAGTAAGGTCGCAAAAGAATGTCGGTACATGTGGGGCGTAATATGGAGTTCATAACCTGCCATTTTTACATACTTGCAGATTATTTCTCGCACAGATTGTTCTTTAAGCGGCATATGTAATTTGTTTATAAAAACATATCCCGTCGCCTTAATATCGTCTGCAAAAGCGTTATGATATTCACGCAAAGCGCACTGCACTTCAATGTTTTCAATTTGTATGATGCGCTCTCTTGCACCCTTACCAAATATTTTTACGGTATGCGTTTCAAGGTTGAGGGAATTGTTTTTTAGTTGACACAATTCCGATACACGTGTTCCGGTAGCAAATAGCATTTCCAAAATAGCGATATCCCGAAGTACAAGCTTTCTTTGATATTCGGTAGTTGTTTGACTTTTATATTGATATGCAGTCAATAGAATTTGATTAATAACATTTAGCGGTATCGTTTTGGGCAATATAATCGGCTCACGGAAGGAAATGTCCAAGCGTTGAAATGGATTCTGGTCAATATGGTCTTCAATGAGCAAAAAATGTGTAAATGCTTTTAATGTTGCAACTTTGCGCCTGACGGTTTTGGGTTTATATTGTTCATGCATGGTTTCTACGTAGCGGCACAGGGTGTCTTTTGAGAAATCATTGTTGCAGAATCGCTCAAATTGTTTGAGATCTATCTCATAGGCTTTTAAGGTTTTTGAATTTAGCTTTTTTCTCGCCTGACAGTAACGCAAGAACAATGCAGAATAGCGTTGGATATCCATAGATAAACTCCTTAATTTGTATTTTTTATATTATATAACAAAATACAAGATTGTTAAAGTTTATTTGACAATATTTTGTATGCGTTTCCATATCTTGACTTTTTGCGTCAGTTGTGATATAATAAAGATAACCCAAGATAACTATTAATTATCTTAGGCTGATATTAAAGGAATTAGGAGGGGATGTTTATGTTTCTGTGCTTTTCGAGCGGAGATAGGTATACTGTAGTAAAATCCTGTTTGTATCACCTAAAAAACTATGGCGTTCCCGTTTGGTACGATTATCATGAGCTTATTTTGGGTGATTTTAAAAAAGAGAAGAATTTTGAATATGCTATAAATAGCAATAAGCATTTCATTATTATATACAGCGAATCCTTTTTTAAGAGTCCATGTGCTCTTAATGAAGAAGCGCGGATTTTCGCACAACTTAAAGAGCGCGATGTTGTAATTTTCCCACTTTTATATAATATAAAATTTAGAGAATTACCTTATGAATATCAAGACAAATTGGAAAATCTAATATATAACGAAATAGATGATACTTCAGGATGTATAAATTCTGTTAATCAAATTATTACTAAGTACCTTATTGGCAAACTCAATATTCCCAGTACTGCTGCAACCCCCACTCTGTATGACTATGATGCTAGTGGAATAAATGATTTGTATATTCAAGAGCTTATGCGAGATTACAATTATATTGCTCCTGATAATTTTAATGCAAGAATGGCACTTTTAGCTTGCCTATTTAAGTACATTGAGGGTAAAATAGAAGTATCTGAAGAAAATCGTTTCATGTCGCGTACAATGCGTTATCTATTAAAATTTACTAACTTTAATATTGAGTATAATCACAAAGAATTGATAATAGCAGAGTTGTGTATACTTAACATTATTGATCAATATTTAAATTGCTTCATTTAAGATCTCAAAAATAAGTTTTGCAATCTTTTGCGGTTCCTTTTCGACCTCAAGCTTATCTATATATTTCTCTAAATATGGATATCGAATAATATTGCTCCTAATATCATCACTAATAATTTTCGCTGTCCCCCCTGTACTTCCAAGAGGGATAATTATTTTATTGGTTCCTCTTTTTGCTATCTCATACTCTTCCATCATTCCTCCGTCTTGATTGCCGGATCCATACATAAAAATACATATATTTGCTTGCGATATCATAAATTCACGGTGCTTAGTTTTTTCTTTCGAAGTCAAATGCTCATCGAATGGATACATTTTTAAGTGGTTTCTAAAATCAGTTACATTTTCCTCTATCATCATTCTTGTAGCTTCAGAAGCAATATAGTAACCAATTTTATAGCCATATCCATTAATGATCGTAAAATTGTTTGTGTATAGAATTTTTGTAATAGCTTTACAAATGCCGTTTATTTCATTAAGGATAGGATTGTCATCGAGAGAATAGTATGCGCCAGAAACAAATACATTTCTTTGGTGAGTATAGAAGTTGATCAGCATCAATATTTCTTTGGTTAAGTCAGAAAAGACGATTAATCATAGCATAAATGGATCAACTAGATTATATTTAAACAAAATAAAAACCATAGAAGATGTCGTTGAATATAGGAACAAAGTAGAGAATTTGGAGTTGTATTAATGAGTAATGTTTTGTATGCCAATAGCGAAGAGGAAAAGGTTTTAATTCATATATACGAACTTCACCAAATTACCAAAGCCTATTATTTAAAATGCGAAGAATATTCTGAGGATATGGAATCGATCCTTCAACCAATTAAAGAATTTAGAGATGCATACGATCATTTCGTTAGATTCTTATGCCCGAATACAAGCGCGGAATATAGAATGAAAAATCTGGACAGAACTCTTGGACATGAATATCGTGCTTTTTTTGACACAATGGATTATTTCTGTCTTGTAATGAGGGAAAGAATCTATAATTTAAAAAATGGCTTGTCTGTTCAAGAAATCGAAAAAAGAATGCCTCATTATTTTAAAATAAGAGAGGTGATCGCAAAATGTTGTAAAGATATCGCAACACTACGTTTAGAAAAAGATGTTATGAGGATGGAAAGCACCGTTGAACGTTATCAAGATGTAGCGAACAAACTTGAAGAATGCTACGATGAAATGTGCAAGTATTTAGCTAATAATTGATTGATGAAATTATCACAAATACATTGCGTTTAATCACCGAAGTAACGCTACCATCAGGTTCTATTGGGGGCAACTTCGTGGAGGTTCAAGTCCTCTTACCCGCACCACCGAAAGCCTTGAAAACATTGCGTTTTCGAGGCTTTTCTCTTTCATTTTTTCTTGGCAGACGCATAACCACGGCGCTTCACATGGGGTTATGCGTCTGCCTATTTTTCTCCTATGCTTCGAGGCAGTAAGGACTCATATTTTGATACATGGGATCGTCATCGTCGGGTATAAAATCGATATGCGAACTAAATTTTGCATTCATTTGAATTTTGATTTGCAATTTCCCGTCCACCTCGCTGACAAGGATCTCTTTAATCAGCATTCGCAGGTGGGTGTTACTGATCGCTCCCTCGGCTATAATCTCGTCAAGCATATGATGAGAACAATCTTGTGGTTGGCATTACAAAGCCCAACGGAAGCACCGTTACGACGGTATATGATGATATGCAGCGCGTGACTTCTACGGTTGAAAAGACCGCAGGTGGCGTTGTGATTACGGGCTTTGAGTACACCTACGATGATCTGTCGAGAATTGTGGAAGAAAAACATCTTGACAAAAACTGGAAATTGTGCTATACTTATGATAGTCTCAATCGTGTAATCAAGCGAACCGTCAAGAATTTGAGCAATGCAGTACTGTCGGAAGAAACCTATTCTTATGACGCAGCAGGCAATATGACCGATGCTCCCGATAGCTGTTTTGCGTATGATACCAACAACCGATTGACCACGTTCAATTGCAACTGTGTGTCTTATGATGCGGATGGCAATATGCGAAACAATGGAGCGCTTTCGTTCAATTACGATTCTGCTAACCGATTGACTTCTGCGGGCGGTCATACTTACACCTACAACGCAGAGGATGTTCGAATCAAGAACCTTTGTTCCGATGCGACCACCACCTATACGTACGATACCAACTGCAAGTTGAGCCGTATGCTCCAAAAGACCACCAACGGTATTACAACCAAGTATGTCTATGGTTTGGGGTTGATTGGTGAAGAAAAGCAAGGTTGCTTCAAGACGTATCACTTTGATTGCAGAGGTAGCACCGTTGCGATCACCGACGCAAATGGAAACATTACTGATACGTTTGCATATGATACCTATGGAAACCTTACCTCTCGTACTGGTACGAGCTTCGTGATCTTCGGCTATAACGGCAGAGACGGTGTTGTAACCGATAAGAACGGTCTCATTTACATGAGAGCGAGGTATTATTTGCCTGAAATGAGACGTTTCATCAATGCAGATATCATCCCCGGTAAAATCTCCAATGCTGTAACGCTTAATAGATTTGCCTATGCAAACGGTAATCCGGTTTCTTTCGTGGATCCGTTTGGACTTTCTGTTTGGAGTTGGATTAAGGATAAATATAACGATACCAAAGATTGGGTTGCTGATACCTACAATGATGCTAAGGATGCTGTTGTTGACACCTACAACGCCGCCAAAGACGTTGTTGTTGAAACCTACAATGATGCAAAGCAGGCTATTGTTGACACCTATAATGAGGTTACGGACTGGGCTGTTGATACTTATAACGATGTAAAAGAGCGAGTAGTCAACACTTATAATGACGCCAAGGACTTTGTTGTAGATAAATATAACGACGCGAAAGATTGGGTGGATGAAAAAATCGTTCAACCGATTGTATATGATTTCAATGGCTTGGTTGATGACCTTAAAAATTATGACAAAAAGAACAAAGATGTAGATAAAGTACTTAAAGCGCGCCATTTCTCTTCATATGAAGGTAAATTTGTTCTAAAAACCGCTGGAGAATATGGTTTTTCAATTGGTGCGATTTTTGTGGGAAGAACAAATCTTAGTGAAAATGATGTAAAGCACGAATATGGACACACGGTACAGTTGGATAATATGGGCTTGTTGGATTATATAACGGATGTGGCAATTCCTTCGGTTACCGCATACAATTTGGATAAGCATGGTAAGTTACCTTATGACTATTATACCGCTCCTTGGGAAGCCGAGGCAGATGTACATGGCTCGGTTTCGAGAGCTCGAGATAAAAATTATCCAGCGTGGACGCCAAGTGACGGGTATTATGATTTCTGGGATTTAGTAAAAGCTATACTCAACATATAAGGGGGATTCTGTGAAAAAAATATTATCATTGATAATCTGTTGTGTAGAGATCCTTTCCATGCTACTTTGTACGGGATGTCGGCATACCTATCCGTTTCAGCAGGGACAGTCGGAAATCGCATCCATCGAGATCGTATCATTAAAATATGTGTCATCATTGGATAGTGAACCGGAAGAACTTGTGATATGCAACATTGAGAACATTTCCGAGTTTATGAGCGATTTTTCGGAGATGGATATTAAAACAGTTTCTCCTCCGAATAGATTTGAGTCATTCCAAACTCCAACAATTGTAAAGATTACCTATCATGACGGAACATTTGAGCAAATTGCACCTATGGGGTCTGTGGTTGGGCGTCCAGACGGGTTTCAAAACTTTTATGGTGTAAATACATTTGACGACAAAGATTTTGCGGCTTTGATTGAGAAATATGTTGGGAAAACTCCGATTGAATTGGAATATAATTTTTTATTTCCGAAAACAGAAATTACTTCGGTAGAAATTGTTAAGCTTGGAATGTCCGAATATTGGTATAAACCACCCGAGGAACAATATTCTATTTGCCAAATTGAAGACATAACAGATTTCCTAAATCAATTTTCGGAGATGTCTTGTTTTTTTAATGTTGATCCTCCAACAAAAGTGGAAGATGAATCAACCGTTTTCAAAATCTCTTACGGTGATGATTGCTATGAGTTAATAGGAGAAAATGGGCAATCAAAAGTCTATTACGATCATTCCCCGTTTGATGGGTACCGTTATTTTGATGAACAACAATTTTCCCGATTAATTGATTTGTACATTGAACGGTGATATAATGATAATATTTCAGCCGCACTTTCGGGTGCGGCTGTTTTTTGTCGAAATTCTTGACAAAAATCGGAAATTCTGTTATACTTATGATAGCCTCAATCGTGTTACCAAGCGAACCACCAAGAATTTGAGCAACGTTGTATTGTCGGAAGAATCATATTCTTACGATGCAGCAGGCAACGTAACCGACGCGCCCAACAGCTGTTTCCAGTACGACACCAACAACCGATTGACCACGTTCAATTGCAACTGTGTGTCTTACGATGCGGATGGTAATATGCTCAACAATGGAGAACTTTCGTTCAGTTACGATTCTGCAAACCGATTGACATATGCGGGTGGTCATACTTACACCTACAACGCAGAGGACGTGCGAATCAAAAAACTTTGTTCCGATGCGACTACTACTTACACCTATGATACCAATTGCAAGTTGAGCCGTATGCTTCAAAAGACCACCAACGGCATTACAACCAAGTATGTGTATGGTTTGGGCTTGATCGGAGAAGAAAAGCAGGGGTGCTTCAAGACGTATCACTTTGATTCTCGCGGAAGTACCGTTGCAATCACCGATGCAAACGGAAATATTACCGATACGTTTGCATATGATACCTATGGAAACCTTACCTCCCACACAGGCACAAGCTTCGTGATCTTTGCCTATAACGGCAGAGACAGTGTTGTAACCGAAAAATAACAAGACCAACGCAAATAATTCTATTCAAAAATATGTCCCGCCCAATACCGTTTTCGGTATTAAGCGGGATTTCGCATTATTTAATTTTTTACCGATGTAAGATAATCAAACAGATCTTTTTCCACATCCCGATATTCTCCAAGCGCATTTCTAAGTTCGCCATTGGTATGCCCGTCGCGTAATGCAATGAGCCAAACCCCATTTGCCCCTATTATCTAGTCACTTTGCAAATTGAATACTACCACAATAGTGAGGTGGAAGGATATGAAGACAGAAGACCGTATTGGATCGAGGTCTACAAGGAAGTGCTTGTAAATATCTATACAGGGGAATGCGTGCCCTATTCCATATCGGAACCTGACGGTAAATAACACCCCTGCAATGTGGTAGGCTATCATCAAGCTACTGTAAATTTTCCCCACCTAAAGGAATTTATATTTTCACCCAAACGGCGTTACCGTCAGATTCGAGCAGGGCAACATGGTCCATTTTAAAACGCCTACGTGGAATCGTAAAAAGGCTCACACCCGAACATCGGATGTGAGTCTTTTGTAATTTACGGTCAAGCCAACGACACGTAATTTTTTACAGCACAATAATCATTTCCTTGGCGGATCGAATATCCGTTTCGACTGACGGTGACCTGCGCCTTTGACATCAAAAACAAACTTTTCAGTGTTACGTCACATTGAAGCGTAACGTCCCCTTCCAGATAAACGCAGGTGGCGGTGTACGAAATACCAGAGATCATTCGATGTGTTCCGATCACGGTCAAGGAACCGACGGTGGGAAAGTCGCCGTAAATATAAAACGCGTCCACGTCGTGCAACAGCGGGTCGTCCTTGCCTTCCAGAAGTTGAACGGTATAATTTCCGCCATCCTCGGTCATAGCTTCAAAGGCGCGGTCAATGCAGGTATAACGCCCCACCAAAGCATCTTCCAGATAGAGATCCACCCACCGGATGCTGTATTCTGACAACGTTGGGATCTCATAGAGAAAGTCAGTCCCCTCGTCTTCATGGGAATCCGTGTCATGGGATTCACGGAATTCAATTTCCGACAAACAAAAATATGCGTACGGATCCGTTTCCTCGCTGCCGTCATCCCAGGTGACGTCAACACCATACCATTCGCCGTCCAGTCGAATCACATTCCACGCATGCCCCTGCCCACGGCTCTCTCCCGTGACGAATAAGCAATCCACGCCCTTGAAATTCAAAAGAAGTTGATAAGCTCGCGCAAATCCCTCGCAAACGGCACCCCGTCCGTCGAATACACCTATAATATTATGCGCCCAGGCTTCGGTTTCGGGGTTGCCTTGGTTATCGTAAGCGTAATCAATGGCGTCGATCATTGCATCGTGCAACAACAATGCGACTTCATAATCGGTTGCATCAATGGGAAGCATGGAAAGATATCCCGATACGTTTTGATAAAGCTCTCCGTTGGTTTCAATTCGGTCAGTACCAATCGCGTAGTCTGCATCCGCCATCATATAAAGCCATTTGTCGCTGACACCTACCATGCTGGAAATCCAATAATACAGCGGATTGTCATCCCGATAGGTCTTCCAGACTGCCTGGGCGTCATCCTTGGATAAACCCAGATCTTCAAAATTCAGCTTACAGATGACCGGGGGATAGTCCTCATTTTCCGTGGTGGCATCCATGGACGGATCGGTGTGAAAAACGCGAACCCGTTCATCCATCAAACGGTAGAATTGCTGACGGGCGTCCCCATTCTCCATGGTTCCCAGATACTCGTAGCCGTAGCTTTGATTGTACAGATCCAGATAGTCCAAGCCTTCCACTTGATCCTGCAACGTGCCGCATGCCGTACAAATCCCGCTGGTATGGAAGGTATGCTCCTTTACAGGCGTGGGCGTTGGAGAAACCAAAATCTCTTTGCATACCGAGCAATGGGTGCCTCCTTCTGCTCCTTGGATGGTGCAGGTGGACGGAATGGGCGGCGTAGCCGTTTCGGTGTGTCCCGCGGCGTCCAGTTCTTCTTCTTCCCGTCCGTCGCACAGCTCGCATAAACGGTACCGTAAGCCCTTTTCCTCGCATTTCGGCTCCACTGCCACGCCCCACGCTCCAAACCGATGGGCGCAGTCAGGCGACAACGTATCCTCTCCGGGGAGTGTGTCTGCGGTATCCGACTCCGACGGCTCGTCGGAATCGACGTACACTACGGTTTCTTGGGTAACGGGCGAAACGAACCCGTCTATGGCTCCCGCCAGATCCTCCGGCGTACAGGACGTTCCCACCGCGGGAATCCCCAAAAGCACGCAGAACGCCACCAAAGCAGATAACAGTCTTCGTTTATTCATCAAAAATCTCCTATTCTATCAGAAGTTATCGAGTCATTGTTCTAACTCTATTATACCATGCGGGGTATCCGCTTGTCAAGCCCCAACACATACCGTTACTGCACGGCGCTTTTTTTCCCTTTTCCAGCCCCTCGGTAGCGGTGAGGCGTGATGCCGTACCGTGAGCGAAACTTCGCAATGAAATACGCAGAGGTTGAAAATCCCACCATTTGGGCAATATCCGTCACGCTTTCGTCGGTGGTCAGCAGCAGCCGCTCGGACTCCCGCAGGCGCACCTCGGTTACGTAAGCGGAAAAGGAGGTCTTCATGCTTTTTTTGAAGCAACGGGACAGATACGACGGACTGACACTGCACGCTGCCGCCGTTTCCTCCTCGGTCAGATCGGCGTAATGCTCCTGCACGTGAGAAACCGCCTTTTGCATCAGCTCACTGTTTCCCGACAGAAAAAACTGCTCGGTGAGATCGGGATCGGCATCCTGCCAACGGCGCATCACGTACAGAAACAATCGGCTCACGTCCGCGCGCAGGCTCAATTCATATCCGAACCGCTGCCCTTCCCACTCGTTCTGCATCCGATCAAGGATCCGAGGCATATCGGTTGAGGAAAGCTCCGAGGCACCGAAAAACACCTGCCTTTCGTGCAGCTGCTCCATCAGCAGAAACGCGTAGGCGTATTCGGGATAGCTCTGCTCTCCCGCCATCAGGATACGGGGCAAAAATTTGACAACGTGGTAGGTGCAGGATTTCCCCAGAGATACCACGTCGTGGGGCGTTCCGGGCAGAACGAACACCATTGCTTGAGGGGACAATTCATAGGATCTTCCCCCCACGATCACCTTGCACGTTCCGGATATTCCAAACAGAATCTCGGCGTATTCGTGATAATGCAATTTGGGGATCCGCCGTTTTGCGGAGATCTGAAGCAGCATATATTGTACGGACATGGTCACGCCGTTGCGCTCTGCCTTGGATTCGTAAACAGCCATTTTTACCTCACAGGACAAAAATTTGATATTTTTATGCAAATATATTATAGCACATTTTTCCGTAATATGCTATAATTTTTTTGAAATTTTTAAAATCATAGCAAAGGAGAGAAAAATGATTCGAGTTTTGGTTTGGAACGAATACCATCACGAGCGCTCCGAGGAAGGGATCGCCCAAATCTACCCCAACGGAATCCACAACGTAATCAAGGAGTTCTTGCAATGCAAGGATATTCAGGTGAAAACCGCGACGCTGGACGACGAAAACTGCGGCATCACCAAGGAAATCCTGGATGAAACCGACGTCCTCATCTGGTGGGGACACATGAAGCACGGTGAAGTTCCCTATGAGGTGGCTCACACGGTTCGGGATGCAGTGTTATCCGGTATGGGCGCGGTCTTTCTTCATTCCGCACATCATTCCCGCCCTTTTAAAGAGCTGTTGGGTACCTCTTGTAACCTGACCTGGAGAGAATCTGGCGACGAGGAGCTTTTGTGGGTGGTAGAACCTGCCCATCCCATCACCCAAGGAATCGACCGCTTCATACGCTTGGAGCATGAGGAAACCTACGGTGAGCCCTTCGTGATCCCCACGCCTGACAAGCTTTTGTTTATCGGCAGATTTTCGGGCGGCGAGGTGTTCCGTTCGGGATGCTTATATGAGAGAGGAAACGGAAAGATCTTCTACTTCCAGCCCGGTCACGAGTCCTTCCCCACCTTCAAGGTTCCCGAAATTCAAACCGTCATTCGCAACGCCGTTCGCTACGTTGCTCCCGCTTATCGGATGGAAGTAGGATGTCCTCACGTTCGCACTTACGACGGCGACCAGCCCTACGTGATCGTAAAAAAGAAATGACCGCTCAAAGGAAATCGGTTATGAAAATCGTTACGTTAACCCTCAATCCCGCTTTTGACGTGCATTGCTATGCGGAGAAATTTCAGCCTTTTCATGAAAATCTCGCCCAAGTCACTGCCAACGAAGCAGGGGGCAAAGGGGTGAATATCTCCCGTGCGTTAAAATCCAACGGTGTGGAGAATACCGCTTTGGTGGTGCTGGGGAAAGAAAACGGCGACGGCTATCGGAGGTCGCTGATCGCTGACGGGATCTCCTTTCTTGAAATCGCCGTCGCGGGGCGCATCCGCGAAAATATCACTCTGCATACCAACAACGCTCCCGAAACCCGCATCAGCTTCGCGGGGTTCACGGCAAGCGACACTTTGATCGACAGCGTGGAATCCGAACTGAATTCCCTGCTGGACCAGGGTGATATTCTGACCGTTACGGGCAGAAATCCGGAAGGGGTGAATATCGAGCGCGTGAAAATCTTGCTGAACGATCTCCGCGAAAAAGGCGTGAGGATCGTTCTGGATTCCCGTTCCTTCAAAAAGCAGGATCTGATCGACGTCCGTCCGTGGCTCGTGAAACCCAACGAGGAAGAAATCGGAGCGTATACCCATATTGACGTGAAAGATTTTACCACTGCCAAGCAAGCGGCAGAGACGCTTCGGGCAGAGGGGATCAACAACGTGATGATCAGCTTGGGTTCCAAGGGCGCGATCCTGTGCGGTGAGCAAGGCTGTTACGCCGTCTGCGCTCCCGATGTCAAAGTGCTGTCCACCGTCGGCGCGGGAGATAGCTCCATCGGTGGCTTTTGCGCCGCGGCAATAGCGGGGTTGGGATATCCCGATCTGCTCCGCCATGCGGTAGCTTACGGAAGCGCGGCGTGCATGACCGAGGGCACCCGTCCCCCAAGACCTGAAGACGTTGCAGCCATTTTGGAGAAGCTGGAAGCTCTGACGATCTAAACTTCATTCAACCGTAGTTCACATATATTATACCAATTCTCTTTTGAAATATTGACCATCTTACTTGCAGCATTTATATAAAACTTTGTATTGATGTACTTATTTAAGGCGCATCCCTCCCAGAGGGAGGGGGTCCACGAAGTGGTGGAAGGAGCCTGTGCAACTAAATGATAGCGCATTCTCATAACTTTTTCATGCACGCACTCTCCTTCAGTCGCCTTCGGCGCCAGCTCCCTCTCGGAGGGAGCCTCATAATGAATCGCCACAAAACGTAAAGTTTTAGATGAAATATAGTAGGGCGACAAGAGCTGCCAGCGGTAGTCACCCGTGGGCGCGCACGCCCCCTACAGGAATTCAAATTTTCGATTGAGGAATCATATTACAAAAAACGCAAAGGATACCGCCGTTCAATCGGCGATATCCTTTTCATTTTTTATTTCTTTTCAAGTATTTCCTTTCACTACGCACCGACAGATCTGCTCGGCGGCGGTTCCACGATGGAAACTCTCCATAACCGTCCTCTGTTGTTCCAACAGCTCGGGATGCTCCAGCATCCGCACCGTTGCGGAAATGGCTTGCTTCCAGTTCTTGGTCCCCTGTGCCACTTCGTTTTTGCACAAAAACTGAAAATTTCTGGTTTCGCATCCGGGAACCGCATCCACGAGCACCATGGGAAGCCGCTTCACAACGGCTTCGGTGGTCATCAGTCCCCCGGGCTTGGTCAAATACACGTCTGCAGCCGACATATAAAGCGACACGTCCTTGGTAAAGCCAACCACAACGAAGGTATCCGACGAGAATCGGCTCAAATCGTTGGCAAGCTCCTCGTTCCTTCCGCAAAGCACCACCAGCGCCACGTCATCGGGCAAACGGTTCGCCAGCTCCAGGGCGTGACGGTCCAGTTTTCCGCAACCGATACTGCCGCATCCCAGTAGCACCACGCGCCCGTCCTCACGCAACCCAAGCTGTCTGCGTGCTTCTTTTTGATCGATCCTTTCATAAAACTTGCTCTGAACGGGAATTCCCGTGGCATACAGCTTATCCGAACTGATCATAGCCCGCACGAATTCGCCAAACAGCATCCGATGGGGGATAAAAAACGCATCCGCATCCAAGGAAGCCACTCCGGGACTGCACGTATAGTCGGTGGCAACGAAGTAATTGGGCACGGAATTCCCAAACCGACGCCGCACCTCGGTCATCATCATACCTGCAAACACGTGGACGCAGATCACCGCGTCAAAGCACTCGGACAACAGCTTCTCCTGCAATCCCACCGCGCCCTTGGAAAAATAATCGTAGATCTTCTGGGGGGGATGCTTTTCCTCAAATCGGTACGCCGTTCCAAACAGCCTGGGCATCTTTCGATACACATAGGAATGCCCCCAGCTGATAAAATTGGACGCCTTCTCGGAGATCATGGAAAGCGCATCCATGATCTCGCAATCAATGTTCATCTTTTCAAACTGTTCCGCCAAAGCCGAAGCAGTGGAATTGTGTCCGCCGCCGGTATTAGCGGATAGGATCAATACTCGCATTCCGTCTTCTCTCCTCTCTTGCAGTCAAACGGGCGCAAAGCGCAATCAGAGTTGGTCGGTTATAGCGTTGGATCAGGATAAACGGTAGATTACAAAAAATCACAACGCCACTCAAGATCACGCCAACGTAATTCTTCCAAAACAGCCAGATCACGGGGGCAACCAGGCAAAGCACCGCGTGGGTGGCTTCGGCAACACAGGTCTCCACGATCAACCGTTGCACGCTGTCCACGGTTGGAAATTCGGAAAATCGCTTGGGAACCATCTTTTTCATCACGCGGCTCATGTCGGGCAACCGATCCTTCCATGCGCGGATGTGGATCTTTTCGTAAACGGCTCCGTTCCGCTCCCATTTCCACGGGGCAAACGGAAACCGATCCGCGTGAAAGATCCTTCGGGGGATGGCTTCCCCGATGACGTGGGACAGCACGCCGCAAAAAATCACGTACAGAACGCTGAACAAAAACGGCAAGCCCCCACCCCCTTTTTTAACTTTTTCACGTATTTACCGCATCGGTCTTCGGAGCCGTCATATACTTTGGGAAGATCCAATATTGCACCGCGTAGCACACCGCCGCCACTCCGATCGCCGCAAATACGTCGATGATAGAATGTTGCTTGAGAAATACGGTGGACGCGCTGATCAAAACCGAAGTGATCACGAAGGACAGCTTCCACCAGATCCCTCGGAGCTTTTTGCTGTGCAGGCCCGCAAAGGTCGTGGCAAAGGAGCCCAAGCAGTGGATCGACGGGCAAACGTTGGTGTTGGTGTCAAAATCGTAGAGATTTTTCACAATGTCCACCATAAAATTATCTCGCTCGAACGCCACGGGGCGAAGCTCCTGCATATTGGGCCAGGCGATATAGACCACAACCGTCACGGAATAGGACAGTATGATCGCCCACATCCATTCCCGAAAGGCTTCCACCTCAAAGAAAAACCAGAAGGCGCCGAATCCGATGAGAAACACGAACCAATAATAGTAGGGGATCACGAACCACTCGCAAAAGGGGATCAGATCGTCCCATGCACAGTAAACGGGCTGATATGTAATGTCAAACCAGCGAGGAAAATGAGCTTCCAGGATCCCGAATACGGAGCCGTATAACACCCAATAAAGCGCCATGATGATGTGATTATACTTTCTGGAAGTGAGATTGTGAAATCGCAGATCCTTGTAATAATCCGCCACGGGCGCAACGATTTTCTTAACTTTCATGATCCAATCCTTTGCTTTGGTTTCGGGTGATCCACCCTATACCATACCATTATAGCATAGAATCGATCAAAAAACAACCTCTTTCATGGATTTTTTACCTTTCGTCCAAATTCCTTCAAAAAAGTTGACGTTCAGGTCATAAACCCAACAGAAATCGTCAAGGATCTGCTCTGATTTACTGAAAATTGCAAACCTGTGTGAATAAAAGTTCAGGCAATACCGCACGATCCCGATGGTGCAGTTGCGCCGTCACGGATTTGTGCGATGTTGTCTTTACAATTGCGCGTTTTTCTGTCCTCTGACCAATAGCGTTTTGACCAGCAGAGCAACGAAGGGCGCCGCCAACATTCCCAAAAGTCCAAAAGCCCGAAAACCGACGTAGCTTGCGATCAGAGTCAACAACGGGTGCAGCCCAAGGCTTTTTCCAACCAGCTTCGGTTCGGTGATCTGATGCAGCACCGAAACCACTCCGTAAAGGATCAGCAAGCCGATACCCATGGCGATCCGTCGGTTCACCAGCTCCACGATCGCCCAAGGGACCAGAACCGTCCCAACCCCAAGAACCGGCAACAGATCCACCACGGCGATCACAGCCGCCAGAAGAAAGGCGTAGTCTACCCGTAGGATGCAAAGCCCGATGAACAGCTCCAGAAAGGTCAGAAGCAGCAATACCAGATACGCGCGCAAATACCGAAAGGACACTTGCTTCACCGACGCCCGCCATTTGGGGATCCTTCTGCGGATCCCGTTGGGTAAAAAGGACAGCAGGCTATCCTCGATCCCCCTGCGATCAACACAGAAATAGAAGCCTGCGATGACGGTGACCGCGATAAACAACAGTACCGACGGCATGGCGGAGATCATTCTGGCGGCAAGCTTGGGAAGCTCCGCGCTCACCGACGCAATGGCTTCGGACAAAGCGTTTCCCACCATCACGTTGAAGCGCTCCCGAAACACGGCGCCGTTCCCCGTTGCGGAAAGTCGATCCAAAAATCCCAGCTTGGAAACCGCCGCTTGAAAATAGTCCGCCCGTCCCGAGAGAAGATCCTCGGAAAGGGTCCCACGCTCCAGCAATCGGTTCAAAAGCCCCTGCAATTCCGACAGCAATCGGTTCACCGACGCGCCGATGAGAAAAACGGTCAGGCACAAAACGGTTGTAAGCAACAAAATCGAGCATAGCTTTGGAGAGCAATGCAAGCGTTTGGCGATCCGCTCTGCCAACGGAGTAATGCAAAGAGATAACACCCACGCCAGCAAAAACGGTAGTAAATAGACGGCAATCAAACGTCCGCCGATCCACACCCCAACGCCTGCGGCAACCAGGCAGATCGACATCGCTGCCCATTTTTGCCAATTGATCTTTTCCATCCGCTTCTCCCCTTTTTTACAGTTCTGTTACTATATTATCCGAACAGACTGTAAATTATTTCTCTTTTTCTCGGGAATCTCTTGGGAAATCCTTGACAAAACAACGTTTTTTTGCTACAATGAGATGATATTTCAAAACAAGGAGCACACTATGGGCAAAAATTCCAAGCAACAAGAGGCACAGCAAGCACGGGAATACCGTTTGCAGCGCCAAAGAGAAGAGCTGGAGAAACAAAAACAGCAAAACAGACTGATCCGCAACACCATGCTGGTGATCCTGGCAGCGGTGGTGCTTGCCGCGGGGGTTGGGATCATCGTGTCGGCTTGCAACAGCAGAGAAGCCAGAGCCTTGAGCCGATACGATCTGGTTTCCATGACCGTTTCCTACACCAACGCAGACGGCGAAGTCTGCGAGGGCGAGATCGTAATCAAGCTCTACGAGGACATCGCCCCCATCACTGTGAAAAACTTCCGCAAGCTGGTATCCGAGGGCTTCTACGACGGATTGACCTTTCACCGCGTCATCGAGGGCTTTATGATCCAAGGTGGTGATCCCAACGGGGACGGAAGCGGCGGCACAACATCCATCAAAGGTGAGTTTTCTGCCAACGGTGTTAAAAACGCTCTCAAACACAAACGGGGTGTGATCTCCATGGCGCGTCGCGGTGATGATATGAACTCTGCGTCTTGCCAGTTCTTCATCGTACATGAAACCAGCGCAAACAACAGCGCCAGTTTAGACGGAAAATACGCCGCCTTCGGTGAAGTCATCAGCGGTATGGATATCGTGGACGAAATTGCCGAAACCGAGGTTTACCAAAAGCCTTATTCCGATGAAAAATCCACTCCCGTCAATCCCGTCACCATCGTCAAGGCAGAGTTGTTGAAGGAAGAATCATAACGAAAAAATCTCGTCGGAAATTTTCGGCGAGATTTTTTGGAATAATCTCGAAAAGTCCTTGAATCTTTCAGTTTTTTGTGATATAATGAAAGCGTTAAATATGGATACATACGGAAAGGAATTTCTATCATGACAACATCCGAACTGAAAGCCGCTCTCCTGGGCGATCAATTCGACGCACGGTTGACCTACATCTATGGCGAAGCCGCGCTGGAAATGCAAAAAACACGTTACGCATCCGCCGTGACGGAATTTGAGAAGCTCCACGGAACCGACCGTGACGCCGCCCTCTACTCGGTGGCAGGCAGAAGCGAGCTGTCGGGCAACCACACCGACCATAACTTTGGTTGCGTGGTAGCAGCTTCCATCGATCTGGATATCATCGCCGTTGCCGCTCCCAATTCGGAAAACGTCATCCGCGTGAAAAGCGAAGGATTTCCTGAAGACGTCGTGGATCTCAACGCCTTCAAAACCCCCGATCCGAACCGTTTCGGTCGCTCCGACGCGCTGATCGCGGGAATGGCGGCAGGCTTCCTCAAGGACGGCTACAAGGTGGGCGGTTTCGATGCTTACACCACGTCCAACGTGCTGAAGGGTTCGGGGATCTCGTCCTCTGCCGCGTTTGAGGACATGATCGGAAACATCCTCAACCATATCTACAACGACGGCAACGTGGACAACGTGGAGATCGCCAAGCTGGCGCAGTATTCCGAGAATCAATTCTTCGGAAAGCCTTGCGGTCTGATGGATCAGATGGCTTGCGGTGTTGGCGGCATCATTGCCATCGATTTTGCCGATCCCACCGCTCCCATTATTGAAAAGGTAAACTTTGATATTACCGCCGCAGGATATAATCTCTGCATCGTCAACACGGGCGGAAACCACGCCGATCTGACCGACGACTATGCATCCGTCCCTGCCGAAATGAAGGCGGTTGCAGCCGCATTTGGCAAAAAAGTGCTTCGCGAGGTGGACGAAGCCGAGCTGATCGCAAAGATCCCCGCGCTCCGCGAAACGCTGGGTGACCGCGCCATCATGCGCGCGCTCCACTTCTTTGCGGAGAACCGCCGCGTGGCTTTGCAGAAGGAAGCTTTGGCAAAAGGCGATCTGGACAAATTCCTTGAAAACGTTATCGCGTCGGGACGCTCCTCTTTCTGCTATCTGCAAAACGTTTACACCTGCAAGAATCTGACCGAGCAAGGTCTTTCTCTGGCGCTTTGCCTGGCTGAACGGGTGCTGGGCGGCAAAAAGGCCGCTTGGCGCGTTCACGGCGGCGGATTTGCGGGAACCATCCAGGCATTCGTCCCCACCGAGGACGTGGAAACCTTCCGCGCCACCATGGACGCCGCCTTTGGCGAAGGACGTTGCATGGTATTGCGTATCCGTCCCGTTGGAGCGGTTAAGATCTGATTTACGGGGGAAGTAGCCAATGGCGGACTTCCCCATCCTTCTTTACATCTACGGAAAGGAGCTTACCTTGAAATTGATTCCATCCTCAAACGATCCCAAGCCGAAAAAGCTTCAGAAGAACGGCATCCGCAGACTGTTGATCCTGATCGCCAATACGTTGGGATTTGCTACGTTATACTACGTTCTCCTCGAATTCGGATTTTTCTATCTGCCCCATATTTACCTGGCGTGCGGCGGCGGACTGGCGCTGTGGTACGTGATCTACAATCGAGGCTTCAACACCCACGGAAAAACCGCGGACATGCTTTCGGACGACCTTCCCCTCGAAGAACGGGAGCGCCTGATCGCAGAGGGCGCGCGCAGATTCGACAAAACGAGATGGGTACTCTTGATCCTGCTTCCGCTTCTGTTGGTCTTTCTTTTTGACACCGTGTATCTGTTTCTGATTCCGGAAGGGCTGTTTTCATGAAAGAGATCCACGCATATTCCCTCTATTCGGGATCCACGGGCAACGCCTTTTTGTTGGAGTGTAACGGGATCTGTATTCTGATCGACGCGGGAAAAAGCGCGAAGGCTCTGTGTGAGGCGATCCGATGCTGCGGACGGGATCCGGATGAGATCTCCGCAATCTTCGTCACGCACGAACATTCCGACCACATCAAAGCCCTACCCGTTTTTCTCAAAAAACACCCCATCCCCGTCCATATTCCACAGGCTTGCGCCTATAAGCTGGAATGTGAACCCTCGGCGGCGGAGCATCTGATCTGCCATCCGCCCATCCATACCGAGGAGCTGAACGGGATCCGCATCACTTCCTTTCCAACGCCTCACGACAGTCGCGGCTCGGTGGGATACCGCATCGAAATTCCCACCACCAACGGCGTTTACCGCATTGGCTACGCCACCGACATCGGCTACGTTTCCCCGTCGGTGAAAGAAAATCTCATGGGATGTCACGCGGTGGTGTTGGAGAGCAACCACGATCCCGATATGCTTCGTGACGGACCTTATCCCTACGACTTAAAGCTCCGCGTATCGTCCAAACGGGGGCATTTATCCAACCCGGACAGTGCCGATTTTGCCGCGCGTCTGTGCGAAAACGGCACCAAAAGCATTATGCTGGCGCATTTGAGTCAAGAAAACAACACCCCTGACACGGCTTACAGCGAGTATCTCGGGCAACTGGCGACCGACAGGATCCACGTTTGTATCGCCCAGCCCGACGCCGTGGTGGAGCTGGAACTAGAGGAGATCTGACCATGCTGAACGTCACCGTGATCACCGTTGGCAACCTGAAAGAATCCTATTTGCGGGAAGCGTCCGCCGAATACGAAAAGCGCTTGGGCGGATTTTGCAGATTGGATCTGATCCAACTCAAGGAAGCCAAGCTACCCGAATCTCCCACAGAGGGGCAGATCGCCGCCGCGCTGACCGCGGAAGGCAAACAGATCCTGGCATCCATCCCTCAAAAAGCGT
Source organism: Eubacteriales bacterium (assembly GCA_045535705.1). Classification (GTDB taxonomy): domain Bacteria; phylum Bacillota; class Clostridia; order Oscillospirales; family CAG-272; genus UMGS1865. Next base: position 21,272 of record JAZSMC010000023.1, read on the forward strand.
ATCGCATCGCCATGTGCGTGGAAGGGCAACAGCTTTCCTCGGAGCAATTGGCACGGCGGCTGGACGAGATCGGACAGACTCACGGCGCGGTCTGCCTGATCATCGGTTCCTCCTACGGACTTGCTCCCGAGGTGAAATCCGCCTGCGACTTCCGCCTGTCGGTTTCCAAATTGACCTTTCCCCATCAGCTCATGCGCGTGCTGCTGTTGGAAACTCTCTACCGCTCCTTGGGCATCTCCAAAGGAACGAAATACCACAAATGACCGCAAAGGAATTTCACCATGCTTTTGTTATTTTCGGACGACGCCCAATTCGGCTCCCACACCGCAGCCCGTCTGCGTGAACACGGGCTTCCCGTGGTATCCCACGATCTCAAATTTGCCCAACAGATCTGCGAAAAGGTGGATTTCTGCGGCGTGATTCTGGACGGACGGCGGCATCCCCAAAAATATGAAGTACTTTCGGAGACTTTGTTTCACAGTTACCCCGAGCTTCCCATGGCGTTTCTCGTTCGTTCCCCGTCCTCCGTCCTGCCCCACGCCGACGTCATTCTTTTCGACGGCGGGAGCGAATCTACGTTTGATGGGATCCAAGCCTTTTGCCGTCGTTGCATGGGACGGGAGAATTATTCCACCTATGCACTTCAGCATCTGGAAAACACCAAGGAATTTACTTATTTGGGCTATCCCCTGCCCCTGTCAGACAGCGAATACCGTTTTCTGCTTTGCTTGCTCCGACGGTTCCCGAAGGCCGAAAGCACGGACGAGATCTTATCCGAAGCGTTTCCCAACAGCCGCGTTTCAAGGGAAACCCTCCGGACGCTTGCCGCACGCATCAACCAAGCCTCCCGCGCCATATCGGGGCTTCGGCTGATCCGATGCGCCTACGGAACGGGCTACCGTCTTTGCAACGGCATCGCAGCGTCCAACCACTGAAAGGAGTCATCCATGACGCAAAAGCAAAAGAAAGAACGAATCTTAAAGATCGCCGAAAAGCTCTCGGAAATTTACCCCGACGCACTATGCGCGCTGGAGTGGAACGGGGAGCCTTGGAAGCTTCTCATCATGGGGCGGCTCTCGGCGCAATGCACCGACGCCCGCGTGAATCTCGTTTGCCGTGAGCTGTTCGACCGCTTTCCCACTCCGAAAGCGTTGGCGGAGGGAGCGCTCTCCGAAATTGAGAATATCGTTCGTCCGTGCGGATTGTTCCACGTCAAAGCGCAGAACGTGAAGGACGCCTGCAAAATGCTGGTGGAGCAGTACGGAGGCGTCATTCCCGATACCATGGAGGAATTGCTGAAATTCCCCGGCGTGGGACGAAAGGTGGCAAATCTGCTGTTGGGCGATCTTTATCAGAAAGGCGGAACCGTTGCCGACACCCATTGCATCCGCATTTGCGGCAGATTCGGTATGTACCCGGAAACGGTAAAGGATCCCGTAAAGGTGGAACGCGCCATGGACGCGCTGCTTCCCATGGAGCTTCGATGTGATTTCTGCCACCGCATCGTCCAATTTGGCAGAGATACCTGCACCGCAAGAGCGCCCAAATGCGCGGATTGCCCCATCAAGGAATTTTGCGTTCACGGAAGTACGAGCTGATATCAGAAAGGATTTCAAATCATGTCAGAAAAAATTTCGATTGAACAATTGGATCAAAACATGGCGATCCAAAAGACCGTTACCGAACCTGACGTTTGCTTTTACGACGTTCGCAAGCCCCCGTTTGAGGTTTACGGGCTGTACAACTACCGCGAGGAGCCGGATTTCAAGCGGATGCCCGACGCCGTTGCCGAAACGGTGAACCCCGGCGTAAAGCGCTTGAACTACGCAACCGCCGGCGGACGCGTTCGCTTCTGCACCGATTCCCAATACGTTGCGATCCGAGCAATCATGCCCCACATTGAGCATATGTCCCATTTCGCCATGACGGGTTCTTCCTCTTTTGACCTGTATATCGACGATCCCGAAAGCGGGATCAGCCGCTTCCACCGACCTTTCCGCATCGACAAGAACGCGAAAAACGGCTATGAATCCATTCTCAAATTCAAAACGAGGCAGATGCGGTATTTTACCGTGAATTTCCCTACCTACAGCTTCGTAAAGGATCTCTACGTGGGACTTCAGCAGGACGCCGCCGTCGGAGAGGGCTTGAAATACCGCAATATCCCCCCCGTGGTATTCTACGGAAGCTCCATCACCCAAGGCGCCTGCGCCAACCGTCCCGGTAACATTTATCAGAATATCATCAGCCGCCGTATGAATCTTGACTATATCAATCTCGGCTTTTCGGGAAACGGCAAAGCGGAGGATACCATCGTGGATTATATGGCGGGGCTTGAGATGTCCGCCTTCGTGTCCGACTACGATCACAACGCGCCCAACGTGGCTTATCTGAAAGAAACCCATTGCAAAATGTACGAAAAGATCCGCACCGCCCATCCCGATATTCCCTACGTCATGATCTCCCGCGTGGATTTTGACTGCTCTTACGAGGAAAATATTCTGCGCCGTGACGTGATCGTGGACACCTACCGTTTCGCCCGCGCCAACGTCGACCAAAACGTCTATTACATCGACGGAGCAGGGGTGTTCAGAGGTCCCTATCAGGATATGTGCACCACCGACGGATACCATCCCACCGATCTGGGCTTTGCTTTGATGGCGGACGCCATTGGCAACGAGCTTTCACGGGCGTTCACCCAAAAGCTGTTCTGATCAAAAAAGCAACTGGGTTGCGTTCCATGCGCTTTTGCGCGGAACGCAACCCAGTTTTTTGATATTCCGCCGAAACGCCGATCACACTTCCGTTTTATCCCGCTTTTTCTTTGCCCTGTCAGGTGATTTTCCGCTTTTCGCCGATTTTACAACGATGCCCGAAAGCGCCACGATAGCAAGCACGTTGGGAATCACCATCAGATAATTGAACATATCGGTCAGCTCCCAGACCAGATCGTTGGAAAGACAGGAGCCGAGGAAAATGAACGCAATGGAGATCACCGAATAAACCACCGCGGATTTCTTGCCGAACAGATACGTAAAGTTGATCTTGCCAAACAAATTCCATCCGATGATGGTGGAAAACGCAAAGAAGAACAGACAGATCGCCACCAGCACGCCGCCAACGCCGTCTCCGAAGACGGCTGCGAAGGCAAGCTGCGCCATATTGGTTTTGGAAACGCCCTCTGCGGAACCGCTCGCCAAAACGCCGTTTCCCGCGTACAGGGCGGAGATCACGGTGAGCGCCGTCAGCGTGAGCACCACGAACGTATCAATGAACACCCCCACCATGGCGACCACGCCTTGATCGTGGGGCTTTTCCACGTTCGCCAACGCGTGAGCGTGAGGAGTTGAGCCCATTCCCGCCTCGTTGGAAAACAAGCCTCGCTTCGCCCCTTGGCTGATCGCAGCTTTCAGCGCAACGCCGACCCCGCCGCCCAAAATGGCTTGGGGCTGAAACGCGTATCGGAAGATCATCCCAACGGCTTCGGGAAGATATCGGATCCTCGCCGCGATCACGGTCAAGCAAGCAAGGATATAAAAGACCGCCATGAACGGAACCAGCTTTTCGGTGACCGACGCCACGCGGTTCACGCCGCCGATGAAAATCACAGCCGCCAAAACCGCCACTCCGATTCCCATGATCCAAGGCGCGATCCCAACGGCGTTCTCGCAGGCTTCACCAATGGAATTGGATTGCACCATGGTTCCCATAAAGCCCAACGCCAACACGGTTGCAACGGCAAAGAATCCTGCCAAAAATTTTCCGAGCTTCCCCTTGAACGCGGTTTTGATGTAGTAAACGGGACCGCCGTAAACGGCACCTCCGACGCCGATCTCACGGGTGGTCTGCGCCAACACTGCCTCGGCGTAGATGGTAGCCATTCCAAGAAAAGCGATCACCCACATCCAGAAAATCGCGCCGGGACCGCCAACCAGAATCGCGCCGCTGGCGCCGATGATATTTCCCGTTCCCACCTGCGCGGCGATCGCGGTGGTCAGCGCCTGAAACGAGCTTAACCCGCCGTTCTGTTTTTCCCCACAAAAGGAGATCTTACCAAATACTTTCTTCATTCCCTCGCCAAAGCAGCGCACCTGCACGAACCTCGTTTTGACGGAAAAGAACACGCCCACCGCAACCAAAAGCACCACCAAAATATAGTCGGCGGTGTATGCGTTTACGGTTTTAACAATTTCCAATAACCGATCCATATCCATATCTCCCCGTGTTTCTCATGGAGCAAAAACGCACTTCCATCTCAAAGACCACTGCCGTTTTTGATCACAACCTTGTTATTATACCATTTTTTCCTTCGTTCGTCAACCTTTTCCCTTGTTTTTTTGCTTTTTTTGTGAAAAGATGTTGGTTTGAGGTGTTGACAAACCGACGGGAATATGATAAAATAATATGGAATATTTTTGATTGTTAAAAGCGAGGACGTGTATTATGCATTGGTCAGAAGAACTTGCTCAAAAGATCATTGAGCGCAATCCGAACAAGGAAGAATATATCTGCGCCGCAGGCGTCAGCCCTTCCGGTTCGGTTCATATCGGAAACTTCCGCGACATCGCAACGCCTTTGTTCGTGGTAAAATCCCTGCAAAAGATGGGCAAAAAAGCCAAGCTTTTGATCTCCTGGGACGAGTATGACCGTTGCCGCAAGATCCCCGCAAACGTAAAAGAGGTGGTTGGGGATGCTTACGACAAATATATCGGCTGCCCCTACGTGGACATTCCCGATCCTTGGGGCTGCCACGAAAACTACGCCAAGCACTTTGAGGAAGAATTTCTCAACGGGATCCGTCCTTTCGGGATCGAATTGAATTGCCGCTATCAGGCGGAAATGTATCGCTCCGGTAAATACACCAAGGACATCATCGAATCTCTGCAAAAGCGGGGCGAAATTTTTGAGATCCTGGACTCCTTCAAAACCAAGGACGCCGACAAATCTCCCGAAGAATTGAAAGCAGAGCACGACGCGGAAAAGGCAGCTTACTATCCCGCGAGCATTTTCTGCCCCGAATGTCACACCGACTTCACCACCATCACTTCCCTGTCCGACGATTGCACGCAGGCGGAATTCACCTGCCGTTGCGGTCATCACGGCACCTTCAATTTCCTGGAAAACTTCAACTGCAAGCTGGGGTGGAAGATCGACTGGCCCATGCGCTGGAGATACGAGCAGGTAGACTTTGAGCCGGGCGGAAAGGATCACGCCGCCCCCACGGGCTCCTACAACAACTCCAAGATCATTTCCAAAAAGGTGTTTGGATTTGAAGCGCCTCTTTTCCAAGGCTACGAATTCATCGGGATCAAGGGTATGACGGGTAAAATGTCCAGCTCCTCGGGACTGAACCTCACTCCCGACACCCTGCTCAAGCTTTATCAGCCCGAGGTCCTGCTTTGGCTCTACGCCAAGACCGAGCCTACCAAGGCGTTCGACATTTGCTTCGACGACGGGATCCTGCGCCAGTATTTTGAGTTTGATAAAATGCTGAATGATTGCAGACAAGGAAAGGCAAACGACGCGGCGCAAGCCATCATTGAAAAGTGCATGATCGACGGCAGAGAGCTTGAAACCGTCCCCATGGGACTTTTGGTTCAGCTGGGCTCCGTTGTGGACTTCAACGTTCCCATGCTGGAAACCGTATTCCAAAAGATCGGAACGCCTTACACCTACGAGCAATTCTCCGACCGCTTGAACCGCGCCAAATACTGGCTGGAGCAGTGTGCCCCCGAGCAGGTAAACCGTTTGCGCGCAACCCGTAACTGGGCGATCTACAATACCCTCAACGAGGATGAGCGAAAGACCGTTTCTCTGCTCCACGAGGGCATTTCCAAGGGCGGCTACGATCTGGACGGCTTGAACACCCTGCTCTACGACATTCCCAAAACCGTTTATCCTCAATTGGCTGACACCAAGGAGCTGCGCGGCGTTCAGAGCGCGTTCTTCAAGAACGTTTACAAGCTGTTGATCAACAAGGAGCAGGGTCCCCGTCTGTATCTGTTCCTTTACGCCATTGATCCTGCCAAGTACGTGGGGCTTCTGGACTTCTCCTATCCTCAAACCGAGGAGGAAAAAGCCATTGACGCGGCGGCAGCGGCAGATGTCTGCCCCGTGGAAGAAGCTTCCGAGAAAGCTCGCGGCGAAGCCGATCCCGTGGCTCCCGTCAAGGATCAGATCGTAATGGAAGACTTTGAAAAGCTGGACTTCCGCGTATGTAAGATTCTCAAGGCAGAGCCTGTGCGGAAATCCCACTCCTGCCTGAAGCTGACGCTGTTCGACGGCATCGGAGAGCGCGTGATCATGTCCTCGATCAAAGCGGACTACGCCCCCGAAGCGTTGATCGGCAAAAAGATCATCGTCATTGCCAACCTCAAGCCCAACCGGATCTGTAATATCAATTCTCAAGGCATGCTTTTGGCGGCGTCCAACAACGCCTGCGGATGCAAGGTGATCTTCGTGGACGATTCGGTTCCCGAAGGAACTGCCATTCATTGATCTGCGGAGGATAATATCATGAATTTGAACGTAAAATTGAAGCTCTCCCGCGGCATGGAAGCCCCCGCCTACGCCACCGACGGCTCGGCGGCAGTGGATCTCCGCGCGGCTCTGGACGAGGGCGCGGAGGTGGTGATCGCTCCCGGAGAGCGTGCGTTGATCCCCACGGGGATCTCCATCTCCCCCGAAAGCTCCGACGTGGTTGCCATTCTGGCAGGCAGGAGCGGTCTGGGTATCAAAAACGGAGTCACCCTCGCCAACGGAATCGGCGTGATCGACTCCGACTATCGCGGAGAAATCCAAGTTGGTTTGATCAATCGCGGAAACGAGCCCTTCAAGGTTCAGCGGGGGGACCGCATTGCCCAAATGATGTTCATGCCCGTTTGCCACGCCAATTTCTTGGTCTGCGAGGAATTGGACGAAACCCAACGCGGCGCAGGCGGCTTCGGCAGCACCGGCGTGAAATGATCATTCGTCGATTTCGGCAAATGAGAAAATAACATATAACCAAATTGAATTGGCAAAGATCATTAACGGAAAGATGAAGTCATAGCCACCCGCTAAGCGGGTGGTTTTCTCTAACCAAAGAGAGCAGGAAACAACACAAAGTTGTTTCCTGCATATTTTGAATACCAAGCAAAAGAAGCCAACCCGATTGGGTTGGCTTCTTCAGTTTATTTACATAGTGTCATTTCGGAAAACGTGATGGCAAAATACACAAAGCGATCATTTACAGAGCCTCTCTCGGATGGATCCTCTTGTTGTGCAGATTCGCAGCTTGTGTATTGAATGAAAAGTAGTCTGTCATCAGCAAAGCGGCGAGCCGAAGCTCGCCGCCTTTTATTCGCTTGTATGTATCTTCAAATATTAATTGGCTTGAACATTCGCGGAAATATCCACTCCGTCAACAATCCAAATGCCAGTCTTAACCTCTCCACCCGAGGTGTTATTGAAGATCTTGCCATCAATACCGGTGCAGTTCGTAAACTCTACCACGGTACCTGTCACATTGGTATCAATTTTATCGAAGCTCTCGTCAAAGGCGCAGTTATTCAACTGCGCATCTTGATAGAAGCGCAAAGTACCATACGCATAGGACTTTTTGAAAGAACAATCGTTCATCTCAATACCGGTAACAGCATTGCCGAAACTATTCCAACCATCAAACTGACAGTTATTGAAAATGATTGTGCCGTTAACGCCGTCAAAATTTGCGGAGTAAGAGTCATTGGAAACGAATTCACAATTTTCGAAGGTTACAGTACCCTCAACATCACCGCCGTAGAAGTAGGTAAACCGAGCGTTCTTAACAACAACTCCATCGGTGAACACAATAGACAACTGATTGTTCTTGTTATTAAATTCACCCAGATTAGCGCCATTTGCATCGATCACCTTGAAACCGGCATCCAAAGCAGCCTTCAACTCATCAAGGTCATCGATCGATGCCATCTCATCGTACTGATCACCAAAGCTGTCTTCCTCGGAAGCCAACTGAGTTGCCAGAAGCTGAATGGAGAAGCTGGAACCGATGGACTTCAGCATATACGCGTTGCCTGCGGACTCCTGCATCTTGAGAGCGATGGTGATGGTGTCGGAAGCACCTGCGATCAGCGAACCGCTTCCGGTTTCGCCAAGGCCTGCAAGCACTTCAGTCAGCGTGCCCAGCTTGTTGGACTCGGTGAGTGCAGTGCGATCTGCAACCTGAACCGCGGGATCTACGTAGTAAACGTCGATCACGGCGGAGAGATCGGAAATCACACCGTTCGCAACAATGTTTACCGTGTACTTCAGAGTAAGGTTATCAATGTTTGCAATCTTGATGTGGCGAACCTGCACGTAGCCGGGCTCCCAGAGAGCATAGTCGAAGATTGCGCCGGTGGAAGCATCTGTCCAGTCTGCCGAATCGTCAGCAGGAACTGCCAGCGTTCCGTTTGCCCAATACATCTCAACGTCAAGGTTACCCGTTTTGATGATGTTGTTTGCGCTGGTTGCGGAATCTGTAAACCATGCGTAGGTGCTTCCAACAAGCATCGTGAAGCAGAGTACAAGCGCCAGTACGCTGAATACCAAGCTTCTTTTAGTGGAAAGCTTTTTCGTCATTTTCATGACCTCCTAATAATATTTTGTGCCCAAATTTATTTTCTTTGTTGAAAGAAAGACTCGTTTGGACACAGCGTAATTATACACCTTTATTGTATATTTGTCAAGTACTTTGGAAAATTTTGTTTCAAAAAAGCAAACAAAATTCAAGGACTGCCAAAAGACGATTACACAGCACGTATGGGAAAGCTATATGCTATATGGAAAAGACAGACGATTACCGTCACACGCCTTGATGAAAGGATCTATAAGGACGGCAAAAGATTGCGCGTTATTTGCTTTCCTATACGCAAGAAGCGTTCACACCGTGACCTTTGTCCAGGTGTGAACGCTTTTCGCCTGCAATCGGATCGGAGCAACCGCAGATTCATGCGCTTGCTCCGATTACATTTCTATGATATTATTTCACGGTCGTGCTTTTCTCTTTTTGAATAACGTCATGTGCGCCGCCCTCAACGATACTGGTTGCAGACACCAAGGTCAGCACGGCCTTCTCCTGCAATTCGGGAATAGACAGCGCGCCGCAGTTGCACATGGTGGAACGCACCTTGGCAAGGGACATGGCAACGTTATCCTTCAAGCTTCCCGCGTAAGGAACGTAGGAATCCACGCCTTCTTCAAAGGACAGCTTCTTGTCACCGCCCAGATCGTATCTCTGCCAGTTGCGAGCGCGGGCAGAGCCTTCGCCCCAGTACTCCTTATAGTAAGTGCCGCCGATGCTGACGCGGTTGGAAGGGCTTTCGTCGAAGCGAGCAAAATATCTTCCCAGCATCACGAAGTCTGCTCCCATGGCAAGCGCCAGCGTGATATGGTGATCGTACACGATACCGCCGTCCGAGCAAACGGGAATATATACGCCGGTTTCCTCAAAATAGCGATCTCTCTCCTGACAAACCTCGATCAAGGCCGTGGCTTGTCCGCGTCCGATTCTCTTGGTTTCCCTGGTGATACAAATGGAACCGCCGCCGATACCAACCTTGATAAAGTCGGCACCGCAATCAGCCAAGAAACGGAAGCCCTTGGCGTCAACCACGTTTCCCGCACCAACCTTTACGCTGTCGCCGTACTTGGAACGGACCCACTCCAAGGTCAGCTTCTGCCACTCGGAAAAGCCCTCGGAGGAGTCGATGCAAAGCACGTCCGCGCCTGCTTCCACCAACGCGGGAACGCGCTCGGCGTAATCTCTGGTGTTGATCCCCGCGCCAACGATGTATCTCTTGGATGCGTCCAGGATCTCAGCGGGGTTGCTCTTATGCATCTCATAATCC
>JAZSMC010000093.1:0-7245 GCA_045535705.1 Eubacteriales bacterium
GGCAGAGCGGGACGGAGAGGCTTACACCTACATGGTGGAAAGCGAATTTGGCGTGGATATCCGCAAAAAGCTGTTCTACGAGCTGGCGACTCGCAACTGGGCGTTGATCGGTCTGGAAGCTTTGGGCATGAGTCTGGAAGATATCTTCATCTCGGTGGTCGACCAATCCGAAAACACCGCGGTGAAGTCAAACGCCGTTCCCGCCCGCGCCCGCCGTCAGAGAGGAAAAGAAAAGAGTGCTTTGGAGCGTGAGCTTGGCGCCAGCCTTTTGGAAGACGCGAAAAAGCAGAGAGCCGAAGCCGCACTGCAGGACGTGGAGGACGAGGACTGATTCCGCTTCTGCAGGAAAATTGATTGAATCGAACAGAGAAAAGAAAGGACGATTGTTGCCATGCTTGCCATCTATCGCAAAGAGATGCGCTCTTATTTCATTAACCCCATCGGATATATTTATCTGGGAGTGTTTCTGGTGTTCTCCGCACTGCTGTGCTGTTACACCACTTTGATTTCGGGAAGTTACGATACTTCCTCCTACTTCACTTATTTGATCTTCACGTTCGTGATCCTGATCCCCATCCTCACCATGCGCTTGTTCGCTGAGGAGAGAAAATTGCGTACCGAGCAGTTGCTTCTCACCGCCCCCGTTACCTTAACGGGTATGGTGTTGGGAAAATATTTCGCTGCCCTGACTATGTACATATCGGGCATTCTGCTGTCCTGCATCAACTTCCTGCCTCTCTATATCATCGGAGCGGCAGAAACCAAGGGCGAGGAAACCGCGCTGGCGTATATCGGACCTGTGACGGGTGAGATCCTGGGCAGTCTGCTTGCCATCATTTTGCTGGGCGCCGCTCTGATCGCGGTGGGAACGCTGATCTCCGCTTTGACCGAGAACCAGCTTTCCGCTGCTGTGATCACCATTGGCGTGATCGCGGCAATGATGCTGTTGAACGTGTTCAATCTGTTGACCGACAGCAACGGTCAGCCTATCATCGGAAGCTACGCGGTGCGTTTCGTGCTGGATTGGATCTCGGTGATCAGCCGATTCTCTGCGTTCAGCCAAGGAATTTTTGATTTCTCGGCGCTGTTGTATTACGTTTCCTTGTCCTTCGTGTTCCTGTTCCTCACGGTTCGGGTCTACGAAAAGCGCCGTTGGGGTTGAGCGCCTCAACTCTGTCAAATTAGATCAAGAGAAAGGATTCCTGTTTGAATTATGAGTAAACGGATCATTCGGAACCGACGGGCGCGGTACGGCGGAATGACGGTGCTTCTCACCGTTCTGCTGATCACCGTGGTGGTTCTGTTCAATTCGCTTTTCACCACCCTTGCCGAGCGCTATTCCTGGTATGTCAGTATGAAAAGAACTCCTGAATATCCCGTGACGGAAGCCTGCTATACCTTGCTTGGTTCGGTTCTGGAAGGCAAAGACGCCGACGTTGAGATCATTTTCTGCGACACTGAGAAAAATCTACAAGCGGAAGTGACCTCGCGCTACGTTTATGAAAACGCGCAGGCGCTGTCTGACCGCTTTTCGGATCAGATCAGCATCACCTGTCACAATATCTGGCTCAATCCCATGAGCGTGAAAAAGTATACGTCCACCCTCAATCCCGCCACGGGAGAAATGGTGGAATCCAAGCTGAAGTCCACCAGCGTGATCATCGTCAACGGAGATTATTACCGCGTGTACGATCTCACCGAGTTCTTCGTGTTTGAGGACGGGGACACGTCCAAGCTGTGGGCATACAACGGCGAAAAGAAGCTGACGGCTGGAATTCTCCACGCCGTGTCCACCGATGACGCGGTGGTGGCGCTCACCAACAACCACGGGGAAGTATTCTACGATTACGAGCTGCTTTATCTGCTGGATGACGCCGGCTATTCCATTCAGTATTTCGATCTTTACGCCGATCCCATTCCCGAAGAATGTGAATTGGTGATCACCTATAATCCCAACTCAGATCTGTTGGAAAAGGACGGCAAATCCGACGTGTCCGAATCCGAAAAGCTGAACGAGTTTCTGTCGGCTTCGGGGAATTCCTATCTGGTGTTCTTGGAGAACGGAACGCCCACGCTTTCCAATCTGGAAGCGTTCCTGGGGGATTGGGGTGTGGAAACGATGTACTCCAAGCAGGGCAACCATTCTCACCGTTATATGGTGCAGGATGCAACCCAATCACTGACGTCCGACGGATATACCATCTACGGACAAGCCGCCACAGACGGAGCCGCCGCAGACTTGATCTCGGGGCTGGAAAGAGGCACGGTGTTTAAGAACGCCACTGCGTTGCGCGCCGCCAACGGATTCATGTCCAACGGTGACGGAAGTTACACCAAGGAGAACCGCACTATGTACAGCCTGTTCACGGGCGGTGAAAACGCGGTTTCCTGGGCAAACGGAAAGCCCGTGGACGATTCTCCCGCCACGCTGTTTGCTCTGACCGAGCAGACCAACGGGGACGGCGCCGCCTCTTTCGTTGGCGTGTGCGCGTCGGTGGATATTCTCTCAGAGGAATTTCTGCAATCCGCAGTCCACGGTAACACCGACACTATGATGCGCGTGTTTGAAAACTTCGGCAAGACCGATATGCCAACGGGCATGACCATAAAGCCCTTCAATTCCACCGAGATCAGCAGTGTGACCACCAGACAGATGTGGACCTGGACGCTGGTTCTGGCGTTGGCGCCCGCAGTGACCGTCACTCTGGTCGCTTGGGTGGTTCTGGCGAAGCGCCGCCGTGCGTGATCGTCGGAGAAAGGATGAACCCTTGATATGAATTTCAAAAACAAACAAAAATTTGGCTACGGAGCCAGATCGGTCGTGCTGATCGCCGTGGTGTTGCTTGCCGTGATCCTTCTGAACGTGGGAATGACGGTGTTGAGCCAAGGACTTTTGTGGTACGGCGATCTGTCCGCCGACGATATTTACACACTCTCCGACGTTGCCGTTACCCGTCTTAGCGACACCTTGGATAAGGTCAACCTGGATCGGCGGGAAAAGGGACAGGAGGACGTGAAGGTGGATATCATCTTCTGTGCCGATCCTGATATGCTGAAGGGAAATACGCAGATGCGGTATATTTACTACACTGCGTTGAATCTGCAAAAGGAGTTTCCCGATACCATCGAGGTTTCCGCCGTTGACGTTTGGTCGATTCCCTCGGCGGTTGACGCCTACCGCTCCAACTCTTATTCCGCCATTTATCAATCCGATATCATCATTGCCAGCGGATCCGAGTTCCGCTTGACCAACGCGAAGACCTATTTTACTTATAACACCGACGCTGCCGCCGACGAGGAGCCGTGGGCGTATAACGGTGAGAAGAAGTTCGTGCAGTTCATCACCGCGGTTACCAAAGCGGAAGCCCCCGTTTGCGGAATCACCTACAACCATGGTGAACCCTTTGATCCCAACGCGTCCCGCGAGGAGCAGGAATACGGGGAATTGCTGAACGTCATTGAAAACGCGGGGTATGAGATCCAATTTTTGGATCTGGAAAAGGACGACATCCCCGAGGATTGCCGTTTGCTGTTGACCTTTGATCCGCAAACCGATTTCAAAACGGCGAAGCAATCCGAGCTGAACGTATCCGAATTGAAAAAGCTGAACGATTTTCTGGATAACGCGTATTCCTTTATGGTGTTCGTGGATGCCGATACGCCCAAGCTTCAGAATCTGGAAGAAGTTTTGGCAGTGTGGGGAATCCAATTTGACCGCTACGCGCCCGACAAGCAGGTGCTTGGAAACTATCAGGTCGTTTCGGACGTGTCCGTGGATTCCTTGGGACTTTCGGTGATCGGCGTTTACGAAACCGAGGGAACGGGCGGTTCGGTAACCGAAAATATGCAGGACGTGGGCGGTTCTCCCAAGGTGGTGTTCGGAAACGCCATGCCCATTTCCTATTCCGACAGCTACGAGCAGACCTTCGTTGTGGCGGATGAAGAAAACGGAACCGGTGCGTTCACCTACGGGTATTACTACCGTAACAACCACTCCAGAGCCGTGTACGACCTTTTCCGTTCCACTGCGACCTCTTACGCGCAGGCAGTGAAGGATGGTGAGGTGCTGACAGATGAAAACGGAGATCCCATTCGGGATACCTACGGAAATTACAAGCTGATGACGCTTACCAGCGAGAGCCGAACCGTTGGAGAGGGAAAGGGCTACACCACCGTCAACGAAGCATCGTACGTGGTGGCAATCGGTTCCACCGAATTTGCGTCGGACAGCATTTTGAGCAGCCGAGCCTACGGAAATACCGATCTGCTTTTGGAAACGCTTCGTTCCGTGGGTAAGGAAGTGGTTCCCGTGGGAATGGATTTCAAAACCATGTACGTGGACGAAATGACGCAATTGTCTTCTTCGACGGGCGAAGAATATTACACGGAAAAGGGAAATATCGCTTGGACCGTGGTTCTGGCATTGATCCCTGCCGTATGCTTTGCCACTGCGGGTATCAGCGTGCTGATGAAACGTAAGGCGAGAACCTAAACCCCAATCCCGAAGGAAAGGTAAGTGTAAATTTCGGAATGAGAAATCAAGAAACAATCATTAATATTATTTTTGATCCCGGAAAGGGATATTGCTCGGTTTCCAGCCGAGAGGGCGTTGTGGGGACTCCCCTTGGGGAGCTTCCCAAGCCCTCGCGTTCGGGATATGCCTTTGAAGGGTGGTATCTGAACGGCGAGACGGTCACCGCTGAAACTGTGTTGGAATCCGAGGACGACGTCCGCTTGGTTGCCCAATGGGCGAAAAAGAAAGCGGAAGCCAAGAAGCCGTCCGTGATGCGCCGTCAAAAATGGGTGGCACTGGCGTTGGCGATCACCATCGTGTTCCTCGGCGTTGCCATCGCGGTTGCCAACAATCTGGTGGCGATCTACTATATCCGCGACGAGTATATCGACGCCAACGGTGAAAAACAGACCGAGCGTTATACGCTGAAGCGTCAGGACGGGCTTTACCGTATGTATAATAAGGACGGCGTGGAAATGGTGGAGATCTCGGAGCATAGCTACCAATCCTCCACGGACGGTGTCTATCATAAGGTGTTTGAGGCAGACGTCAGCGGAAATCAGTATATGATCAATACGTCCACGGGTGAATACGAGCTGTTTGCCGTGGTGGACTACGACGAAAGCCTTGGCGAAACGCTGGGCGGCACCGTCACCAATAAACGCGTGATGATCTTCCCCCGTGTGGGACAGGACGACACGTATTCCATTCAGGTGAGCAATCAGTACGGCAGCTACGAGATCTACCGTCAGAACGTGCTGAATTCCGATACGTCCACGGGCAAGAAATACACCACGTCGGTGCAGATCCGCGGAACCGAGGGAACGCTTGCCACCTATGATCCCACGCTGTTTGCCAGCCTTTGCGTGAGCTGCGGATATACCCTCTCCCTGCAAAAGCTGTACTTTACCGATCCCGAAACGCCCCGCGATGAAAACGGCAACGTGCGTTACGAGGACTACGGATTGGAGAACGTGTACGACGAAAACGGAAATCTGACCTACGCGCCTGCTGTTTACACCATTGTAAAAGCCGCGTATGCTTCTGACGGGCAGTGCTCTCCTGCCACCGAAACGGTGGAAATCGACGGGCAGTCCGTGGAGCGGACCGTGGAATACACCGTTAAAGTGGGTTATCCCGTTCTTTCGGGTGCCGGATACTACGTTCAGCTTCAGGGACGGGATGTCGTTTATATCGTCAGCGCGGACATTGCGAACACGGTCCTGCAGCCCGTGGAGAGTCTGGTGACGCCCATGGTGACGTATCCCATGACTATGACCACCTATGCCATGTCCTATAACTTCCGTTTAGGTTTGCTTTCGGGCGAATTGGAGGATCTGCCCGAAAAAGGCGAGGAAATTGAAACGGATGATCGAATTTCCTTGATTGCAAGCTTCAGTTATAAGGATCTGACGGAGAGAGAGGGGTCGGTTGAATCCTCGGTTCCCTATATCAACGAATTAAATTTCATGAAAGGCTATCAATTGGATAGCAACAGCGTCTCCGCCGTTTTGGAGAAGATCTATTCCATGGCGTTCTTGGGATGCAAAAAGCTGAATCCCACCGACGAGGATATCAAGGAGTACGGATTGGATAAGGACGTTTATGTCCTGATGTTCGATTACGATCCCGCCATTGCCAACGGTGGCTCCGACGAATCCAACTGGGTGCAAAACGTTCTCATGATCAGTCAGCGCACCAAGGACGGCACTCACTATATCTATTCGCCACTCTACGATATGATCGTTGAGGTGGATCAAGCGTATCTTTCTTTCCTGGATTGGAACGAGAGCGATTGGTACGATCAGTTTTTCTTCCGCGACGACATTGCGTATATGAAGAATATGTGCTTCACTGTGGATGGAAAAACTTACGATTTTACTTTTGACAATCGGTTTTCCTACGCATACTATGATAAGGGAGATGGCACCGGAGCCATCATTGATCTCTCCAAGGGAACGCTTTCCTTGGCATCGAACGGTTACGTTTATACCGTGACCAAGACGGGCAAGCAATATAACGTTTACTTCATTGATTTTTCAAAGACCTACCGGGATAAATCCACGAGTAAGATCTTGTATAAAGGTCCGGGTGACAGCGGAGAAGTGACGGTACAAGTGGCGTCTGGAAGCTCCAATCTGCAATTGCTACTTTCTCAAAACGGGGCCGCCAGCAGTGTGATGGATTACACCATCACCGTGGAGGAGGATTCGGGTTACACGGGCACCACCAAAACCAAGACCTACACGGCAACCGATAACTTCCGCAGACTCTACTATTCGTTGTTGTATTATTCCATTGAGGGCGACGCAGACCCCGATCTGTTCGGCGGAGATCTGGCGTCTTATATCAAGGACCACGATCCCATCGCGTCGATATCCTATTCCTTGGAGGACATGGCGTCCATTCTCAATCCCGATTACTTTACCTCGAATAATAAAAAGGATGCCATCATCCGCTTCTACGAATATCCCAACGGAAGCGAAATGCACGTGCTGCTCACCATTCAAGTGGCGGATGCCAACGGAGTTTACGGCGAGGAGCTGGGAAGATTCTATGTTCTGGCAGAGGAGTTGGAGAATCTGGGAGAATATCTGACCGATTTGGTGAACGGAGTTCTGTTGCCGAGTAATCTTTGATTTGGAATTTGTGATAGCTGAGTTTTTATAGGCAATACCATTGCCACCTAGGGAAGGGAGGTATGGGAATCATGTTCAAGCGAATGAGAATCC
>JAZSMC010000103.1:0-5553 GCA_045535705.1 Eubacteriales bacterium
CCGTACACGTCGGATTAGTGAAAAGTGATGAGTGAAAAGTGAAAAAGTAAAAAATCCGCACACCTGCGTGTACGGATTTTTTGGCAGGGGCAGGAGGACTCGAACCCGCGACCCACGGTTTTGGAGACCGGTACTCTACCAGCTGAGCTATACCCCTATTTGTCACGTTTCGTAACAAACGATATTATATCACATTTTTTCCGTAATTGCAAGACCTTTTTGAAATTTTTTTCGGTTTTTTCAAAATTATGATTGTGGGGCATTTCAAAAGTTCATCCACTTGAAACTAAAATATAACGAAACTTTCGTAGAGGGGCTGTCCTATATAGAACAGCCCCCAACAAAACTCAGTCTTGCCAGATCAATTTCGGGTAATTTAGATTAACGGTCTTCCATACTTCCTCGTTCCATGACAAGGTGTCAAAGAGGAACGCTTTGCTCTGCAAATTTCCGACTGTGGTAGAGATACCACCAACTACGGGGGGAGTGATCAGTTCCGTAGACGTTCTGACCACCATTTCATCGTTGTAATAGCATTTAAACAGCGTGCTTCCGTCTGCGGGATTCCCGACAAAATAACCGATCAACGTGGCATCGTTGGTGAGCATATTCACATCACAGAAGGACTTGTTGATCGTTCCGCCACTTGCATTCATTCCAACAAAACCGCCCTTATAGCCGATGGTTACGGTGTCGATCTTGCCGACCACATAGCAGTTGGTAACGATGGCAGAGTTCGTTCCCACAAAGCCACCCAGAGAATCGCCTTGGTTTGCAGTAGAATTTGCTGTAACATCTATGGTCGCGTGGCAGTTATTGATCTCGTTTTCATTGAAACACACGAAGCCGCCAAACTTCACGTTAGAAAATTCTTCCGCAATTTCCGTGATTACCGTCGCATAGCAAGAGGAGATGGTTCCTTGATTCTTCCAAACAAAGCCACCGATTTCTACAACACTGTAAGCCTCACCTGATACTTGTTCTTTTTTAGTAAATACATCAATATGAGATGTTGCTTTGCAATTTGTTATACTTCCACTATTTTCTCCAATCGCTCCTGCAATGTGCAAAATTGCAGTAGAAGTTCCACCCCAATATGTAAGACCGTGAACCGTAGAAATCACAGATAAAATTGATTCTGTTTCTGCCTCTATATTTTCTACTACTGAAGTGTTTATTCCAACAATTGAGCCAATGATTAAATAACTATAGTGTTCCCCACTTGTTGTAGCAAAAACTTCACTTTTTCCATTTAATGTAGACTTGATGGAGCAATTTTGAATTACGCCACTATTGTTTCCAACCAAGCCTCCACCATAAGACTTATAGGTACCAGATGGAGTACAATAAAGGCTATAGGACAAAGCCGCATCCTTGATATGACAATTTTCAATCGTACCGCTATTGTTCCCTGCCAAGCCACCAGCTGTAAAGGTAGCAGACGTGGTGGAAACCGCAAATGAGAAATCTGAAAGGGTCAAATTTTTGATGGTTCCCGAGTTTGCGGTGAAAAAGCCTGCCAATTCATCCGAAGACGAAACGGTGAAATTATATATTTGATACCCTTCCCCGTTCAGGACGCCCGAGAAATTCTGAATCGGGATCCAAGTTGCGCCGTTCAGGTTGATATCGTTTTCCAGATGATATTTGGCGGTAACGTTTTCGCTGATCGCAATCAGATCTTCCGCATCGTAGATCGGAATACTTTCAGAGAATCTTGCGTACAGAACGGTATCTTGCGTAAACGGGGTGTCAAATTTGCAAACCGTTTGATACGTGCTTTCCAAATACCAATCTACAAAGTAGTAGCCTCTTTTGGTAGGCGTAATGGGCTTTTGCGGGACGCTTTCCATGTAATATACCGCGTCTTCTATGGTCGTACCGCCGTTTGTTTCAAAAGAAACGGTGTAGATATTGGGTACGTACACGGGTTTCACAGTAAGATCCGCGGTAACGTTGGAAAAATCCGTGTTCCATCCGTTAAATTTCAGCTTGTCAATCGTGGGAGCAATGGGTGCGGTGGCGTGTTCTCCGTAATTGACGGTTTCAACTTTCAGTACGTCATCGTTATAATCAAGGAATTCCACCGTAAAAGAGTTGATCTGCCATCTTGCAATCAGATTCAAATCGCCTTTTACGGGCGTGGTAGTGGTAAACACGCCGTCCACAGCGGTTTCACCCGTGTACCAACCGAGGAAGGTATATCCCGTTTTGGTGGGTACGCTCATGGGAACCACCGCTCCTGTTGGAACTTCCACCGAGGCGTAATGTCCCGCCCCCGCAGTTCCGCCGTTGAGGTTGAACGTGACCGTGTAGGTGACCAACGAGCCGTTGATCAGATCTTCCATCCATTCTTCTTTCGTTCCCTCGTAGCCGTAGATCTCACAGTAAATCTCATAAGCGGATTTTCCAACTTCCCCTTGTTCGCCCTGCAAGCCCGTATCACCCTTATCTCCTTTATCACCTTTTTCACCGTTGGTCACGGTATAGGTGGTATTAGTGCCGTCGGTGAAAGACATCGTATAAGTATTGCCTTGCTCATTGCTATCGGTCAATTCCACTTTTGCGATCCCGTTTCCCGTAGCACCGATCTCACCCTTTTCGCCTTGTTCTCCTTGAATTCCCTGTTCGCCCTGTATGCCTTGAGGTCCTTGCTCTCCTTGCGGTCCCACCTTTTCCAAACACAACGACGTTGTGGACAGAGCCACGGATAGGGCTAACGCAATGGCACCAAATTTCGGCGTCATCATAAAACAACCAACGATTTTCAATAGATTTTTCAGCTTTGACATCAGAATCTCTCCTTCAAATTTTATTTTTTTAGATTTTGTCCTATGACAGGACAAAATAATGTCGATAATAGTGTATCATATTTTTTGTCCTATGTCAAGACATTTTATGAAAAAAAGGAGAAAAATCATGGCACGCATTATTGACGGTGACAAAATGAATCTGATCGGAAAAAATTTAAAAAAATTCAGAAAAGCCAAAAAAATGAGCCAACAGCATCTCTCCAATCAGTTGGAATTGATGGGCGTTTACGTATGCAGAGGATCGGTTTCCCGTATCGAAGATATGACGCGAACGGTGACGGATATTGAGCTATACGCCATCGCTTGCGTGTTGGGCGTTGGCGTGGATGAACTGTTTGACACAAAGATCATTGAAGAAAAAATGTAGACAAAAAAGGAATGGGAGAAACCCGAAGCCGAGTTTCTCCCATAATTTTTATTCCAATTCAAACGCGCCCGTATAAAGTTGATAATACTGTCCTTTTTCCTCGATCAGCTTTTCGTGGCTTCCCCGCTCGATGATCCTTCCGTGATCCAACACCATGATCACGTCCGAATTTCTCACGGTGGAAAGTCGATGGGCGATCACGAACACGGTCCTGCCCTTCATCAGCGCATCCATACCCTTCTGCACGATGGCTTCGGTTCTGATGTCGATGGACGAGGTCGCTTCGTCCAGAATCATAACGGGGGGATCCGCCACTGCCGCGCGGGCAATAGAGATCAATTGCCGCTGTCCCTGGGACAGATTGGCGCCGTTATTGGTCAGCATAGTGTCGTAGCCCTCGGGCATACGGGTGATGAAGTCATCCGCTCCCGCCAGCTTTGCCGCGCGAATACACTCCTCGTCGGTGGCGTCCAGCTTACCGTAGCGGATATTATCCATGACGGTACCCGTAAACAGGTTGGTGTCCTGCAACACGATCCCCAAGGAACGGCGGAGATCGGATTTTCTGATCTTGTTGATATTGATGCCGTCGTAGCGGATCTTTCCGTCCGCAATATCGTAAAAGCGGTTGATCAGATTGGTGATGGTGGTCTTGCCCGCTCCCGTGGCGCCAACGAACGCGACCTTTTGCCCCGGCTCGGCATACACCGATACGTCGTGCAGTACGGGCTTCCCCTCCTCGTAGCAGAAGTCCACCTCGGTCATGCGGACGTCACCCCGCAACAGCGTATAGGTCACGCTGCCGTCGGCTGCGTGGGGATGCTTCCAAGCCCATTGTCCCGTATGCTTCTCCGACTCCGTGATGGTGCCGTCCTCTGCCACGTTTGCATTTACCAAGGTCACGTAACCCTCGTCGGCTTCCGCCAGCTCATCCATCAAGCCAAACACACGCTCCGCGCCCGCCATTGCCATGACGATGGAGTTGATCTGCTGGGACACCTGGTTGATGTTGCCCGTGAACTGCTTGGTCATATTCAGGAACGGGATCACGATGTCAATGGAGAACGCCAATCCCGACAAACTCAAGTTTGGGATCCCCGCTACCAGAAACGCGCCGCCCACCAACGCGACGATGGCGTACATCACGTTACCGATATTCATGATGATGGGTCCCAACGTATTGGCAAAGGCATGGGCGTGGTAAGCATCGTTATACAACACCTCGTTGATCTCGTCGAAATCCGATTTGCAGGCTTCCTCGTGGCAGAACACCTTGATCACCTTCTGCCCGTTCATCATTTCCTGCACGAATCCTTCCTGACGCCCTACTGCTTTCTGAAGTCTGACAAAATACTTTGCGGAGCCGCCGCCGATCTTCTTGGATACGAAGATCATGGCAACCACACCAAGCAACAACAGCAAGGTCAGCCAAACGCTGTAATACAGCATGATAAACAGCACCGTCAGCACGATCACCGAGGCGCGGATCAGCGTGGGCAAGGATTGGGACACCAGTTGGCGAAGGGTATCGATATCGTTGGTATAATGGCTCATGATATCGCCGTGCTTATGGGTGTCAAAATACCGAATGGGAAGATCCTGCATACGGCTGAACATGGTCTTTCGGAACTTATTCAAAAAGCCCTGGGTGATGATCGCCATCAACTGGGTATCCACGGTGATGGAGATAATGGCAAGCACGTAGAAGAAGATCAGGATCCCCACCTTGGGAACGATCAGCTGGGATGCTTCTTCCCAGCCCATGCCCGATGCCTGCGCCGTGCCGATCGCCTCGATCACCTTTTGCAAAAAGATTGCGGGAATAGAAGAAACGACAGCCGTGAAGATAATGCAAAAGATCGCCACGGGGAGCATCACGGGGTAATAATCAAACAGCATTCTGATCAGCCGCTTCATCATCCCACCGTTGAATTTCCGTTTTGGGGGCATCATTGGCTTACTCATTTTCCTCACCTCCGTTCACCTGTTGCTCGTACACTTCTCTATAGATCTCGCTGGACTTCAGCAGTTCCTCATGATCTCCCTGCGCCACGATCTTTCCGTTGTCCATCACCACGATCAGATCCGCATCCTGCACCGACGCGATCCGCTGTGCGATGATGATCTTGGTGGTTTCGGGGATATACTCGCGGAAGCCCGCACGGATCAGCGCGTCGGTCTTGGTATCCACCGCGCTGGTGGAATCGTCCAGGATCAAGATCTTGGGCTTCTTCAGCAAAGCGCGGGCAATACACAAGCGCTGCTTCTGTCCGCCTGATACGTTGGTCCCGCCCTGCTCGATCTTGGTGACGTAGCCGTCGGGGAAAGAGGTGACGAAATCATGCGCCTGCGCCAGCTTGCAAGCCTCCACCA
>JAZSMC010000014.1:0-3978 GCA_045535705.1 Eubacteriales bacterium
CCTTCGGTTTTTTCCACCACCGCGGCGCATTGCCTAAACCGCGCGACGACAGCCGCACGGCACCGATGCAATTTCCGCCCGATGTGTGTATTTTATTTTGCGCCGTTTTTAACGCAACGCGAACTATTATATCATACTCCCCCGTCTTTTGCAACAGAGTTTCCCATATTTTACAAAATGTTAACATTTGGGTCGCTTAAGGGTGCAAGATCCTTTCGATTTTGACATCGCTTTCGTCGGGAGAAACCCAAAGCACCAAATATTCAGGCTTGGGGCTATCACTTCCCACGTCGCGGCGATAGGTTCCGTTATTTTTATAGATCTTGTATTCCAGCCGATAAGTCACCAGCCGGCTCCCGTCGGTCTGCGCCTCCGTGCTGTAGTAGTAAATGTGCGCTTCATACACCATTTGTTGGGTGAAATCGGGAATTTGATTTTCCTTTAAGTAATTTTCGGTACACATAGAGCGCAACGCAGCTGCATCACCAAGGATCAGCGTATTTAAGTAGGTTTCCGCAAATCGAACCTTCACGTCAAAGGTCATCCGATCCTCGTCCGTGATCTGCGTGGTCAAGCCATAGCCCGCGGGATCATCGCAATAGTAAACGAAGCGGTTCAACGCCAGATACTCCTCGTTTTCAAGAATATTCTCCTCTACCACGGGATAAAAATAGATGTCCTTTTGGGGTTGCTCCTGCTCTTTTTGAAGCAATCGGTTAATCAGCACCAAAGCAAGTACCGACAGCACGGCAAGCACGGTTAGAATCAACAAAACCAACTTTATATTTTTTCGTTGTGCTTTTCTGATCTGTTCCGTATTGGACGGTTGTTGGTCCATAAAATCACTCCTTTCACCGTAAAATCCGTTCTTATTATTTTACCACAATTTTTCTCAAAAAGCAAGAGAAATTCCCTTTTCTCCCGTTTTTTTACCATCTGTTCAAAAATCACAAAAAAAGGGGAGAAAACGGCAAAAAAACTTCTTAAAAATATGAGCCGATACTCTTGTACTTTCCGGCAAAATATGATATAATATATTGATTGTACATTTCTATACCTTGGAGGTATTCTATGAAGTATTTTGTTCTGATTCCGGACGGAATGGCAGACGAAAAGATCCAAGCGCTCGGCAACCGCACGCCTATGGAAGCAGCGGTCAAGCCCACCATGGATGCGTTGGCGGCAAAATCCACCATCGGAACCGTTTCCAACGTACCAGACGGCATGGTTCCCGAAAGCGACACCGCGAATATGTCCATTCTCTCCTTTGATCCCAAAATCTATTCTAAAGGGCGTTCCCCTTTGGAAGCCGTGAGCATGGGATTGGATATGAAGCCTGACGAAACCGCCTACCGCTGCAACGTGGTCACCCTCTCGGACGAGGGTGAGGATTACGACGACAAGATCATCCTCGATCATAGCGCTGATGAGATCACCACTGCCGAAGCAGACGAGCTGATCAAAGCGCTTGAAGAAAAATTGGGCAATGAGTTCCGCACCTTTTATACGGGCGTCAGCTACCGCCATTGCCTGATCTGGAAGGACGGCAACGATACATATCCCTTTATGCGTCCTCACGATATTCTGGGCAAGCGCATTGGGGAGTATCTTCCCCGGGAAGAAAACGGTGGTGACGAGTTCTACCGTTTGATGAGAGAGAGCTTTGAGATCCTCAATCATCATCCCGTCAACGAGGCGCGCCGAGCCAGAGGCTTGAAGCCCGCCAACTCCGCCTGGCTCTGGAGCCCCGGTAAGAAGCCTGCACTTCCAAACTTCCGCGACGCTTGGAGCTTGAAGGCTGCCGTGATCTCTGCCGTGGATCTCATCAAAGGAATCGGCTTGTGTGCAGGAATGACCTCCATCGACGTGGAGGGTGCCACGGGCAACGTCCACACCAATTACAAGGGCAAGGCAGATGCCGCCATCAAGGCTTTTGCGGACGGATACGACTACGTTTACGTTCACGTGGAGGCTCCCGACGAGTGCGGACACCGCGCGGAGCTTGATAACAAGGTTTTGTCCATCGAAAAGATCGACGGGGAGATTCTCAAGCCCGTTTACGAATACCTCTGCGGTTGCGGTGAGGAATTTAAAATCATGGTGCTTCCCGATCATCCCACTCCCGTTCGCCTCCGTACGCACACCATCCTCCCCGTTCCCTTTTTGATTTATTCCTCCGCATCCGAGCAGGACGGCGTTGAATGCTTCTGCGAGGACAGCGCCGAGGCGAAGAAAAATTATCTGCCGTTTGGGCATGAGCTGATGAAGCTTCTGATGCAATAAGCGAAGAAAGGATTGAAAAATGAACGAAAATCCCATGATTCCTCTCCCGAACGAGGAAGAAACGCGACGGGAACCGTTTTTTCGCAGATTCGTGCGCGGCACCTTTGAATATCTTGAGCTGTTCGCCGTTTCCGTATTTGCCGTGATGTTGATCTTCACCTTTGGGCTTCGGCTTTGCCGCGTGGACGGCAAATCCATGGAAAACACCCTTTACGACAGCGAAAATCTGTTGCTCTACAGCTTGGCGTATAAGCCCAAGCAGGACGACATCGTGGTGTTCCATTTGACAAACTCCGACGCGGGCATGGAAAAAACCTTGGTAAAACGGGTGATCGCGGTAGGCGGTCAGGAGGTCGTGATCGATACCAACACGGGTGAGATCACCGTGGACGGCGAGCGATACGAGGATTCCCACGCAGTTCTGAAGGATCGCTTCACGGGTGAGGTAATCGACCGCTACCAAAAGGATCTGTTTTTCACCGATTACGATTACACCACAGGAATTTTCAAAACAACCGTTCCCGAAGGAAATTTATTTGTTTTAGGGGACAATCGAAACGATTCCAAGGACAGCCGAAATCCGCAGGTTGGATTCGTGGACGAGCGATGCGTGCTTGGGAAAGTGATCTTACGGGTTCGCCCCTTTGAGATCTTTTCGTGAATCACTAAAACGTAACGGAAAGGATGGATAACGATGCCTTCTGAAACCATACAATGGTTTCCGGGTCATATGGCGAAAACCCGCCGCATGATCTCAGAAAACCTCAAGCACGTAGACGTGATCCTGGAGATCCTGGACGCGCGGATCCCCTACAGCTCCAGAAACCCCGAGATCACGCGCCTCACGTCGGGAAAGCCTACTCTGCTTCTGCTGAACAAGGCTTCCCTCTCGGACGTCAACCAAAACAAGGTGTGGCAACAGTATTACACCAACGAAAACACGGTCTGTCTTGTGATCGACTGTGTCAACGGCGAGGGGATGAACCGCATCGCCCCTGCCATCCGTCAGCTTCTGGCAGAAAAGATCCAACGCTATGAAGCCAAGGGCATGACGGGCAAGCATCTGCGAGCTATGGTATTGGGGGTTCCCAACGTGGGAAAATCTTCCCTCATCAACAAGATCTGCGGAAATAAGAAGACCAAAGTGGAAAACCGCCCAGGGGTAACCCGTGACAAGCAATGGGTGAGCACCGCCATCGGCGTCGATCTTTTAGATATGCCGGGGATCCTCTGGCCCAAGTTTGAAGAAAAACGGGTGGGCGAAAATCTGGCGCTGACAGGCGCGATTAAGGACGATATTTTGGACACCGAAACCTTGGCGGTCATTCTCTGCGGAAGATTACGCAGACTTTACCCCCAACAGCTCATGGCGCGGTACAAGCTGGATAACATCCCCGACGAGATGAGCGACTACGATCTCTTTCTTGCCATTGGCAGAAAGCGCGGATTTTTAATCAGCGGCGGAGAGGTCAGCGAGGAGCGGACCGCCGCTATGCTGCTGGAAGAATTTCGTTCTGCCAAGATTGGAAGAATGACGCTTGACCGCGTGGAAAAGCCCGAACGGAGGACTGCAAATGCTGGAACAAACCATTGAACGGGAACTCCGTGAAGCAGGCTACACCGCCGTGTGCGGTGTGGATGAAGCGGGACGGGGACCTCTCTGCGGATCGGTGGTCGCCGCCGCAGTCATTCTCC
>JAZSMC010000033.1:0-2634 GCA_045535705.1 Eubacteriales bacterium
ACCTGACGGCTCGCGGCAGTACCTTTCCGTCTGTAAACGATACTTTCCCATACAGGGTGATGTCGCACCCAAAGTATGGGTAGAGAGCAAAAACTTTCATAACGAAACAACCGAGGGCGCACATTGTTTGCACTCCCTCGGTAGGAAACCTATTCTTTTTCGTTGAAAGTTTTTGGAATTCTTAAAACCTTTTTTCAAAAAGGTTTTAAGCGGAGCGCGAGGCAGAGCCTCGCGACCTTTCCGCAACCCTTATAAAGAAAGGAGAATTGAATTGAAAACCTTTCATATGACGTCCGCCGACGGGAAAACCCGTTTGGCGTGTTACAGAACCGAATGTAAGAATCCGCAGGCGATGCTTCAGATTTCCCACGGGATGTGCGAGTATATCAAGCGGTATTCCGAATTTGCGACGTATATGGCGCGTCGCGGGATTTTGGTATTCGGTCACGATCATTTGGGGCACGGAGAAAGTGTGCCCACCGACGCCGATTTGGGCTTCACCGCAGAGGGGGGCGGCGCGGAATATCTGGTGGAAGACGTTCATAACCTTTCCTTGAACATGATGGACGAATATCCGAACGTTCCGTTGGTGCTGTTCGGACACAGCATGGGATCTTTCATAGCCCGTGAGGTGATGGCACGCTACGGCGAGCATTACGGCGCGGCGATCTTTTGCGGAACGGGCGGCCCCGATATGCCCGCCGCCGCAGGAAAAACGCTGGCGTCGATCCTTATGCGCTTTTTCGGAGAACGCCACCGCTCGAAGCTACTGAAAAAGATCTCCTTTGCGGGATATAACAAGAAATACGACGACGTGGAAACGTCGTGCGATTGGCTCACCCGTGACGGGAACGTGGTGCAGCGGTATCTTCACGATCCGTTCTGCAACTACGTTTTCACGCTCCGCGCTTATCACGACCTGTTCACTCTGGTGGAACAGGTGTCCCGAAAGGGCTGGGCGGAGCGGCTGCCGAAGAACGTTCCCGTTCTGACGGTCAGCGGCATGATGGATCCCGTTGGCGGATGGGGGATCGGCGTAAAAAAGGTGGCAGACCGACTTTCCGATGCGGGAATCAACACCACCCTGCGGCTTTATCCCGATATGCGCCACGAGATCCTCAACGAGATCGGCAAGGAACAAGTGTGGGAGGAACTGGAATTATGGGTGAAAACCTTCGTGACGTAAGCAAATTAAAGGACACCAAGGGGAGGATCCTCGCCGTGGACTTTGGAGATACGAGAACGGGACTCGCCGTATCGGATCCCAGCCGTTTTTTGGCGTCGGGATTGGGTACCGTCAGCCCCGGCGGCATTGAAAAGACTGCCCAAAAGGTAGCGGAGGTCGCTATGGAGCAAAGGGTGACCGCCGTCGTGGTGGGATTGCCCAAGAACATGGACGGGAGCGAGGGGTTCCGCGCCCAACGGTGCGTGGAATTTGCGGAGCTGTTGGAGCGGAAGCTGACCGACGTGACCGTGGTTATGATGGACGAGCGGCTCACCACCGTCAGCGCGTCCCGTTATTTGAACGAAACCAACACCAGAGGCTCCAAGCGCAAGGGCGTCATCGATACGCTGTCCGCCGAGATCATTTTGCAAAACGCGCTGGATAAGCTGAAAATGATGTAAAGAAAAGTGGCTAATAAGTTTTGGTGACAAAAGCAAGCAGCACATCGTTTCAGTAAAAATCAATAAAACTCCATAGCCACTTTCTTTTGACACCGCAGGCGCAAAAGAAAGTTAACAAAGAAAACGCCGCGAGAGAATTTCGCCCGTTGCGACGGGCGAGGAGGGCTCCGCGCCCTCCACCGCGCCGCCTTTTGAGAAAAGGAAACGCGTAAACGCGTTGGCGAAAACTTTAGTAAAGCTGATAAAACTCGTTAGTTTTGTCTACAGTCTGAAAGACCGAGCAACGCTCGGTCTTTTTTAGTTAAATTCTTTGCTATGCTTTTGGAAGAAATCATGGTACAGCCGAATGTTTTTCAGCTCTATCCACTGCTTTTGACAAACGGGACTCGCATCAAGATCGTAGACCACAGCTCCCTTCATGGCAAGCAAAAAAGGAGAATGTGTGGCGATGATCAGTTGACAGCGATAGAAGCGCGCGGCATCCTCTAAAAATTGAGCCAACTCGATCTGCAGCTCGGCTGACAGGCTGTTTTCCGGCTCATCCAGTAGAAACAACGCATCCTGTGTGATCTTTTGTGTGAAATACAGATACGCGCTTTCCCCATTGGATTTTCCGTTTAGCTCCCTGCCGTGCATTCGCTGACTGGTAAACTTGGATTTTGTTCTTCGCTTGGCATCCAGCTGCTCCCGAAAGGATTCAAATTCTCCAAGCGTTGTCATCGGCTTCATTGGATCCTCGCGCAGCTTCTCATAATTTTCAAACAGGTCGCGCCGATTCCGATCCACGCCGTCGTTGATGGCTCTGATATCCAGCAGATAGTCAAAAACTCCGTCACTGGAGAGCTTCAAGCTATCCTTAAGAAAACAATCCGACTCTCTCGTAAGCGTATACCGACAAAAATTCAGGTAGTCCTTCATGAATGGTGTATTATTGAACGGAACGGTATGCCTCACTTGAAGCTTCTCCGCGATCACGTTCAGAAGTGTGGATTTTCCGGAGCCGTTTCC
>JAZSMC010000076.1:0-3279 GCA_045535705.1 Eubacteriales bacterium
TTTCAAAAAGGTTTTAAGTGGGGTGCGGGGCTAGCCCCGCGACCTTAACCCACGCGAGGCAGAGCCTCGCGGCCTTATTGTTTCCCCTCAAATCCGTGTATAAATCCCGATACGTCGGCGGAGCAGACGTCGCCGCCGATGACGCGGTTGCGGTAAACGAGGACGTTGGCGTAGACGGTGCCCTCGTAGTCGGCGTAATTGGTGACGGAGAACGTATAGCGGGTGACTTCCTTGTTTTTATATTTCAGCAAATTCAAGCCTTGTGCTTTTTGAAGCTCGTTGTAGGCGGCGAACACCTTGTCAAATTCGGACGGAATGGTGACGGTCTTCACTTCCACGGGCTGGGCCTCCACTTGCCAGCCAAACTGGGAGAGAAAGCTCACCACGTCGTCTTGGGTTTTTATTTTATCGTAGGAATAGCTGACGGCGGTTTCGCCCGCGTTGGCGGCGGCAGAATTGTCGGCGCCGTAGGTGGGGACGAAGGCAATGAGGGTGATCAGAACGGTCAGAGCAACGCAGATGACGCCAACCAGCTTTACGGTACCGGCGCGCAAGGAATAAATAAACATCAGAAAAACCTCCCGATTCATGTAGTTCTGTTTCACTATATGAATTCGAGAGGTTTTTTATGTTAGAGGGAACAATAAAAATTAACGCTCCAAAAGGGAAATATCCATGTCCAAGGTGTCGGCGCGGGATTCGCGCATGGCTTCGGAGTGAGAATACACGCTATGCACCAATCCCACCATCATAAAGGTGGCAAGCATGGAAGAACCGCCGCAAGAGAGAAAGGGAAGCGTGATCCCCACAACGGGAAGCATGGCGAGATTCATGCCGATGTTTTCCAAGATCTGTACCACGAACATGGCACCCACGCCCACGCAGATCAGCCCGCCGTAGTCCGAATGGATGGAGAACCGCGCGATCATGAAAATGCGAACCACGATGATCATGAACAGGATCAGCACCAACAGCCCGCCCAAAAATCCGAATTTCTCGCAGATGGTGGCAAAAATGAAGTCGGTGTGGGAAGCGTCAAGGATCTCGTAGTAGTGTCCGCCCAAAATGCCGTTGCCGTAGAATCCGCCGTTGCTGATGGCTTGGCGGCTCAACAGGGGCTGATAGCCCTTGCCAAGAGGATCCAATTCGGGGTTAAAGCCCACCACGATGCGGCGTTGCTGGTAGGGCTCCAGCTTGTCCCATAGGTAGGGGGAGAACAATACCAGCAATAGGGATGCGCCACCGAAATAGGCGGGATGTAAGCCTGCACAAAAGAGCATAATGGCAATGATGGCGAGATAGACCAACGCCACGCCCAAGTCCCCCGACAGCAGGATCAGCCCAACGATCACCCCCGCGTGAAGTCCAAAAAACAGAACCGAACGGGGCTTATTGATGGTGGCCTGCAGATCAAATAAATGCTTTGCAAAGCTACACACGAAAGCAAATTTCACGAACTCCGAGGGCTGGATCATGTAATTGATAATGGGAATTCTCAGCCAGCTTTTGTTGCCGGTTTCCATATTGACGCCGCTCTCTCCCCAGATCAAGGTGATGGCAAGGAGCAGAGCGGAGCCGACGAGCATGGGGAGCCAAAGCCGATCCACGATGATGCGAAAATCCACCGACGCGATGAGAACGGTGGCAATACTGCCCACGATGAACATGGCAACCTGCATTTTCAGCTTGGATTGCCCGAAATTATCCACCGCGCCGTACACCGTGACGATGCTGACGATACAAAGCGCCATGACGCTGAAAAACAAAACGGGATCCACGCACCGCACGGCGTGCAGAACGTACCGTTTGATCTTTTCCATTTGATCTCCCCTTTCTATCGCATTTTATGACGCACAAGGGACTGCAAACATTCGCAGCCCCTCGCGGTTTGTAGCCGTGGCTACCTATTAATATTGTCTGCCCCAGATCACCATGTGCTTGGCGGGCTTTCCGCAGCAAGCGCAAACGTCGCTCAAGTGATCCTCCACGAAGGGAATACAACGGGACTTCACGCCGCCCGTGATCTCCTTGATCTCCTCCTCGCAGGCGGTTTCGCCGCACCACATGGCTTTGATATAGCCGGGCTTGCTTTCCGCGATCTCAACGAACTCCTCGCGGGTTCTTGCCTCGTAGGTCTTACTGTTGCGATTTTCCAGCGCACGCTGATAAAGCTCGTTGTGAACCTGATCCAATGCCGCCGCAACTGCTTCCTCCAGATTGTCCAGACTCACGAAGGTCTTTTCTCTGGTCACGCGGCTCACCAATACGCAAGAGTTGTTCTCAATGTCGCGGGGACCGATCTCCAAACGGAGCGGAACGCCTTTCATTTCGTACTGGCTGAATTTCCATCCCGTGGAGTTGTCGCTGTCATCCAGCTTCACGCGGAAGCGCTTGGACAGCTCTGCGCGAATGGCTTCGGCTTTCTCCAACACGCCCTCCTTGTGCTGTGCCACGGGAATGATCACCAGCTGAATGGGCGCCACGCGAGGCGGCAGGATCAAGCCGTTGTCGTCACCGTGCGTCATGATGATGGCGCCGATGGAACGGGTGGAAACGCCCCAAGAGGTCTGGAATGGGTGCTTTTGAACGTTGTCCCGTCCCGTGAAGGTAATATCGAAGGCTTTCGCAAATCCGTCACCGAAGAAGTGGGAGGTGCCGCCTTGCAGAGCCACGCCGTTGTGCATCATGGGCTCGATGGTGTAGGTTTCCTCGGCACCCGCAAACTTTTCCTTCTCGGTCTTGCGTCCCGTGTAGGCAGGGATGGCGAGCGCTTCGGAGTAGAAGTCCTCGTAAACCTTCAGCATCTGTTGGGTTTCCCGTCTTGCTTCTTCCTCGGTTTCGTGCATGGTGTGTCCCTCTTGCCACAAAAACTCGGAGGTACGCAGGAACGGACGGGTGGTTTTTTCCCATCTCACCACGTTACACCATTGATTGTACAGCTTGGGCAGATCGCGATAGGACTGGATCACCGTTTTGAAATGCTCACAGAACAGGGTTTCGGAGGTGGGGCGGATCGCCAAACGCTCGGTGAGCTTGTTCTCGCCGCCAACCGTTACCCATGCACATTCGGGTGCAAATCCCTGCACGTGATCCTTTTCCTTTTGCAGAAGGCTTTCGGGAATAAACATGGGCATATAAATATTTTCATGTCCCAACGCCTTGAAACGGGCGTCCAGATCCTTTTGGATGTTCTCCCAAATCGCGTAGCCGTAGGGACGGATGATCATACATCCCTTCACTCCCGAATAATCCACCAGCTCCGCTTTTTTTACGACGTCA
>JAZSMC010000108.1:0-4998 GCA_045535705.1 Eubacteriales bacterium
CCTCGTGTGTCACGTACACGCCGCCGTGGCAGGATATCTCCGCCATATCCTCGCCCGTATAGGAGGCGGGAGCGGCAAAGAATGTGGCAAGCCCGCGGTCGATCTCGCGTCCGTCGGCGTCCCTTATGCTTCCGTAAACGGCACGCCTCGGAGAGTCCTCGGGACTTAGCCTGCCGAAGGGAACAAATGCGCACGAGAGGATATTTTTGCATTCGGAGCCCGAGAGCCTGATGACGGCAACACCGCCTTTTCCTCTCGGCGTGGATATCGCCGCAATAGTATCCGTTATGCTCATAGGACCCATTCCCTCCGTGTGAATACAGTTATTCATTATCCATTCTATTGTACCATAGATCATCAAAAAAATAAAGCGTTCCGACGAAGAAGTTTTCATATTATATATATTTTTTTACTTTCGGGGGACTCGGGGCAAAAAAAGTGACCTGCGTGTAAAATCTTATCGAAATATGTATTGACAAACAGCTTTAATAATAGTATGATTATAATTGCACTATTTTTAATTGCACGATTTTTGCATCTGTGCTGACGCTTCCGTCAAAGGCAAAGGTTTTGACGGATTCCCAAAACATCATAGGTATCTCCGATCTCAGCCGCAGTGTGCTTCACTGTCAGTCAGAGCGCACGGCAGGCAGGAGGGACCTTACAAGTTAATATTGATGTTCACACACGGCAGTTTTTTAAAACCATGCCTTCCCTCGGGAGGGTAGAGAAACCGTAGCTGCAAGCGCGCTCCCGTAAAGGCACGGGATAAGCCGCGTTTTGTAACACACTCTTTGCGGGGGTTACGGTTAGCCTTGATGTGGGTTCGCGCAGAGCTGTAATACGGCTATACGCGGTCTTTTGCCGCAAAGGGGGATGCAAAAAATGAAAAACTCAAAACATTTAATAGAGCTCAAAAACATCGTGGTGGAGTTTGACGGCGAGAGGGTCCTTGACGACCTCTCTCTGTACATCTGCGACGGAGAGTTTGTTACGCTTCTCGGCTCCTCGGGATGCGGTAAGACGACCACTCTCCGTATCATCGCGGGCTTCATCGAGCCCGATGAGGGACAGGTGCTTTTTGACGGAAAAGACATCAGTGGTGTTCCGCCTTACAAAAGAGAGGTAAACACCATTTTTCAGCGTTACGCCCTTTTTCCGCACTACAACGTGTTCGAGAACATAGCGTACGGACTTCGCATCCGCAGGACTCCCGAGCCTGTCATTCGCGAGGAGGTCGCACGGATGCTCCGTCTTATCGGTCTCGAGGGCTTTGAGAAGAGGAGCGTGACCAAGCTTTCGGGCGGTCAGCAGCAGAGAGTTGCCATCGCACGTGCTCTCGTTCTGAAGCCGAAGGTGCTCCTTCTTGACGAGCCCCTTGCCGCACTCGACCTGAAGCTTCGCAAGGATATGCAGAACGAGCTCAAGAATATTCAAAAACAGCTCGGTATCACCTTTATCTACGTTACCCACGATCAGGAGGAGGCTCTCTCTATGTCTGACACCGTGGTGGTAATGAACAAGGGTAAGATCCAGCAGATAGGCACGCCCATCGACATCTACAACGAGCCGAAGAACGCCTTCGTTGCGGACTTTATCGGTGAGTCCAACATTATCGACGGCGTGATGAAGGCTGACTACAAGGTAACCTTCGCCCGTCACACCTTCGACTGCCTTGACCGCGGCTTTGCCGAGGGTGAGGAGGTCGACGTTGTCGTCCGTCCCGAGGACGTTGACATCGTTCCCGTAGAGCGCGGTATGGTGACCGGCGTGGTCACATCCGTGACCTTCCGCGGAGTGCATTTTGAGATCATCGTGGACGTAGACGGCTTCAAATGGATGATCCAATCCACCGATTACGTGGCGGAAGGACAAACCATCGGGCTTTCCATCGATCCCGACGCCATTCACGTGATGAAAAAATCCGAATTTTCGGGAATGTTCGGAGATTATTCTTCGTTCAGTGACGAGCTGGACAAACTCTCTGACGTGACGGAGGAAGCCGAAGAAGAATGAAAAAAAGCAGTTTTTTTGAGCGGATCGCGGCAATTCCCCACGTAGTCTGGACGGTCTTGTTCATCACCGCGCCTCTGCTGTTCGTGGTCTATTTTGCGTTCACGGATCGGAACGGACAATTCACGTTGGAGAATATTCTGTCGTTGAATCAGTACTCCGGTACTTTTGTAATGTCGCTGGGATTTTCTTTGATCGCCACCACTGTGTGCCTGTTGATCGGGTATCCTTTGGCGTATTGTATGTCCAAGACCTCTCCCCGCACGCGGAACATTCTGGTGGTGCTGATGGTGCTCCCCACCTGGATCAGCCTTTTGATCCGCACCTACTCTTTGATGGCACTGTTGGATAACGGCGGTATCGTCAGCGGATTCTTGGTAAAATTGGGATTTGAGAAGCTGACCTTTATCGGCACCGAGGGTGCCGTGATTTTGGGTATGGTCTACGACTTTCTCCCCTATATGGTGATGCCCATCTACAATTCCGTATCCAAGCTGGACAAGCGCTATTTGGAAGCCGCCAACGATCTTGGCTGCAACGGGTTCCAAACGCTGACCAAGGTGGTTCTGCCCTTGACCGTCCCCGGCATTGTATCCGGCGTGACGATGGTCTTCGTTCCGTCCATCAGCACGTTCTATATCTCTCAAAAGCTGGGTGGCGGTTCCTTCGACCTCATTGGTGACACCATCGAGCGACAGTTCCAAAACGCCATTACATACCATACGGGCGCGGCGGTGTCGCTGGTCATGATGATCCTGATCCTCATCTCTATGGCGATCATGAATCGGTTCTCTGACGGAAAGGAGGATCTTGTGGTATGAAATTTCTTTCCAGATTTTATATTCTCATCGTCTTTCTGTTGCTTTACGCACCTATCCTGGTGGTGGTTCTGTTCTCCTTTAACCAGTCGGGGAGCTTGAGTAATTTTTCGGGCTTTACCTTCTACTGGTATCGGGAGCTGTTCCGCGACGGAGAAGCCTTAACAGCACTGAAAAATTCCCTGTTTTTAGCAGTGACGTCTTCCCTGCTCGCCACCGTCCTCGGCACGTTGGCAGCATTCACCATTGACCGCACCAAGCGTCAATGGCTTTCCAAGACCTTGCAATCTGTGAACAACATTCCCATGATGAACCCCGACATTGTGACGGGTGTTTCCACGATGCTGTTGTTCGTTGGCGTTGCAACGCTGCTCAAGACCGCCAACTTTTTGGGCATGTGGACTATGCTGATCGCCCACACCACCTTTAACCTGCCCTACGTCACGCTGTCGGTGCTGCCAAAGTTCCGTCAGATGGACAAACACCTCACCGAGGCGGCGCTGGATCTGGGATGTACCCCCGCCCAGACCTTTTTCCGAGTGGAACTGCCCTGTATCCTGCCGGGGATGCTTTCGGGATTGATGATGAGCTTCACGCTGTCATTGGACGATTTCGTCATCAGCCATTTCGTCAGCTCTCCCGATTTTAAAACCCTGCCCCTCTACATTTACAATCAAACGGCTCACGAAGTGAAATTCAGTATGTACGCGCTGTGCGCTTTGATGATCGTTGCCATTCTGATCCTGCTTATCGCGGTGAACGTGGCAGGTTCGGTTGGAGAACGTCAGCAAAAGAAGATGGCGGCAAGAACGGGAGGCAGATCATGAAGCAAAAACGGATCCTCTCGGCACTGATCGCCCTCTTGACACTGCTTTCCGTGACGGCGCTGTTTTCCTCTTGCTCGGGGGACGGTGATGCGGTGACGCTTTACGTTTACAACTGGGGCGAATACATTTCCGACGGCTCGGAAGGCACGTTGGACGTCAATCGCGCTTTTGAGGAATATTGCGCTCAAGAGCTTGGAAAAAAGGTGACGGTGAACTACTCCACCTTCTCCAGCAACGAGGATATGTACGCCAAAGTGAGTAGTGAAGCGTCGGTCTACGACGTGATCATCCCCTCGGACTACATGATCCAACGCTTGATCAGCGAAGGAAAGCTGTTACCTCTGGATCTGGAAAAGATCCCAAATTATCAGTATATTCTTGACGAATTCAAGGGAGAGAACGTTTACTACGAGCCTCAAGACGGGAACGTGTATTCGGTTCCCTACACTTACGGAATGGTGGGCGTGATCTACAACACTTCCATCGTTCCCGAAGACCACCCCACCATCGGAAGCTGGGATCTGATGTGGGACGAAACCTTCCGCGGTGACATTCTGCAATTCAACAACAGCCGCGACGCCTTTGGAACCGCGCTGTACTCCATGGGTTACGACGTTAACGAAGCCACCGAAGAACAGTGGCGCGAAGCGTTGGACAAGTTAAAAGTTCAAAAAGACTTGGTGCAAGGCTACGTGATGGACGAGATCTTCAACAAAATGAAGAGCGGCTCCGCCGCCGTGTCCGCGTACTATGCAGGTGATTTTCTTGCAATGTATGAAGAAAACGAAGATCTGGCGTTCTTCTATCCGCAAGAAGGCACCAACATCTACGTGGACGCCATGTGCGTCCCTGCCAATTCTCAAAATTCCGAGCTTGCCATGGAGTACATCAACTTCATGTGCTCCGAGGAAGCCGCCGTGGCAAACGCCGAATATCACTATTACGCATCTCCCAACGCCTTGGTGGTCAACAACGAGGGCTATCAGGAAACCATGAACTCCATTCACGAGGACG
The DNA here is from genome assembly GCA_045535705.1 of Eubacteriales bacterium. GTDB lineage: Bacteria > Bacillota > Clostridia > Oscillospirales > CAG-272 > UMGS1865. Next base: position 4,673 of record JAZSMC010000108.1, read on the forward strand.
CCATGGAGATCCTCTACGGCTCGGTTGGCGAAGTGAAAGCGCAAGCCTATTTGAACTTAAGCCAAGAGAAGCTGGTGATGCTGAACACCCTCTGGGAAGAGTTAAAAGTGGAAAGCCGCATCGGAAAAGGCATCTACGTCTGGTGCTCGGTCATCCTCGCCGCGCTCATCTTCTGGGCGATCTCCAACTTCCTTCGCAAACGCCGTTGGGCGAAGTTGTATAATTAAGGGGGAATGAAGACCTTGGGAGAGGGGGAACTTCTTGGAAGAAGTTCCCCCTCTCCCAAACCCACTCCCCTTCAAGAACTTTCCCACCACGCTCCGTCC
>JAZSMC010000070.1:0-23269 GCA_045535705.1 Eubacteriales bacterium
ATGGTGCTTGCCATGACCGCCAGCATGACACACGGAGCTACGCTGTTGCCCTTGCCGTATTTCTCTCCCAAGCCTTCCTTGGCTTGTATCCATAACGAACACATCACCGCGTTCCACGGTGTGCCCACCATGTTTATCGCCCTTCTGGAGCATCCCGATTTCCCCAAGACCGATTTCAGTTACATGAGAACGGGTATCATGGCGGGAAGTCCGTGTCCCATTTCGGTGATGCAGGACGTGGTTGATAAAATGAATATGAAAGAGATTACCATCGTCTACGGTCAGACCGAGGCGTCCCCGGGATGCACCATGAGCTCTACCGACGATCCCATCGAGGTTCGCGTGGGAACGGTAGGGCGCGCGCTTCCCGAGATCGAGTGCAGGATCGTCAATCCCGAAACCGGCGAGGATTGTCCCGATAACGTGACCGGCGAGTTCCTGGCGCGGGGCTACAATATCATGAAGGGCTATTACAAGATGCCGGGCGCCACCGCATCCGCCATTGACGCCGACGGATGGCTTCATACGGGCGACTTGGCTTGCCGCACTCCCGAGGGAAATTACCGTATTACGGGACGCTTGAAGGATATGATCATCCGTGGCGGTGAGAACATTTACCCCAAGGAGATCGAGGAGTTTATTTACACCCATCCCAAGGTGAAGGACGTTCAGGTCATCGGTGTTCCCGACGAGCAGTACGGCGAGGAGATCATGGCTTGCATTATCCTCAAGGACGGCGAGTCCATGACCGTGGAAGAAATGAAGGAGTATATCAACGCCCACATGGCAAGACACAAGGTGCCGAAATACGTTGATTTCGTGGATTCCTTTCCAACCAACGCGGCAGGAAAGATCCTCAAGTATAAGATGCGCGAGAACGCCATCGAAAAGCTTGGCTTGCAAAAAGCGAACAAAGTGGTGACGGCGTAATGTATCAGAATCGAATCGAGGTCATTGACGCGCACTGTCACATCTATCCCGAAAAGATCGCCGCAAAAGCGGCGGTCAGCGTGGGAAATTTCTATAAGGAAGAACCCGCTTGCGGCGGAACGGTGGAAGAACTGATCGAAAAGGGAACCGCCGTTGGCGTTGATCGCTTCGTGGTGCAGTCGGTTGCCACAGCCCCCAAACAGGTAGCAAGCATCAACGGATTTATCGCTGATGCGGTGGCGGCTTCAAACGGACGCTTCATCGGATTTGGAACACTGCACCCCGAAAGCGAGGAGATCAAAGGCGACCTGGAGCATTTGACCGAGCTTGGATTGAAGGGCGTAAAATTGCACCCCGACATTCAAGGGTTCAAGATCGACGATTACCGTTGCTTGAAGATCTATGAGCTGTGCGAGGCGGCAGGACTGCCCATTCTCATGCACACGGGAGATTTTCGCTACGATATGTCCAACCCCAACCGCTTGATCCCCGTGATGAAGATCTACACCAATCTCACGGTGATCGGTGCCCATTTCGGCGGTTGGTCCATGTGGGAACGCGCCAGCGAGGAGCTGGTGGAGCTTCCCAATCTGCTGGTGGACTGTTCTTCCAGCTTGTCCTATATCCCAGCGGAAACCGCGCGGCAGATCATTCGCCGTTACGGCGCGGAGCGAGTGCTGTTCGGCACCGATTTTCCGCTTCATTCTCCTGTTAACGAAATGCGTCTGTTTGAGGCATTGGGATTAGAAGAATGGGAGAAGGAAGCTATTTTCAGTGGAAACGTAAAACGGCTTTTGAAGTTATAAAAGGAGTAAAGAATATGAAATTCAGTAAAGATACGATTTGCGTGCAAGGGGGCTACACCCCCGGCAACGGAGAACCCAGACAAATTCCCATCGTGCAGAGCACGACCTTTAAATACACGTCAGGAGCGGCAATGGGAGATCTGTTTGATCTGAAGGCATCGGGCTATTTCTATTCCCGTTTGCAGAATCCCACTTGTGATAGCGTTGCGGCAAAGATCTGCGCGCTGGAAGGGGGCACTGCCGCGATGCTGACGTCTTCGGGACAGGCGGCGTCCTTCTACAGTATTTTCAACATTGCGTCCTGCGGCGACCACGTAGTGTCTTCCGCTACGATCTACGGCGGTACCTTCAATCTGTTCGCCGTGACTATGAAGCGGATGGGGATCGACTTTACCTTCGTTTCTCCCGATGCTACCGAGGAAGAACTTCACGCTGCATTCCGTCCCAACACCAAGGCGATGTTCGGGGAAACCATTGCGAATCCCGCGTTGACGGTGCTGGATATTGAGAAGTTCGCAAGAGTTGCCCATGCCCACGGTGTTCCGCTGATCGTGGATAACACCTTTGCAACCCCTGTCAATTGCCGTCCCTTCGAGTGGGGGGCAGACATCGTGACTCACTCCACCACCAAGTATATGGACGGTCACGGAGCGGCTGTTGGCGGCTGTATCGTGGATTCCGGCAAGTTCAACTGGCTGGCGTATCCCGATAAATTCCCGGGACTTTGCACACCCGACGAAAGCTACCATGGCGTGACCTACGCCAAGGATTTCGGACTTGAAGGCGCGTATATTACCAAAGCCACCGCACAGCTCATGCGTGACTTTGGCTCCATTCAGTCCCCTCAAAACGCATTTATCCTCAATCTGGGACTGGAAAGCCTGCACGTGAGAATGGCACAGCATTGCAAAAACGGTCAGGCGGTTGCGGAATTTTTGCAGAATCACGAGAAGATCAACTGGGTGGTTTATCCCGGCTTGAAGTCTGATAAAAATTATGAGATCGCGCAAAAGTATCTTCCCAACGGAAGCTGTGGCGTGGTCAGCTTCGGCGTGAAGGGCGGACGGGAAGCGGCAGGAAAGCTGATGGAAAATCTGAAGATCGCCGCCATTGAAACCCACGTTGCCGACGCCCGTTCCTGCTGCTTGCACCCCGCAAGCACCACCCACCGTCAGATGTCCGACGAGGAGCTGTTGGCGGCAGGTGTCTCCGCAGATCTGATCCGCCTTTCCTGTGGCTTGGAAGGAACGGAAGACCTGATCGCTGACTTGGCGCAAGCATTGGATCAAATTTGAACGTAAGGGAGTGAAAGAGAAATGCCGATCAGAATTCCAAACGATCTGCCCGCAGTGAAGGTACTGACCGACGAAAATATCTTTGTCATGACCGAAACACGGGCGATCTCGCAGGACATTCGTCCTTTGAAGATCCTTCTGTTGAACCTGATGCCCAAGAAGATCGAAACCGAAACCCAATTTTCCAGATTGCTTGGAAACACCCCCTTGCAGGTGGAATTGGAGCTGATCCACACCCAGAGCCACCGTTCCAAAAACGTGTCGCAGGAACACCTTTTGTCCTTTTATAAGACGTTTGATGACGTTTGTGACCAAAACTTCGACGGCATGATCATCACGGGCGCACCCGTGGAGCAGATGCCCTTTGAGGAAGTGGCGTATTGGGACGAGCTTTGCAAGATCATGGAGTGGAGTAAGACTCACGTTCACAGCACCTTCCACATTTGTTGGGGGGCGCAGGCGGGGCTTTACTATCATTTCGGCGTGGATAAGGTGCCGTTAGATCAAAAGATGTTTGGCGTGTTCCCCCACGAGGTGTTGTATAAGCGTTCCATTTTGTTCCGCGGATTTGATGACCGTTTCATGGTGCCTCATTCCCGACATACGGGATTGAATATGGAGCAGTTGAATGCGGCAAAGGGGCTGAAGCTGTTGGCGGCATCCGAGGAAGCGGGAATTTTCGCCATCTCCACCGAAAACGGCAAGCAGATCTTCATTACGGGACATCCCGAATACGATCCTCATACCCTGAAAAGCGAATATGACCGCGATGTAGCGGCAGGGAAGCCCATTCAGATCCCCAAGAATTATTACCCCAACGACGACGCAACGCAGGAGCCGATGGTGTCCTGGCGTTCCCACGCCAATCTGCTGTATTCCAACTGGTTGAACTATTTCGTGTACCAGACCACACCCTACGATATTACGCAGATCAAGTAAGAAAAAACGCATAGATTACTGTTGCATTGAGTAATACAACATTCCCCGATTCTAACGAAAAAATCAAAGCATATAAAAAAGAAGGGGCTGTCGCATTAAAGTAAAGTTGCACAAAAAGCCGAGGGGTTGTAAAAACAAAAAAAGAAAACAATCCCTCACCCGACTCCGTCAGGAGCTCCCTTTGCACAAGGGAGCTTTTTTTCATCGTTTATGCAGATTGCTCTTAATGCAAAAGCCCTATTTGAAATTTCAGCCAAGAAAAATGGATTTTTATTGACATTTTGTTGATTATGTGCTATAATAAAAATACAAAACATGGAAGAGGGGGAGAATTCATGAAATTAAAAACGTTTGTTTGGATTTTTTGCGGAATCTCTTTGTTGGCGCTTTTCAATATTTTTGCACCGACCTTTCATCCTGCTATAGACGCCTTTTATTGCAATGACGTCATGCGAATGATCCACGTATCGGCGTTCCCGATCTTTGTGGTTTCTTTCGTGGTCACGTTGATCCTATCCGCGATCATGATCGCAAGATCGATGAAAATTGTTGCAAGAACGTTCTTTCTGATCGGTATGGGATTGATTTTGTTAGGCGTGATCTATTGCGCGCTCTCTTTAATCCCACCGTCGCTGATGCTTTGGCAGGCGGCGTATGATACGATGGTTTATACCGTATATCTGCTTGTAACCTGTGTTTGCATTGCGGTTTCAATGATCTTGAAGACCGTTCAAGTGATTCAGGATAGAAGATAAACAAAAAAAGGAGTGAGTCACCTGATGCGTTTACGCATTTGACTCACTCCCTTTTTATCCAATTGTTTTTTGATACGCCAGCCGTTCGTCCCCCGAGGCAAGATAGATGATGCCACAGTAAGAAAATCCGTTTTTGGCGAGGGACTTTTGCATGGGGATATTGTCCCGATGGGTGTCGATCTTGAGATTTTTACAGCGAGAGAAACAATAGTCGTAGCAAAAGGACGCCACGCCCTTTCGATGGGACGCCACCGCAATGCGGTGAAGCACGCCGTATGGCGCATCGTTGAGCCAGTTGCCGTTGTAGATGCGGAGATAGGTGGGATCTTCCCCGTAGAAATAGCAAAAAACGCCGAGAAGCTCGCCGTTTTCCTCGCAAACGTAGAGCCGCCGCAGGGAAATATCCTCTCGCAGAATGGATTCATTGGGGTACCCCCCCGCCCACTGGGTGGGATTACCTTGCTCCCGCATATATGCTCTGGCGTGATCGTAGATCGCCAGCAGGGCTGGGAGTTCCTCAATCGTTGCGTGTCGAATCTTCATTTTTTTCTCCATCATTGATTTAATAGTATTATCATACCATATTTTTGTAAAATTTTCAATGGGAAATGCAGAAAAAACAAAATTTCTATTGACATTTTTCGTTTTTTGGAGTAAAATAATAGTATCAAAATAAAAAGGAGATATGAAGATGGATACCTTAAAGAAACTGTTTCCCTATTCCTTCAAAAAGAAGAAGTCCGTTGGAGATCTGGTCGTCAACATTCTGATTCAGCTTTTGATCGGTGTTGTTGTCGGAATCCTGATCGGCATCGTGGCAAAGGTTCCGATCGTTGGTTGGATTGTTGGACTTTGCGGCGGCTTGGTTGATCTCTACGTTCTGGTTGGAATCATTCTTTCCATTCTGGATTACATGAAGGTTTTGAAATAAGCAAAAATCGGAGTGTCAAATGCGATTTCGCAATTGACACTCCGATTTTTGGTTTACAGCTTTTTCGCCCGCTCGTTGACGGCGTGGCGGAAATCCAACAGATTGTGAGAATAGGTTTTATCCATAAATGGGCTGGTAATGATGAAGTCTGCGGTGGCGCGGTTGTTTGCGATGGGAATGTCGTAAACCTGCGCGATGCGGAGCAGAGCCTTCACGTCGGGGTCGTGGGGTTGCGCCGAGAGGGGATCTGAGAAAAAGATCACCATGTCGATCTTTCCGTCCACGATGCGAGCGCCGATCTGCTGGTCGCCCCCCAAGGGGCCGCTGTTAAACCCACGAACGGGAAGCCCCGTTTGGTCGGCAACCATCTTGGCGGTGGTTCCCGTTCCGCAGAGAAAATGATGCTCCAGAATGTTTTTGTTTTTCCTGCACCAATCGATCAGCTCGTGCTTTTTGTTGTCGTGGGCGATCAGCGCAATGTTTTTTTGCTCGGGCATGACGAATTCGATCTGCTTGTTTTCAGCCATGATTTCAAATTCCTTTCATCGGATATAGCGCGTCAGCTTGGCAATGGTTTTGTCGGTTCCCAATACCGAAACGCTGTCGTCTTCCTTGAAATGCTTTCTGGGACTGGGGGGGATCTCCGCCACACCGTCCTTGTTGATGACCGCCAACACCGAAACGCCGTATTTATTCCGCAGTTCCAGATCCACCAGAGATTTGCCCACCCAGGTGTTGGGCACGCGGATTTCCACGATCTTATACCCGTGAAAATCAATATACTCCGTTACGTTATCCTTTTGCAGCATAAACGCCAGCTTTTCGGCAGAATCCCGTTCGGGGAAGATGATGCCGTCGGCGCCTATTTTTTCAAGCACCTTGTGGTGCCCCTCGTTGACTGCGCGGGAGATCACTTTTTGGATCCCCATTTCCTTGAGGGTGATGGTGAGCAAAATGTTTTCGTTGACCTGCGTCATGCAAACGATGGCGCATTGATAGTCTTTTACACCTGCGGTACGCAGGACTTTTTCGTTGGTAGGATCTCCGATCACGGCGTAGGTCACCTTGTCGGCAATGTCGTTGATCTTATCGGCGTCGGAGTCGATCACCAGCACCTGCTTGCCGTTTTTTGCAAGGGTTTCAGCCAGAGTCGTACCAAATTTTCCAAGACCGAGCACACAAAAGCTTTTCATAATTATACGTCCTTTCAGGTCGTTATCAACCGACCAGCATTTTTGCTTCGGGATATTCCACGGAGGATTGATCTTTCATCAGGCTGTTCAGAACCGCGTAGGATACGGTCAGAACGCCAACCCTGCCGAAATACATCAATACCATATCGGTCAATTTTGCAATTACCGAAAGATGGGGGGTAATGCCCGTGGTCACTCCAACCGTGCTGACGGCGGAAACCACCTCGTAAAGCACGTCGGGCAAAGGGAAGGGGGTGGAAACTGCCAGCACCAAGCTGCCCATCAGAACTGCAGTGAGCTGGATCACGATCACCGAGGTGGCTCGCACGAAGTTGTGGTCGGAAATCTTTCTGCCGAACATCACCGTGGTTTTTTTTCCGAGGAACACGCTCCAAACGGTGTAGAACAGGATCCCCACGGTTCCAACCTTCACGCCGCCCGCAGTGGAGCCCGAGGCGCCGCCTACAAACATCAAAAGGATGCCGAAAAGCAGAGTGGAATCGAAAAAACTGCCGTTGTGGAGGGTAACGAAGCCTGCGGTACGCCAAGTGACCGATTGGAAGAAGGAAACCAGCAGCTTGGGGAAGAATCCGTTGATCCCGCTTAACGCATGGTTCCATTCCAAAATGGCAAATCCGACGGTGCCTATTACAAGAAGAATTGCGGTTACGATCAGAACCAGCTTGGCGTACGCCGAAAGCCTTTTTTTGAGGGTGACAAGATTGAAAAGCTCGCTCCACACCAAAAATCCGATTCCGCCGATGATGATGAGCAGGGAAATGGTGAGCATGACGATTGGATCGGTGGTATAGTGTGCCATTCCAGCGATTTCGGAATTTCCTACGCCAACCGTGTCAAATCCCGCGTTGCAGAATGCGGAGATGGAGTGAAAAATACTTTTTCGGATGCCGATTGCCCAGCCGAAGTCGGGAACGAAACGGGTGGCGAGCAGGATCGCCCCCACCAGCTCGATCAAAAGCGTACCCACGAGGATCCGTTTGATCAAGGGCATCACGCTGTCAAATTCATCCAAATTATAGGACATAGCCGCCAATCGCCGTTCGCTCGGCGTAATGTTTCTGCGAATGATCAACGAAAGCAGCATGGCAACGGTCATAAATCCAAGTCCGCCGATCTGGATCAGAATGATGATCACCGTATGTCCAAACGTGCTCCAGGAGGTTGCGGTATCCACCGTGGTCAGCCCCGTGACGCAGGTGGCGCTGACGGCAGTAAACGCCGCGTCGAGAGGATTTGTAAAGGTTCCGTTTGCCGAAGAAACCGGAAGGGTAAGAAGAACGGTTCCGATCAGGATCAGCGCGAGAAAACCGATGGAGAATACGGCGGTGGAGCTGATCTTGCGTTGGTTTGCGGTTGCTTTTTTCATGCGCTTGGTTCTCCTTTCCAAAATTTTGCTTCAAGCACGACTATTATACCACGATTTCATGTATTTGTCAACTATGCGGCTGTTTTTTTGCGGAATCCGTTGACTTTTTCGCATTTTGGGTTTATAATAAAGGTATATTATTTCATCAAGTGCAGAGGAATGAAAAAGATGACGAAGATTGATATTTTTTCAGGCTTTTTGGGAGCAGGCAAGACCACGCTGATCAAAAAGCTGTTGCAGGAAGCTTACGCGGGAGAGAAATTGGTGCTGATCGAGAATGAGTTCGGAGAGATCGGCATCGACGGCGGATTCATGCAGGATGCGGGAATTGAGGTCACCGAGATGAACAGCGGTTGTATTTGTTGCTCGTTGGTTGGAGATTTCGGGAAAGCGCTGAAAAAGGTGCTGGACGAGTATCAGCCTGACCGTGTTCTCATTGAGCCGTCGGGCGTTGGAAAGCTTTCCGATATTATCCGCGCGGTTCAGAACACCGCCGCAGACGGAGCCGTACTGAACGGATTTACCACCGTGGCAGACGTAAATAAGTGCAAAATGTACATGCGGAATTTCGGTGAGTTTTTCAACGACCAGATCGAAAATGCGGGCTGTATCGTGCTGTCCCACACCGATAACGCAACCGAGCGGAAGATCGAAGAAGCCGTCGCGCTCTTGAAGGCACACAACGCCACGGCGGTCATCGTCACCACACCATGGGGACAGTTGGACGGAAAGCAGTTGCTTTCCGCCATGGAGCGCCGTGATACCATTGAGGAAGAACTGGCGAGATTGGCAAAAGCGGAAGAACACCATCATCACCATCACCACGACGGTGAATGCCATGATCCCGATTGCCACTGTCACGGTCACGGGCACGAGCATGAGCATCACCATCATCATCACGATGGAGAGTGTCACGATCCCGATTGCCACTGTCACGATCACGACCATGAGCAGCATCATCACCACCATGCCGACGACGTATTCACCAGTTGGGGGGTGGAAACCGCAAAGACCTTCGATATGGACGAGATGAATCAAATTCTGGAATCTCTCTTGGAAGAAAAGACCTACGGTGTGATTCTGCGTGCCAAAGGGATCGTTGCGGGCAAGGATGGCAAGTGGATCCACTTTGACTATATCCCCGGCGAACCTAACGTTCGGAACGGCGGCGCGGGAGTCATTGGCAGACTTTGCGTCATCGGATCCCATATCAATAAGCACGCGTTGGCTGAACTGTTCGGCGTGAAAGAGTGATAGGAGAGTAAAATGGCAACCATTCCCGTATATCTGTTCACGGGATTTCTGGAAGGCGGAAAAACCCACGTCATTCAGGAATCCATGGAAGATAAGCGCTTTAATTCGGGCGAAAAGACCTTGATTTTGCAATGTGAGGAAGGGATCGACGAGCTGGAGCCCGAACGCTTTTTCGGTCAGAACGTCTATCTGGAGCTGATCGAGAAGGAGTCGGATTTTAACAAATCGAATCTGACCGAGATCGGTAAGCGCCATAAGCTGGATCGTGTAATTGTTGAATATAACGGTATGTGGAATCTCTCCACGCTATACGAAAATCTCCCCGATAACTGGGGGATTTACCAGGAAATGATGTTCGCGGATGCCAACACGTTTTTGAGTTATAACGCCAATATGCGCCAATTGATGGTGGACAAGCTGACCAACTGCGAAATGGTGGTGCTGAATCGCACGCCCGACGATATTGATAAGGACGAGGTGCACCGAGTGGTTCGCAGTGTGAGCCGCCGCGCGGCAATCACCTACGATTATCCTGACGGGCACGTGGAATACGACGAGATCGAAGACCCGTTGCCCTTTGATTTAGAGGCTCCCATGGTGCAGATTGAGGATGCCGACTACGCCGTGTTCTACCGTGATCTGTCCGAAGAAATGGAAAAATACAACGGCAAGACCTTGCGTTTCAAGGGTATCGTCGCTCACGATCCCAAAATGCCCGCCGACTGCGTTCTGGCGGGACGCCACGTGATGACCTGCTGTGCCGACGATATTGCGTTCCACCCACTGGTGTGTATTTTCAAAGAGCCCACCACGCTCAAAACACGTGACTGGGTAACGTTAACGGGCACCGTAAAGATCGAAAGGCACAAGCTCTACAAAGGCTTCGGACCCGTCTTCTACGTCACTGCCACCGACTTCGCCGTCCCGCCCATTCAGGAAGTGGCTACGTTCTATTAAAAGGGAAAGGTCGTGGGCGTTGTTCGTACAGAGGCCGCGAGGCTCTGCCTCGCGCTCCGCTTAAACCCTTTTTGAAAAAAGGCGTAAGGCAACATCACACAAATTCATAACGGCGCATTTACTTGCATAAATTACGCCAAACGGAAAAAATTTCATTGGCAATAGATCGACTATTGCCTGCTTCGATTTGTTTTGGCAAAATAGGTACCGCCACCCTAAATTCTCTGCCGAGAAAAGCATCATTTACATAGGAAACACGGTCTATTCCTGCGGGTAAAATGTCAAGGTTCCGACACGAAGCGATCTCATTTCAAGCCAAAATCCATCCCAAAAAGACTTTCCCACCGAGCTCCGTCCAATGCAGACTCTGAAATCTGCTTCTATATTGGATGGAGCGCGGTGGGAAAGTTCTTGAAGGGAAGTGGGTTTGGGAGAGGGGGAACTTCTTTCAAGAAGTTCCCCCTCTCCCCAGGTCTTCCCCCTTCCCAAGGTCTTCTTCTCCCCCAATATCTTTTCATACCCCAAACAGCCGTCTTGCGTTTTCGGCGGTTTGATCAGCGGCTTGTTGGGGCGAGCAGCTCCAAAGCTCGGATAAGATTTGAAGCGTGTGGGTGAGCAGCCCCGAATGGTTTAGTTGACCTCGCATGGGGTGGGGCGCCAGATAGGGCGCATCGGTTTCGATCAATAAACGGTCACGCGGAACAGCCAATGCCGCTTCCCGTATTTTTGAGGCGTTTTTAAAGGTCAGCGTTCCCGAAAAGGAGATATACCATCCTCGCCGCGTCAAATCTTTCGCCATTTCGGCGCTTCCGCTGTAGCTGTGGAACACACCGCAAACACAGGGATAGCGGATCACGGTATCAAAGCAATCCCCATGCGCCTCCCGATCGTGAACGATCACGGGAATTTCAATGAGTTGTGCCAGTTCCATTTGCGCGCGGAAAAACCATTTTTGTTTTTCCTTGTCCATGGGAACGTCGCCGTAGTTTTCGTAATGATAATCCAACCCGATCTCGCCAAGGGCAACGATTTTCCGAGCATCGCGGCTGTCGGGTGTGCCCAGCAGCTCGCAAAGCGTTTCCATAGCTGCGGAAACGTCGTTAATATAATGACAGTCTTCGGGATGGATCCCCGCGGCGGCGTACATTCCGTCGTGACTTGCCGCTTGCTCAATCGCTTTCACAGAATTTTGCAGATTGGTTCCAACGTTGATCACGTTTGAAACGGGGCGTGGCATGACCGAATTCAAAATGGCTTCTGCATCGCCGTCCTCTGCTTCAAAGCGTCGGTCAAAATAGTGGGCGTGGGAATCAAAAATGCCGCAAATCGGCTGTTGAAAGATCATACCGCCCTCACTGTACAATGATCTCGGGCTTCAGCGTGCGGTGGAACAAGGCGTCAATTTCTTGCTGGGGATCCTTGTTGCTGTACAGTACGTTCCAAACCGCGTCGCAAATGGGAAGCTCCACTTTGTAGCGTTCTTCCAAGGTTTTTAGCGCCGCTGAAGTGTAATAGCCTTCAGCCAGATCGGCGTAAGGCTCTCCCGTGACAACACATTCACCGAATTTTCGGTTGTGGGAATACGGTGAAAACACCGTGGCTTCGTAATCGCCCAAATGGCAAAGCCCGTAGGCGGAAAACGGATTGCCGCCCATGGCGCCGATCAAACGGGAGATCTCGTGGGTTCCGCGGCTCATCAGTGCGCCTTTCAAGGTACCCAGCTTCAGTCCGTCCAGCATACCGGCAGCGATGCCGATCACGTTTTTGGTGGCAGCACCGATCTCGTTGCCGATCAAGTCTTGGCCGTAATAGAAGCGGATCAAAGAGCTTGAAAACGAATCGACCAATGCTTGCTTCAGCTCCTCGTGTCGGCTGTCGATCACCATGCAATTGGGAACACCTGCGTAAAATTCCTGCACGTGGCCGGGCCCCAGCCAAACCGCTACGCGATTGGAAGGATGGGTGTTTTCCTCTGCGATCTGGGAAAGTCTTTTTCCGCTTTCGATCTCAATTCCTTTCATGCAAAGCACGAAATTTCGGTTCCGAAGCTCCAGAGGGGCAAGCTCACCCATTAAGCCGATAAGACCCTGGGATGGGACGGATAGAATGATGGTTTCCGCATCCGCTACGGCTTCGGAGATCTCACAGCATAGTTTGATCGAAGGGGGGATGGTCAACAAACCGTTGGAGCGTGTGTTCAAAAACGCCTGCATGTGCGGGGAGTCTTCTTTTCCGTAAAAGGTGACGCAATGTCCGATACTGTCAAGATACCAACCAATCAGCGATCCCCAACGACCGCAACCGATCACGGTAATTTTCATGAAATTTCTCCTTTTTGAAGTGGGGCAAGCCTTGGCGCCTGCCCCGTTTTTGAATCGTTTGAATTATCTTACTCTCTCGCCAAGAGGGGTATCGTCAGCCAAAAAGACCACGCGAACGGTTTCCTCTCCCGATGCCAGCACCATGCCGTTGGATTCCACGCCGCAGAGCGTTGCGGGCTTGAGATTGGCAACCACGATCAGCTTTTTGCCGATCAGATCGTCAGGCTGATACCATTTTGCGATGCCGCTGACCACTTGACGTGTTTCATATCCCAGATCAAGCTGAAGCTTGAGCAGCTTCTTTGCCTTCGGTACGGGCTCGGCGTTGATCACCTTTGCCGTGCGAAGCTCCACGTTCATAAAGTCTTCGATGCCGATCAAAGCGCAGCCTTCGGGCTTTTCGGGCTTTTCTTCTGCCTTGGCTGCCGCGATCATTGCCTGACGCTCGGCTTCCCACGCCGCCAGTTCCTTTTCCTCGTCAACACGGGCAAACAGCACCTTGGAGTCGGTTACTTCTGCTCCCGTCTTCATGCCGCTGAACTTGTCAAGGCTACCAATCGTTTCAAAGTCACGGAGATGGGTTCCCAACTCGTTAAGAATCTCCTCCGCCGTTGCGGGAATGAAGGGTGTCAGCATCACGGCACCCCAACGAATGGCTTCCATGAGGTTATAAAGAACCGTTCCCAGACGATCTTTTTTGCTGTCGTCCTTTGCAAGTGTCCAGGGAGTGGTTTCATCGATATATTTATTGGCGCGGCTCAACATCTCAAAAATGCCTTCCAAAGCGTCCGCAATGCGGAATTCGTCCATACAAGTCTGCAGATTTGCGTACGCCTTCACGCACGCCGCTTTCAGCTCGGCGTCGGTCCCTTCTTCTGCCGAGGGACAGGGAACTGCTTTGTCAAAATATTTCTTATCCATGTCAAGGGTGCGCTTCACAAGATTTCCCAGATTGTTGACCAGATCGGTGTTGTAGCGCTTGATCACAGCCTCGTAGGTAATGGAGCCGTCCGAAGCAAAGGGCATTTCGGAGAGGGCGTAATAGCGCACGCCGTCCACGCCGTAATGCTCCGCCAGCTTATCGGCGTAGATCACGTTGCCCTTGGATTTGGACATCTTATCCATTCCGAAATTGAACCACGGATGCCCGAACACCTGTTTTGGCAACGGGAGATCCAGCGCCATGAGGAAGATGGGCCAATAGATGGTGTGGAAACGAAGGATATCCTTGCCTATGATATGCACGTCGGCAGGCCAATAATGACGGAAATGCTCGGATTGTTCCGCATAGGATTTGTCGGGATCGTAGCCCAACGCGGTGATATAGTTGGTCAGGGCATCCAGCCAAACGTAGACTACGTGACGGTCGTCAAAATCAACGGGGATCCCCCATTTAAACGAGGTTCGGGAAACGCAAAGATCCTGGAGTCCCGCTTTGAGGAAATTGTTCACCATTTCTTTCTTGCGAAGCTCGGGCTGAATGAACCCCGGATGATCCTCGATGTGCTTCATCAAGCGATCAGCGTATTTGCTCATTTTGAAGAAATACGCTTCTTCTTTTGCCTGCGTCAGCGGTCTGCCGCAGTCGGGACATTTACCGTCAGCCGCTTGAGTGGCGGTAAAAAAGGATTCGCAGGGGGTGCAGTACCAGCCCTCGTATTCGCTTGTGTAGATGTCGCCCTGCTCGTAAAATTTCTTAAAGATCTTTTGAACTGCGGTGACGTGATTGTCGTCGGTGGTGCGGATGAAATAGTCGTAGGAGCTGTTCATTCCGTCCCAGATCCCTTTGATCTCGGCGGCAACGCCATCCACGTATTTTTGAGGGGTAATTCCTTGCTCGTTTGCAAGATTTTCGATCTTCTGACCGTGCTCGTCGGTACCCGTGCAAAAGTAGACGTCCTTTCCGCAGGCGCGCTGATAGCGTGCCACGGCGTCACTCATGATGATCTCGTAGGTGTTGCCGAAGTGGGGCTTACGGGATGCGTAGGCAATGGCTGTGGTCAAATAGTATTTTTCGCTCATTTTATCAATCCTCCGATGGGGTGGTAAATTCATTCAATTTTCTGCAAAGCCGAAAGTAGGCGATCAACATTCTCGGCAAGGTGTCTGCTAAAAGCAGGATTCCAAACGTCATAAGGGATAGCACGATCCAGGGAAAAAATCCCAAACAGTAACGGGTTCCAACAGATCTTGCGTAGGGGCACATTCGGGGGGCATCGTCGGGGATCTGCCATGCGAGGCAGGGCTTCAGAAAGCTCCGAACCGCAAAAAAGAACCATGCAACGAATATAGCAAGATAGATCGGGATTCCCAAAAGGGAACCGAGGACCGTTTCGCCGAAAATCATTTTTACGAAAAGGGTTGCGACCCATTCTTCCGCGATCAACAGCGATATTCTCCATAAAACGCCCCGAGAGAGCTTCAGTGCTTTGCCGTAGGAATTTTGGTTGGAAAACGCGTAAAAGATCTCCGTGAGGGGCGTTGCCTTACCCGTTTCCATGTTTTTTGCCATCCAAAGCAAGCCCGTCCATAAAGGGAGCGTAATAAAAAGGGACAGTGCCAGCAAACTGCACGCCGCGATCAGCGTTCCGAGAAATTCCCGTTCCGAAAACAGGGGGAACACCGCCAGACGAAACACCGACAGGACGGAAAGGTACAGCATGAGAGGGCAGGCGGCGACCATGAGCGCCAAGATCAACGTCAGCCGATTGGAGTTTTCTGCCAAAACTTCGCCCGATTCCAGCCAAAGTCTTCGAAAATCCAACCCTGACACCCGTTTTTGCTTCAACGAAAGCCCCCCTTTTTCGCATATCTCTAATTATTATAACAAATTTAAGTTTTTTTTACAATAGGTTCCGCACATTTTTTTGTTTTTTTTGGAAATACTTTTTCCAGACGTTTACAAAAAGGGGGGACGATGCGTGGATCGTGAAAAAAGATCGATGGATGGACTGCTGCGCCTTTCCCAAGAACGGATGACCGAAATTTCCGAGTTGTACCGAAAAAGCAAACTGAAAAATACGTTTCGGGATGCGCTGTTATCACTACGCCGCGCCCGTCCTTATCGATTCTGGCAAACCTGTTTGGCGTATTTTCGGCGCTTTCGCATGATCTCCTATATCATTCGCGTCATCGGGTATCTGTTTGCGCTGTTGCAAACGGGCACGCTCGTTCTCTTGACCACGGCGCTGTTTTTTATACTGCTTCCGCTGCTTTTGCTCTCGGTGGGCGGAATGCTTCTGGTGGCGTTTCTGGATATGCGAAAAAGCGGAAAGAAACTGAAAAAGATCATCGGGGAGAAACGCGTTTACGTCTTTTTTGCAGTGGGGGAGTTTGGTGCATCCAATGCACAGGCGTTGTCCCGAGAGGAAGATTTGATTTGTCTTTCCGTTTCACCGTATTGGGTATCTCCCGATGGGGCTACGTCAAAACGGTTTTATCTCAACGTCCGCCGTGAAAGCTCCAATTATTTCACTGTTCGACGATATTTTTATTTTCATATTCGAAAAAAGATATTATCCCCGTCCGGAACGGTACTGATCTATTGACAAAAAACGCCTGCCCGAATCCCTTGGGACGAACGGGCAGGCGCGGTTGATTTTACGTTTTATTTTGTGGAATGTTTTCTGCGAAATTCTCTGGGAGAGAGTCCCGTGTGTCGCTTGACGGTTTCAGAGAAGAATTTGACGTCGCTGTAGCCAACCATGTGAGTGATTTCTGCCAGCGTGCGTTTGGAATTGACGAGCAAGCGGCAGCCTTCCGTGACGCGGCAGCTTTGCAGATAGGCAACGAAAGAGATCCCCATGTCGGCTTGAAACCGTTTGCTGAGGTAGGAAACGCTGTAGTTCGTTTTCTTTGCAAGCTCCCCCAAGGTCACGTCTTCCATATAGTGCAGACGAACGTATTCGGCAAGATAAGTGCTGATGTTTTGTTCCGCGGATGCCACGCGGGCATCGTCCAGCCGGCGCATGGTCAAAAGCAGCAGCTGGATGAGATAGCAACGTAAAAGCTCGGTATAGCCCGCTTTCTTTTCGAGAAGCTCCTGACGGATCTGTTGGATCAACTCCAAAATCCGTCCGTCGCCGTCGTGAAACACCATTCGAACGGGATTTTGCACCAACGCACGCATATTAAAATGCAACAGATAATGCTCCAACACCCCTCGCAGGTCGGACGTCCCCTTCAAGATGGGATCCAACAGCTCGGGCAGGAACAGACAGGTCAGGTTGTCAAAGCCCTTGCCGTCAAGATTGCGGTAGCTGTGGCGGCTGCCGTAGTCCACGATGAAGTAATCGCCCGCCTCCAATTGGCTCAGCTCCCCGTCCAGATCATGCTCCACCCGACCTTTCAAAATGTAGGTCAGTTCCAGATATTTATGGGAATGTTGGGGAACCTCCATCACGCCGTAATGCTCCAAAAGCTGGATCCTTTCTTGCTCCGGTTGAGGCAGAATGAGTTCCCGATGAGGAACGAAATTCTGTTTTTGCAATGTGATGCTCCTTTCTTTTGCGCTTCGTGACAGGGAGATCAGTCTTTCATTTGTAACAGCGTTTCACACAGATCGGGGTATGAGATCCCAACCGCCTCGGCTTCTTGAGGAAGCAAACTGGTGGGCGTCATGCCGGGGAGGGCGTTTGCTTCCAGACACCACAGCTTGCCGTTACCGTCCAGAAGAAAATCAAATCTGGCGTAATGCTGCATCCGCAGAGCCTCAAATCCCAGCTTGGTGAGCCGTGACATTTCATTGGTGACGGCTTGCGGAATTTGGGCGGGGCAGATCTCCTCGGTGGTGCCTTGATATTTGTTTTTGTAGTCGTAAAAGCCTTCTTTCGGGATGATCTCCACGGGGGGAAGCGTTTCTCCGTTCAAAATTCCCATGGTAAATTCCCGTCCTACGATCCTTTGCTCCACCAAAATGGCGTTTTCCCATTTCGCAGCTTCCAGAACGGCGGCTTTCAGTTGTTCTCGGGTGTCTGCCATGGAAACGCCTACGCTGGAACCGCCGCCGCAGGGCTTTACCACGCAGGGGAGCGGTGCGGAGTTCAGTAGATTATCCAAAGAATCCCGCATGGGGCGGAAATACTGCCAGTGGGGAGTGGGAACGCCGGCGTCACGAAACAGCCGTTTTGAAATATCCTTATCCATGGCGAGGGCGCAACCCAGATAGCCCGAGCCGGTGTAACGGATGCCGCAGCTGTCCAGATAGGCTTGCAGTTGACCGTTTTCTCCCATGGAGCCGTGCAGGGCGAGAAATACCTTGTCTGCCAACCGACACAGCGTTTCCACGTTTCGTCCGATCAGAGCGTCCCCGTTCCCAACTCGTTTTTTCAAAGCTTCCAGATCGGGGACTGAATCGCTGACGGTATGCTTATAATGCCCGTTCTGTAAAAACAGCGTTTCGGGATCTTGGGGCAGGGATGTCATTCCCTCGTAAACGTCCAGCAACAGAACGCGATGTCCCTTTTCCATCAGCGCGTTGGCGATCAGACTTCCCGAGGAGAGGGAAACCTCGCGCTCGGGGGAATATCCCCCCGCTAAAACTACGATCTTCATATGTTTCTCCCTATAAAGTGTTTCTGACGGCGCAACCGTACCGTCAGAATTGTGCGATATTGCCTTGCGCTATCATTTTATGTCTTGATGGGATAGAATTGCCACACGGTCTTGCCCGCCCAGATCCTTTTTGATCTCGCAGAAAAAACCGTTTTCCTTTGCAAGCATCCGCAGGGCATCCCCCTGATCGTATCCGATCTCAAACAAACAAAATCCGTCGTCAGCCAACCATTGCTTTGCCACGCGGAACAGTGCGCGATAAAAGATCAACCCGTCGTTGCCGCCATCCAATGCCATCCGTGGCTCGTGCCCGACCTCGGGAGAAAGCCTCGACAGCACCGAAGTGGGAATATACGGCGGATTGGAAAGGATCGCGTGAGGTCGCGATGCTGCGTTTATCGTTTCTTCCGACAAATGCAATACGTCACCGAGAATTCCGCGAAAGCGATCCGATACCCCGTTTCGCTCGGCGTTTCGGATCGCCAAGGATAAAGCCTCCGAGGAAAGATCCAAGGCTACGGCACGGGTGTCGTGACGTTCAGCCAGAACCGACACCGCGATGCAACCGCTGCCCGTGCAGAGATCAGCGAAATAGGCGTTTTGTGGTAATCGCTTGATGGCTTCTTCCACCAAAATTTCGGTATCCGAGCGGGGGATCAGACAGGCGGGGGATACCTCGTAGGTCTGATTGTAAAAGCCCCAGACTCCGATCAGATATTGCAAGGGCTCCCGTTGGCATCTTTTTTCAACGGCTTGTTTCAGTTCTTGGGAGTTCAGTTCTTGGTCGGGGTTACCCAATAAGAAAAGTCGGTCTTTTTTGCAAAAACGTTCGATCAGTAATTGCGCGTCCCACTGTGGCGTGTCCACGCCGGCGCGTTCCAACGCTTGGCAGATCTCTCGATAGGTCATCTTTTTTCTCCACGTATAATTTCTCTCTTATTTTACCACAAAAACCGTAAAAAAGAAATAGTTTTTTTGCTTTTTTCAAAGAAAAAGTGAAAAAAAGAAGAAAAAAGCAAAAAAACACTTGAAATTTTCAAAAAATGTGGTATACTTATAGTGTATTACTCTGCGATGGGCGGTTTGCCCGATTTGGCAGTTTAAAGGAGTTCGAAATGGGAAACGATAATTTTGTGGTGAAAAAACGCAGCACGTGGGGAAGTGTGATCAAGGCGATCGTGATTATTGCCGTGATCGCTTTCGTCGCGTATAAAGTTTACGATAAGTTTTTCAGAAAAAAGGTTCAGCAGGAGGTTCTCGGACGTAACGCGGACGAGCAGTTGGACGGAGCCGTGGCAGAGGCGTCCGCTTCGGACGTGATCGCGGACGCAGAATAAATATAGAAACCGGAAGCAAAATGCTTTTGCCTTTTGCTTCCTATTTTCTTCAAAAGGAGTTTAATCATGGCAAAATACAGACAAAATCGAATCAACGACGAGATGCAGAAGGAGTTGATGGAGATTCTCCGACGGGTAAAGGACCCCCGTGTGCAGGATGCTTTTATCAGTGTTACGGCGGTGGATTGCACTGCCGACCTCAAATACGCCAAGATCTATTATTCAGCCCTTCGGGGAGATGCAAAGGAGATCGCCAAGGGACTGAAGGCGGCGGCAGGCTTTATTCGCCGCGAGCTGGCACGCTCGCTCAATCTGCGTATGACTCCCGAGTTGACCTTCTTGCAGGATTCGTCCATCACCTACGGCGCACACATCGCGTCTATCTTAAATAAATTGGAAATTTCAGAGCCCGAGGAAGAGGAAATCTCGGATGACGGCACGGAATTCTGATTTGACCGCAGGAAACTTTTGGAAATTTTTGCGTTTTTTTTGAAATTTAAGTGAATAAAATCCTCCCGATGAGTTTATGCTATGAGCATCAAATCATTTGGGAGGATTTTTATGATGGAAAAAAGAATACTTATTGCCTTGCTTTGTTTGGCGTCGTTGTTGCTGTTCGTTGGGGTAATGCCCATTCACGGAGAAGCGGAGATCTACGATTCGGTGATCCGACTCCACGTTTTGGCGAACTCGGATTCCGAGAAAGACCAAGCCTTGAAGCTGAAGGTGCGTGACGAGATCCTGGAGATCACCGCGCCTCTGCTTGCCGACTGTACCGACAAGGATGAGGCAAAAGAGCTGTTGGAATCTTGCTGCGAGGAACTGGAAACTGCGGCGCGTCGTGTGATCGCGGAGCAAGGATACGATTATCCCGTCAGTATCCAATTTGACGAGGAGAAATACCCAACCAGAACCTACGACAGCTTTTGCTTCCCCGCAGGGGAATATCTCTCCATGCGAGTCTGCATCGGACAAGCAGAAGGGCAAAATTGGTGGTGCTGCTTGTTCCCGCCTCTTTGTTTGGGGGCGTCCACGGTGCCCGAGGAGGACGCAGAGGAAGCCTTTGTGGACGTGGGGCTGACGCCTTCTCAATACAAGGTAATCACCCAAAGCGAAAAGCCTGTCTACAAAGCACGCTTTAAACTATTGGAACTATTGCGTGGAAGGTAAGGCAACGACGCACAAATTCGTGACGGCGTGATTGCACCGTCAGAATTGTGCGGTATTGCCACAACACAAAGAGGATTCAGATGCGGTGCCGCATTTGAATCCTCTTTGCTTCTGACCATATCTATCTAATCTTACGAAAAAATCAGATACAGTTCAAATTATGCCTGCTCGTTCTTTCTTTTCTCGAAGCAAGCACTGCAGTATACGGGTCTGTCATTGGAAGGCTGGAAGGTGATCTTCGCCTCGCCGCCGCAGTCCGCGCATACAGCCGTGAAGTATTCACGGGGAGCTCTTCCTGCGTTCTTTTTTGCGTCGCGGCAAGCCTTGCAAGCCTTCGGTTTGTTCTGGAATCCCTTTTCGGCATAGAATTTCTGTTCGCCTGCGGTGAACACGAATTCATTGCCACAGTCTTTGCAGACCAGAGTCTCGTCGACAAACTCCTTTTCTTCAACTGCGCTGATGTTTTCGTCTTGGAACATGATGTTTACCCTCTCTTGTTTTGAAAATATGTATTTGCCCTCGGTGGGATTTGCACCCACATCTGCTCCCGCAGGGAACCGCTTTGTTTAAGCTACTCGGACATACTCCGCCGTCAATGTTGCGGCGGGATGTGTTGCTTTAGTTTTTTTCTTGCGCGGAAGATGGCGTTTTCCGCTTCTTTTTTTTCAATGTTCAATGCTCTCGCAATCTCCGTTGCGGTACTTCCTTCCACAAATAAAAGCCAGATGCGACGTTCCTTTGGGGAGAGTAAAAGTTCCATCCGACGGATCAGCTCCAGATAGTTTTCTCGTTCCACCACATAATGAGCGGGGTTGCTGTCCTCGTCGGCTTCCGGTTCCGTGATTTCATCGGTATCCAAAGAAAGTATGGGCTTGAGCTGTTTCCATTTTCGTCTGCAATCCAGGATCTTGTACTTAAAGCAGATCTTGGCGTAGAGTCCGAAGGTAACGGAGCCTTGTTCCACATCGTAGGTTTGAACGGCGTGCCACAGAGCGGACATCAACTCCGAGTACAGCTCGTCCTTGGAAGGCGCCTCAAGTTGAAAATGGGCGCACATGGATTCCATTAAAGGAGCGTATTGCCGAAAGAGTTCATTGAAAGCCGCTTCATCTCCCTTTTTTGCGCGCTGAACCAGCTTCTCCAAGTCATCATCGGCTTTTGATTTGCGTTTGCTCATGACTGCCCGATCCTTCCAAAGTGATGTGCAAGGACGCATATTCCTCAAAAAAGAGGACGCCTGCAATTGCGTGGCTGCTGCCGTTCCGACAACAATCCGATGTCAAATGCTGGCGTTCGTGGAGCAATTTATACCTACTACCCTTATTATACCATTTTTTTGCACAATGTCAATGCTTTTTTTTCTTAAAATTTCTACAATTTTCTACTATTTTTTTGTTTTTTGGTCTTTTTACATATTTTTAAAGACTGTTTTTTGTCTAAAAAAACCTTGAAAAAACATTTTTTTAATTAAACTGCACAAAAAACAAACAAAAAAATTGTTATGGCTATGAGCGTTCAAACAATTTGGTTTTTGAAAAAACCTTGTGATATTACGATTCGTTTCCTCAAAAGATCGCAAAATCATGAAAAAACGACGAAAAATGAGGAAGTTATAAAAAGGACTTGTTTTTTTCGGCGTTATGTGGTATAATATAGGAAATACGATCCGATTAAAAATGCAACGGGTTTGGCTGCGAATTTGACGGATAGATTTCTTCTGATCGAAAGGAATATTTTATGAAAGGTATTATCCTTGCCGGCGGCGCGGGAACGCGCTTATATCCCTTGACGATGGTAACGTCCAAACAGCTTCTTCCTATCTACGATAAGCCAATGGTGTACTATCCCATATCCACGTTGATGTTGGCTGGGATTCGTGAGATCCTGATCATCTCCACCCCAACAGATCTGCCCAACTTTGAGCGGCTCCTGGGGGACGGAACCAAATATGGGTTGAAGCTGTCCTATAAGGTGCAGCCCTCTCCCGACGGATTGGCGCAAGCATTTCTTCTGGGAGAGGATTTCATCGGTGATGATGCGTGTGCCATGGTGCTGGGAGATAATATTTTCTACGGCAACGGCTTTGGCAAGACCTTACGCGCTGCCAAGGAGAATGCGGAGAACAACCAACGCGCCACGGTGTTTGGTTATTACGTCAACGATCCCGAGCGTTTCGGAGTGGTGGAGTTTGACCAAAACGGAAAGGCGATCTCCATTGAGGAGAAGCCTGCCGTTCCCAAGAGCAACTACGCGGTCACGGGACTTTATTTCTATCCCGCAGGTGTCAGTGCGCGCGCCAAGCAGGTGAAGCCCTCTGCACGCGGAGAGTTGGAGATCACCGGCCTTGAGGATTGTTATTGTTATATCGTAAGCAAAAGCGGCATTATACGGTATCATAAGGATGAGTCCATGATCTAAAAGCCGAATAAGAATCCCCAGAT
>JAZSMC010000086.1:0-8035 GCA_045535705.1 Eubacteriales bacterium
GGTTTGACATTTCCCGCCCGGCGCAGGATACGCGCGAGGCGGTGCAGTGGCTCTATTTTGGCTACCTCGCCGCTATTAAAGAGCAGAACGGCGCGGCCATGTCGCTGGGCCGCACCAGCACCTTCCTGGATATTTACTCCCAGCGCGACCTGGAAAAGGGCCTGTACACCGAGCAGGAGATCCAGGAAATGGTGGATCACTTCATCATGAAGCTGCGACTGGTGAAATTTGCCCGCACCCCCGAATACAACGCTCTCTTCTCGGGCGACCCCCAGTGGGTGACCGAATCCATCGGCGGCGTTTCCATTGCGGGTACTCACATGGTCACCAAAATGTCCTACCGCTATCTGCACACCCTCACCAATCTCGGCCCCGCTCCCGAGCCCAATCTCACCGTTCTCTGGTCCACCAAGCTGCCCGAAAGCTTCAAGCGCTTCTGCGCCAAGACCTCTATCGAAACGTCCTCGGTTCAATACGAGAACGACGATCTGATGAGATTCACCCACGGTGACGATTACGCCATTGCCTGCTGTGTGTCTTCCATGCGCGTGGGCAAGGAGATGCAGTTCTTCGGCGCCAGAGCAAACCTTGCCAAATGCTTGCTTTACGCCATCAACGGCGGTGTGGACGAGATCAGCGGCAAGCAGGTTGGCCCCAATTACCGTCCCGTCGAATCCGAGTATCTGGATTACGACGAGGTGATGCAGAAATACGACGAGATGATGAAGTGGCTGGCGAACGTATACGTCAACACCCTCAACGTCATCCATTATATGCACGATAAATATTGCTATGAAAGATTGCAGATGGCGCTCCACGACAAGAACGTGACGCGCTGGTTCGCAACGGGCATCGCGGGACTTTCCGTGGTTGCCGATTCTCTCTCCGCCATCAAGTACGCCAAGGACAAGACCGTCCGCAACGAAGCGGGCATCGTGGTGGATTACGAGGTGGAAGGCGACTTCCCCAAATACGGCAACGATGACGACCGCGTGGACTCCATTGCCTACGACATCGTTCACCGATTCATGGAGCATATCCGCAAGAATCACACCTACCGCGAAAGCATCCCCACCACTTCCATCCTCACCATCACGTCCAACGTGGTTTACGGCAAGAACACGGGCGCTACTCCCGACGGAAGAAAGAAGGGCGAAGCGTTCGCTCCCGGTGCCAACCCCATGCACCGCAGAGATACCCACGGCGCCGTGGCTTCTCTGGCGTCGGTTGCGAAGATGCCTTTCATCGACGCGCAGGACGGTATTTCCAATACCTTCTCCATCATCCCCGGAGCCTTGGGCAAGGATGACCGCGTATTCGCGGGAGATCTGGACGTTGAAGTCAGCTTCGATTGCTCCAACGGTGCCTGCGCGACGCCAACTCTGTTCGAGGGCTTGGACGATCAACAATAAGACAATAAGTTAGATACGATTTTATCCCAAAAAGGAGTCTGTTATGGCTGCAACGCAAAATCAAATCGATAATCTCGTTACGCTTTTGGACGGTTACGTTCAAAAAGGCGGACATCATCTGAACGTCAACGTATTCACAAGAGAAACTCTGCTGGACGCGCAAGCGCATCCCGAAAAGTATCCCCAGCTTACCGTTCGTGTCAGCGGATACGCAGTGAACTTCATTAAGCTCACCAAGGAGCAGCAGGACGAAGTCATCTCCAGAACCTTCCACGATCAGATCTGATCCCATGCTCGGTTACATCCATTCCACGGAAAGCTTCGGCACGGTGGACGGTCCCGGCATCCGATTCGTGGTATTTTTCCAAGGCTGTCCCATGCGCTGCCTGTACTGTCACAACCCCGACACCTGGGCGTTTGACGGCGGGACCGCCGTATCGGTAGATCAGCTTCTGACGCAGTTCAGAAAAAATCTCTCCTTCTACAAGAAGGGCGGGATCACCGCTACGGGCGGAGAACCCCTCTGCCAGTTGGACTTTCTCACCGCGCTGTTTGAAGCCGCCAAAGCGGAAGGGATTCACACTTGTCTGGACACCTCGGGGATCCTGTTTTCCCCCGACGATCCCCGGAAATTCGACCGCCTGCTGGCTGTGACCGACCTGGTAATGTTGGATATCAAGCATATCGACGCCCAAAAGCACCTTCAACTGACGGGGCGCGGCAACGAAAGGATCCTTGCCTTTGCCAGATATCTGGAGCAGAAAAAAATCCCTCTTTGGGTGCGCCACATCATTGTGGAAGGGTACACTGACGCTCACTCGGATCTTTTGGAGCTGGGACGGTTCATCGGAACACTGACCAATCTGAAAGCCCTGGACGTCCTTCCCTACCACACCATGGGCGTTTCCAAATATCAAACGTTGGGAATCCCCTACCGTCTGGACGGTGTCCCTGCTCTTTCCCTGTCGGACGCCGCAAAAGCAAAAGAATCCATTTTGCAAGGAATACGGGAGATAAGGTCGTAGATGGAAGGTCACGGACTCTGTCCGCACTGGAGGAAGGCCGCGAGGCTCTGCCTCGCGCTCCGCTTGAAACCTTTTTGAAAAAGGTTTTAAGAATTCCAAAAACTTTCGGCGAAAAGGATAAAACGCCCTTCCGAGGGCAGCGTGAACACATTTCTCCCCGTAAAGTTTGGCGAACGAAAGTTTTTACTCCCTATCTTTACCTTGGGTGCGACATCACCCTGCATGGGAAAGCACCGTCTACAGACGGAAAGGTACTGCCGCGAGAATTTAGGTACCGCCACCCTAAATTCTTGCGGGAGCTATTCTGCCGTCTGTCATCTGTCCTTTCCCATACAGGGTGCTGTTACTGTGAAGTTCAAAACTGTTGCAAAACTTTCACAACCAAACAACCGAGGGCGCACGATGTTTGCACATCCTCGGTAGGAAACCAATTTCTTTTCGTTGAAAGTTTTTGGGATTCTTAAACCCTTTTTTCAAAAAGGGTTTAAGCAGGTGCGGACAGCGTCCGCGACCTTTGGTAATTCAGCGTATAATAAAGGAAAAATCATGGATTTTAAGGATTATTATTTGACCGAAGGCGAAAATCCGCTGGACAGGATCCTGCCCGACGCGGGATTTACGTCCATTTTCCGAACCATCGGATGCGTGGGGGACAGCCTTTCTTCGGGCGAGCATGAATCCACCGACGAAAGCGGAACTCAAAAAGGCTATCACGACTATTACGAATATTCCTGGGGACAGTATCTTGCCCGTGCCGCAGGATGTAAGGTCTACAACTTTTCCAGAGGGGGTATGACCGCCAAGGAATACGTACAGAGCTTTGCCGAAAGTCAGGATTTTTGGAATCCCGATCTGGCTTGTCAAGCCTATATCCTTGCCTTGGGCGTGAACGATATTCTCAATCAGAAACAGCCCATCGGGGACGTTAGCGACGTCAACCTTGAGGATTACACCAAAAACGCGGACACCTTCTGCGGTTGGTACGCCGCCATCATCCAACGGCTCAAGCAGATTCAGCCCAAAGCCCGCTTTTTCTTGGTCACCATGCCCGACGACGGACGGGGGGCGAAAGAAGCACACGCCGCCCACGCCGAACTGCTCCACCGTTTGGCGAAAATCTTTGAGTACACCTACGTCATCGATCTGTACCAATACGCTCCGCCCTACGACGCGGAATTCAAGCGCCACTTTTTGCTCGGCGGTCACATGAACGCGCAAGGGTACCTGCTCACCGCCAAACTGATCATGAGCTACATCGACTATATCATTCGTTCCGCCCCCGAGGATTTTACGCAAGTGGGATTCATCGGACGGGACGTTCATAACTACACCGCAAAATGGTGATCAAAAAGGGATGAGTCAAATGTGTTTACGCATTTGACTCATCCCCTTTTTTCTATGCTTTCAACAATTTCTTTTTCATAACCTTTTAGCAATTATAACAGAATGAAAATTGATTATTGAAACGATCAACTTCATGAGCCTTCTCCAGTGGGAGAAGGTGGCAGCCGAAGGCTGACGGATGAGGTGTTTCTTGATAATGTTGATTTTTTGACTCCTCATCCACCGCTAACGCGGTCCCCCTTCTCCCACAGGAGAAGGCTTGCGAAGCGAGTCGGATGGCGGGTAGTAAGATTTTCTAAAGTGTAGAATTAACAACAAGTAGGGGCAACTATCGGCCGCCCACGGGCGTGCGCCGCTTGCGGCTTACGCCCCAACAGAATTCAAGTTTTCTATTGAGAAATAGCATAATATTTGATCAATAAATTCCTGCCGCCACCATCTGGCGCCATCTGACATGTCCCAGATAAGTTCCGTCCAAAGTAGGTTCATAAGGTAGGGGTTCACACTCCAATTCCTCAATGCGGTCGATCTCTCCGTTCAAATACGCATCCAAACGAAGCTTCACCGATTCCACACGGGCGATCAATCCGCCGATACGGTTCTCCTGGGGCGTGAAACCGAAGGTCTTGTTCTCCCGATACCACTGACGGCGGAACGCCGCCAAAAATTCTCTCAACGCATCCAACAGCGCAGGGATCTCGTCCGCCACGGCTTTCAGCGCCTGTTTGTCACCGCTCTGGTAAGCCTCGTACAACCGCCAACCCATTTCCGCCTTCAAGGAAACTGCGCGGCAAAGCTTACCCAAGCTTTCAAACGCGTATCCCAACACGGGATCCTCGGACAACGCCAACAGCTGTTCGGCGCGGTTGGTAAATTCCTGCGTTACGTTCTCTCGGTTCATGTGACGGTCTGCAAAACGCTCCAACAGATCATTATACAGCAAGGTCTTCACGGGACATTTGGGCTTGTCGATCACGTCAACCGACACCTCGGGAAGACTGTCGGGCAGGTCGAACGCCATCAAGCGGTCAAAGGAGATCCCCAAACATTCCTTCGCACGGCGGTCAAGCCACGCGTCGGTCACGTCGGCGCCGTCCTCATAGCACCGCTCCGCAAAATAGAGGATACTCGCCAAATTGGAAAATTGGGATGCCTCTCCGCCGTCGTCCCCCCAACCTGTGACGATGATACGCTTCATACCCCGCTCCTCACACAGATCCAACTGCATCTTGGTGGACTTGATGGAGAACGCGTTGTGCGCGCCGAAGCCGTACCACTTCCACGCACCCCCCGCAAAGGATACGGGATTTTTGAATTGATTGTGGCAATCCAGCATATGGGCAAAGCGGTCACGGTCCATGGTGTAGTAATCCCAATAAGTCAACTCCAAGCCTGCGGGAACCTTGTTCACCACGTCCTTGGGAAGCCGTCCTTCTTTGATGTAGTACGCGCCGTTATGCGCCATACGGAAGAACATGTCGCTCCAGATCATGGGATGGAAGCCGATCTCCCGACAGATCTTCACCACCTGCTCCAGATGCTCCAGCATCACGTCGGAGGGCTTGCGGTAGCCGTTCTTCTTCAGATATTCACCGCACGCGACCAGATGCGCCTCGTCCATTCCCACGTTGATCTGACGGGAACGGAAGCAAGCCTTGCATTGCTCCAACGCAGCGCGGACGAACCGATAGGTGCGCTCGTCCCCAACCATCAAAATATCCCCGCTGTCCTTATATCCTCTGAAATCGGGCCAGCGCAACGCGGTCGTAAGATGCGCCAAGGTCTGGATGCACGGGATCAGCTCCAAGCCAAAGGAATCGGCGTAATCATCCAGTTCCTTCAGCTCCGCAGCGGAAAAACGCCCTCTCATATATCCGAAATATTTATATTCGGGGATCTCGTAGGTATCCTCGGTATAAAGCATCATGGAATCGTATCCCATGCCTGCCAGATAACGAATCATCTTCTTGGCAGAAGGCAAATTCAGCACGGCGTTTCGGGAATTATCCGCCATATAGGAAAGCAATTCGTATTTTGCGCTCTCTCGAATCTCCTTGCCATCCGCCAAAAAGCGCGGCAGCATGGTCAGCACGCGGAACCACTGATTCTTTTTTTGGTACGTGACCGCAACCCCATCGCCCTCTTTGCGAATGGAAAGCGAATCTCCCTTGGCGGCGCTGACCTTCACACCGTCATCGCAGAGCAGAAGCCCCAACTCGGCGCATAACTCCCCGGTGGGCTGCATCAACTCCCGTTCCAAATTTGTCAAGCAAATTCGTATCATACGATTTCTCCCTTTTTCATGGTAAGATGTCATCACGGCAATATTATATCAGATACGGAGAAAGATGTCAAGTCGTAACCGGAGATTCCGCGCTTCTCGTTTTTAAAAAATCGGTTTGGCATAATTCAAAAAAGAGAAGCCGAATACGCGATTCCGCGCTCGGCTTCCTTTTTTGATCGTATTATTTTGCGTAATCTACGGTTCTGGTCTCGCGGATCAGGTTCACCTTGATCTGACCGGGATACTTCATTTCTCCCTCGATCTTCTTGGCGATCTCTCTCGCGATCAGCTTCATGCCCTCGTCAGTTACCATATCGGGCTTCACCATGACGCGCACCTCGCGTCCTGCCTGGATCGCAAAGGCTCTTTCAATACCGTCGAAGCCGGTTGCGATCTCCTCAAGCTTTTCAAGACGCTTGATGTAGTTTTCCATATCCTCGCGGCGAGCACCCGGACGTGCCGCAGAAACCGCATCCGCCGCTTGAACCAGAATAGCGATCATGGTCTGTGGCTCTACGTCGTTGTGGTGTGCCTCAATGGCGTGGACTACCTCGCGGTTTTCCTTATACTTCTTCACCGCGTTGACGCCGATCTCCACGTGGGAGCCTTCCATATCCTGCGGGAACGCCTTACCGATGTCGTGCAGCAAGCCTGCGCGGCGTGCGATGGCGCCGTCCAATCCCAGTTCCTCTGCCATCATACCTGCCAACCAGGACACCTCGATGGAGTGCTTCAGCACATTCTGACCGTAGCTGGTACGGTAACGAAGCCGTCCCAGAAGACGAACCAGATCGGGATGTATGCTGTGAACGTTGGTTTCAAAGGTGGCTCTCTCGCCTGCCTGCTTGATGACCGCGTCCACCTCCTTCTTGGATTTCTCCACCATTTCCTCAATGCGGGCAGGGTGGATCCGTCCGTCGGAGATCAGCTTTTCCAGAGCCAGTCTGGCGATCTCTCTCTGTACGGGATCAAAGCCCGAAACGGTGATGATCTCGGGGGTATCGTCGATGATCAATTCCACACCCGTGAGCATTTCAAACTTCTGAATGTTGCGTCCCTCTCGTCCGATGATGCGCCCCTTCATTTCCTCGCTGGGGATGGACACCACCGAAATGGTTGCTTCCGCCACGTGATCCGCAGCGCATCTTTGGATGGCAAGCGTGAGAAGATTTTTTGCTTTCTGCTCCGCTTCTTCCTTGAATTGAGCTTCCAGCTCGTCCAGCTTTTGCGCCATTTCATGACGGGTTTCGGCCTCCACCTTGGAGAACAGCTCCTGCTTGGCCTCCTCTGCCGTATAACCGGAGATCTCCTCCAAACGCTTGGTATGCTTTGCAACGACCTCGTCGATCTTCGTTCTTGCCGCCTCGTTTTCCTTCAGCTTGGCATCCAGCTGCTCGTTCTTGCGCTCCAGCGTTTCGGTCTTTTTGTCAAGATTTTCTTCCTTTTGGTTCAGTCTGCGTTCTTGACGCGACACCTCAGCGCGGCGTTCCTTCAGCTCACGCTCGGTTTCATTACGCAATCGGAGAACCTCCTCCTTGGCTTCCAGGATCATATCCTTCTTCCTTGCCTCGGCTTCCTTTGCTCCCCGTTCCAGGATCTTTTTTGCTTCGTCCTCTGCCGAAGCGATCTTCAGCTTGCCACTCTTGATTTTGGATTTACGCACACCGGCAGAAATTCCCCAGTACGATAACACGCCCGTAAAAGCTCCGCCTGCGACTCCAATCACAAGGCTTAAAAAGTCCATAAACACCTCCTTAAATCGTGTTTGAATATATTGGTATGAAAAACAAATATAAAATGTGCATCATACTCTTTATATTATACACAATCACGCGCAAAATGTCAAGAGCATCCGCTTGAATTTTTCCAATTTGGGCACTTCTTTCAGCAAAAACGACCATTTCCCGCAAAAAACAGACCTTTCCAAGGTTTTGGGCGTTGACTACACAAAGGTCGCGGAGGAAGGAAGG
>JAZSMC010000097.1:0-10277 GCA_045535705.1 Eubacteriales bacterium
CATGGCTACGATCCGACTTATTTGCAAACAGAGCTTCCGAGATTTGGAGATTATTGTTGTTGACGATGGCAGTAAAGATAGTTCCGCGCAGATTGTCAAAAAGCTCTCTGCTGAGGATCCTCGCATCAAGCTGTGCCAACACGAGAAAAATATGGGACTTTTCCAAGCTCGCATTACGGGTGTGGAAGCGTCGCACGGTGAGTATATCGGTTTTGTGGATGCGGATGACGAGATCAGTATTGACTGGTTCCGTTTGCTGTATCAAACGGCTACGGAGCAGAAAAACGATATTACCATCGGACAATTTTTTGAAAAGTTTTCAGACGGTAGATTGGAGTATTTCAATCTTGATCCGTTGCGCCAAGAGATTCGTTGGACAGGTGATGACGTTTTCCGTCATTATATTGAGCAAGAGGGAACCTTTTACTCATGGCAATTGGTTTGGAATAAGCTTTATTCCCGCAAGTTGTGGATGGAGTGCCTTGACGATTTAAGGTTGTTTTCTACGGCGCATCCCAGGTTTGTTTTTTGCGAAGATTTGATTCTTTCCTCCGTTCTTTGGCTAAATGCTCGGTGTGTTGGTAATTTTACCCACGGCGCATTCTATTGTCACGTTCAGGAAAGAAGAAAAAATGTTTCAGCCCAAAAGAGCAGACGCGTAATTAATCAGCAGATTCAATCGGCTATCGTTGCATTTGATTTTATAAAAACACAAATGGAGGAGAAAGGTTTTTTTGCACGGTATGAGCAGAATCTTGAAAACTGGAAAAAGTATTACGCCTATAAATGCTATGAAAAAATAACGAAGGGTAAAAAAGAAAAACAAGAAAATGATGAGGCATTGGTTTGCGAGCCCTTTGGTTTTGAAAATTCTGAAGTCTGGAAAAAAATTAAGAAAACCCATGACTATTTCTATTCTGTGAGGAGTGAAGCAGATCGGGAATTGTTCTCCAGAATGGAGAAGCTGAAGGTCGATATATGTTCGGCGGAAATACATGTTGTAAGTTTTGATATTTTTGATACCTTGATTCTAAGACCTTTTTTCGTTCCGTCGGATTTGTATTATTTGATGAACGAGGATTTCAGTGCTCTAAATCAAATGAATTCCTTTGTTAATTTTTCAGATATCCGAATTAACGCCGAAATGAGATGCCGCACTCGCATTGCCGAAACCAATATTGGTTTTGAGGATATTACGTTAGATGAAATCTATGAGCAGTTGAGTATAGATTACGGTGTTCCCACGGACGTGTTACAAAAGCTCAAGGAAAAGGAGCAGGAACTGGAGATCCGTTTCTGTACCTCCAGAAAGATGGGGAAACAGCTGTTTGAACTTGCCAAATCTCAAGGGAAACAAGTGATTCTCTGCTCGGATATGTATTTGCCACAGCATACCATCGAGAAGATTCTGGAGAAAAACGGTTATGCTTATGATAGGCTATATCTCTCCTCAACATTGCGTGTTGGAAAGTGGACCGGGAATTTGTTCAGGTATGTACAAAAGGATTTGGACATCCCTGCAAAGTATTTTCTTCATATTGGTGATAATTATGAGAGCGATGTCGTTCGTTGCGAGGAATCCGGTTGGAAAGGCGCACATCTAGTGAAGCCATTGGATCTGTTCAGACAGTTCCATCCTACCATCTATAGTGGTGAATGTTATACCGGAATTTTTGGATACAACGGATTGGTTCGTGACGGAATGAACGCAGAATATACTTTTTTGGGTTGCCGTTGTGCAATGGCAATGGTTGCTAACCGATTCTATGACGATCCTTTTTATACAACCGCAGCAGATACGGATTTTGATGCAGATCCCTATAGAATTGGATATTTTGCATTGGGACACTATCTATACGCTGTTACCGATTGGATCATTGATAAAGCAAGATGTGGCGGCAACGAAGTCATTCATTTCGTAGCACGTGACGGTTACTTGCCGATGGAAGCATATCAAATATTCCGTCAATTTGATCCTACGTTGCCGAAATACAATTATTTATATGTGTCCAGAAAAGCGTTGGCGCTTGCAGATATCTATCATGAGTTGGATATGTTCTCTTTTTGGAACAAATTTGCTATTTTCAATTATTCACCCTATAAAATGGATAAAATGTTGAACGAGTACTATAAGGACGGTGTTGAATCTTTACAGGTTCGAATGAATATTGGAGATGCGGTTTACAAAAAACATTTTGATAACCGTGCCCATTTTGAAAAAACGATTTGCATGCTCAATCAATGCGTGGATTTTGAAAAAATGGATCAGCAAAAAAACGAGTTGCGTCAGTATTTTTCATCAATTGTTGGTAAAAACGATGTGTTGTTTGACATTGGATATAGCGGAAGATGTGAGGCTGCACTGTCGCGTTTGCTTGGATATCCGGTGAACAGCTTATATATTCATAGTAATTCCCAAACTGTAAATGATCGTGAGAGGATGTATGGATTCCATACCGATTGCTTTTATGATTATAGACCGTGTATTTCCGGTGTTATGAGGGAACACGTCTTTATGAAGCAAGCTCCGTCTGCTATCGGATATGAAAAGGTGAATGGAACGTTAACGCCAAAATTTGAAAAATATAAGGTGAATTCTCCTGCTGCGATTTTCACCTCGACTCTTCAAAACGCTGCATTGGATTTTGTGCGCGATATGAGATCGGTTTTTGCAGATTATGCGGATGTGCTTGCGTATCGTAAGGATGATCTTGCATATGCTTTTGAATACTATTTGCATTATGCAAAGCCGCTTGACAGAAAGGTGTTTGGTTGTGTTATTTTTGAGGATGAGGTGGGGCTCGGAAAGGCTGTTTCTGCTTTGAATTTGTGGGAGCAAGATCTTGCAAAATATCATTTTGATCATTTGCAGTCCACCCAACCGATCGCAAATCCGATACCTGTTGAAAGGTTGTTTAGCCCTTACACTTCCTACAGCTTTCGATCTGTATGTCGACAAATATTCAAGGCGGTTAAAGTCTGGATGCGAGCAAGGTTCTTCCTGAATAAATATGTCAAGCTGTTGGACAAATCTCCATACTTTGATGCACAGTTTTATCTCAAAAATAATCCCGATGTTAGAGGTTCCGGAATTGATCCGATCCGTCACTATCTGTTGTACGGCTGGCGGGAATTGCGCGATCCCTCTGCAGATTTTAGCACACGCCGTTACCTGGAGCTGAATCCGGACGTGTTGGCGCAAGGCGTTTGTCCGCTTCTTCATTACGAACAAAACGGAAAGGACGAACAGCGCAAATTATCCTAAAATAATAAAAAGGAGCTGTTTCAAATGCGAAACGATAAACGTTTGAAACAGTTCCTTTTTGTGTAACGGGGCAATGGCAAGGCAGAGAAGACGTTTTTTGTCATAAAAAAGGGGCTTTTGTTGCTTTGTTTGGATATTTTTCGGTAAAAAATAAAGTTTTTTCAAAAAAGCCCTTTTCAAGTGAAAAAATTTATTGTATAATATAAGAAAGAAATGTCTGTTTGCCAAAAAGGCAGGAACGGAAAGGATCGTGGAAGTCATATGAAACAGAAATATACAATCACCATCGCGGATATGGAGCTGAATATCATCAGTGACGCTTCTCCCGACGAAGTGGAGAATATCGTTGGAATTTTGGATCGCAGAATGAGAGAGGTCAATCTCAAAAGTCCCCGTTGCACCAAAAACGAGGCGGCGATTCTCTGCGCGCTGTCCTATTGCTCCGAGCGGATTGCAATGCAGGAAGCGTTTAAGAAAGTGGAAAAGGACGCTTTCCGTTTCGCGGGAGAAAATGAAAAGCTGAAGCGGAACATTGAGGAGCTGCAAGAGGAGATCGACCGTCTGCGAAAGGATGCCGCGGTGATGCGTTCCATTTTGGATCACGCCGCCGCCAATGCGGAAAACGCAGCCAACGAGGCTGCGCCCCGTCCCCAATCTGCTCCCGCACCCCGCCGCGCCTTTGGAAAGGTGGAGATGGGGAAGGAAGCTTCCGCGCCCCTTCCTATGGGAGATCAGCTTTCCGCGTTTGACGCGCTTCCCGTCGAATCTTTGGCGGATGCCGAGAGTACGGTAGTTGTGGAAGCTTCCGCAGAATCCGCAGTAGCAGATCCTGTTTCCGCGGAAGAAAAGCCTGTTGAAAAAAATGAGAAGCCCAAGGCAAAGAGCCGCGTGGGTTCTATGTTTGATCTGTTGACCTTTAGCGATGTCTGAATTACGCTTGCCTGAACTGCTATGTCCTGCAGGATCAGAGGAATCATTGCGCGCCGCCGTTGAGGGCGGCGCGGATGCTGTCTACTTGGGCGGCACGCAAATGAACGCCCGTATCTACGCGGGGAATTTTGATCCCACTCAATTGCGGGCGGCGGTCAAGCTGGCGCACGCCTACGGAGTAAAGGTCTATTTGACGTTGAATACCTTGGTGACGGACAGGGAGCTTTCGGATTATCTTGACGCCGCCGTTGACGCGTCGAGAGCGGGTGTGGATGCTTTGATCGTTGCCGATCTTGGCGGTGCGTCCATGATTCATCGTGCCATTCCCGAAATGGAGCTTCACGCCAGCACCCAGATGTCGGGACACAATAGCGCAATGGGAGCCGAGCTGAAAAAACTCGGCTTTTCCCGTATGGTGGCGGCGAGGGAGATTTCGAGAGAGGATCTGAAATTGCTGTTGCGGGATTCTCCCATTGAAACCGAGCTGTTCGTTCACGGCGCGCTGTGCGTCAGCCATTCGGGGCAATGTCTGTTTTCCTCACTGGTGGGCGGACGGAGCGGAAACCGAGGCGCGTGCGCGCAACCCTGTCGGCTGCCGTATGCCTGCGATGCGTCCGCCGGAACGAAGCGCGGCAACGAATATCCGCTGTCGCTGAAGGATCTGTCGCTGGCGGCTCACGTTCCCGAATTGATCGAAATGGGAGTGTCGTCTTTGAAGATCGAGGGACGCATGAAATCCCCCGAATACGTCTACGACACGGCGCGGATCTGGCGCCGTTTGCTGGACGAAAACCGTCCCGCCACGGAACGGGAATTGCGTCATATGGCGGAAACCTTTTCCCGAAGCGGATTTACGGATGGGTACTACACGAAGCGGATCAACGGTTCCATGCTGGGGATTCGCAGAGAAAGTGACAAGCAGATTTCCCGCGAAAGAGAAGCCTTTGAGGGCTTGAAGAAAAAAGTGCCGATCTCATTGGAGTGCGTTCTGACCGAGGGCGCGCCTGTTACTCTTTCGCTGACGGCAAGAGGCACGCGCGTGACCGTGGCGGGGGACGTACCGCAGATCGCGCGAACCGCTCCCATGACCGAGGAATCGGTTCTGCGGAGTCTTTGCCGCTTTGGCGGAACCCCCTACGAGGTAACGGACGCTAAGGCTGAGGTGGGAGAGGGCTTGATGTTGCTCGTATCCCGCTTGAACGATCTGCGCCGCCGCGGCGCGGAAGCCTTGGATGCCGCGTTTTGCGTGCCCGCAAGACGGGAAGAACCGATCGAAACGGCGAGTCCGACGGGGCAGAGAGAATCGTTTTTGTCCGCCCGTTTTTATCGCTCCGAGCAGATCACCGAGGATGCGAGAGCCTATTTTGATCGGATCTTTTTGCCCCTACGTCATTATGTGCCTATAGCCGACGGCGTGATCCTTCCCCCCGTGATCTTCGATGGAAAAACGGATGAGATCAAAGCAGAACTGAAGCGTGCGAAAGCGGCGGGCGCCGTGTACGCTATGGTTGGGAATTTGGGGCATCTTTCCTTGGTGAAGGACGTGGGGCTGATCCCCGTGGGAGATTTTCGATTGAATATTACCAACCGAGAGAGCGTTGCCCGTTGGGAGGCGTTGGGGGTGAAGGAATTGATTCTTTCTCCCGAGCTGACCTTGCCTCAAATGCGGGACGTAGGCGGAAACACCGCTGCCATCGTTTACGGACGGATCCCGTTGATGACCTTGGAAAAATGTGTGGCAAAGGAATTGGCGGATTGCGCGAGGTGTGAGTCGGGAACGGTACGAATGACCGACAGAAAGGGAGTGTCGTTTCCTGTCCTGCGAGAGTGGGAGCATCGGAGCGTGGTTTATAACAGCGTTCCCACGTCTATGTCGGATCGGGAGTCGGAGTTGTGCCGCTATGGGATCTGTAAAAGGCATTTCATTTTTTCGGATGAAATCGCTGTGGAGGTGGATCGCGTGATCCGCGCCCATCGGCAAGGGATGCCTGTGGGCGGTGTTGTAAGAAGAATTTAGTTGTATTGAAAGGAGAATTAAGATTGCTTCGTA
This sequence comes from Eubacteriales bacterium, assembly GCA_045535705.1. Lineage (GTDB taxonomy): Bacteria > Bacillota > Clostridia > Oscillospirales > CAG-272 > UMGS1865. The sequence continues at coordinate 6,246 of JAZSMC010000097.1, forward strand.
TATTTGGCTCTAAGCTGAAAGAGTCGTTGGTGTCGGTGTTACCCGTGACGCTGATCGTGCTTCTTTTGAATCTGACGCCGTTAGTGAGCTTTAACGTCACGGAAACCGTGGTGTTTCTGTGCTCGGCTGCTGTGCTGATCATTGGCATGGGCTTGTTCAATTTGGGAGCGGACATTGCCATGACACCCATGGGAGAGCAGGTGGGAGTGGGATTGTCCCGTTCCAAGAATATTGGGATCTTGCTTTTGGTGTGCTTTGCCATGGGGGTATTCATCACCGTGGCGGAGCCGGATCTGACGGTGCTTGCTACCCAAACGGCAGGATTGATCAACGGAACGCTGCTGATCGTTACCGTGGGTGTCGGCGTGGGAATCTTTTTGGTGTTATCGGTTTTAAGGATCGTGTTTAAGATCCCCTTGGCTACCTTGCTGATGTATTTTTATATGCTTTTGTTCGCCATATCATCTTTGGTGATCATCAACGGCAACGGTGGCTTTTTGCCTATGGCGTTCGATTCGGGCGGTGTGACCACGGGCCCCATCACCGTTCCTTTTATTATGGCGCTGGGCGTTGGTGTTGCGGCAACGTTGGGCGGAAAGGACGCGGGAGAAAACAGCTTCGGTTTAGTTGCTATGTGCTCCATCGGCCCCATTCTGGCAGTGATGGCGCTGGGTATTTCCGCTACGGGCGAGCTTTCTTATCAGCTTCCCGATTATTCCGTGGAAGCCCATTTGGGCGGAGAACTGCTCCCCACGCTGCTGTCGGTGGCGGAAGAAGTGGCTTTGGCGCTGGGGCTGGTGGTGATCTTCTTCCTGATCGTGCAAATGATCTTTTTACATCTGCCCCGAAAGAAGCTGGTGCAGATCGGGGTTGGCATCATTTATACCTTCCTGGGGTTGGTGTTGTTTTTGACCTCGGTGACGGTGGGATTCATGCCCATCGGTTACAAGCTGGGATGTCAGTTGGCAGAGCAGAATCAAGGACTTTTGATCCTTGCGGGATTTTTATTGGGATTGGTGGTGGTACTGGCAGAGCCCGCCGTCCACGTTTTGAACCATCAGGTGGAAGGTGTGACCAACGGAACCGTCAGCCGCCGTTCCATGCTGATTGCCCTGTCTTGCGGCGTGGGTGTGTCCATCGGCTTGTCCCTGATCCGCATGGTGTTTGATTTCAGTATCCTGTACTACCTGATCCCGGGGTATATGCTGTCCTTGGGATTGTCGTTCTTCGTCCCTCGGCTTTATACCGCCATTGCGTTCGATTCGGGCGGAGTTGCCAGCGGACCTTTGACCTCTACCTTCATTTTGCCCTTTGCTGTTGGCGCTTGCGTGACGGTTGGGGGCGTGGATTCAGTCATGTCCAATGCGTTTGGCATCATTGCGATGGTGGCGATGACGCCGCTGATCACCATTCAGTTGTTGGGATTCCGTGCGGTGACTGCTGCCAGAGTGCAGGAGAAGATCGCCATGAAGCGGATCCTGGATGCGGATGACGAACAGATCATTCACTTTATGTAAAGGAGCGTGCCAATGGAAGACAACAAAAAAAAGAAAAGCAGGTCAGCCGAGCGCACCGTAGCTCCGAAAAAATTAAAATTGTTGGTGCTGGTGGTGAACCAGAACAAAGCGGATTTTTACACTGATCTTTTGCAGTCCTTTGAGGTGAATATGCAAGTGCAGATGCACGCGCAGGGAACGGCAGGATCGGAGTTGCTTCACTATCTGGGGCTGGAAGAATCCGAGAAGCGGGTGCTGTTCAGCATCATCCGCGAGGATCGGGCTGCCGATATCCTGCGAGCATTGGAAGAAAAATTTTCCACTTTGCGAGGCGGGAAGGGGATCGCCTACACGGTTCCGCTCTCCAGTGTGGCGGGTGTTGCCATTTATCAGTTTTTGAGCAATCACAGAGGATAAGGAGGAGAAAAGATGGAATATACGCACGAGGTGATCGTTTGCATCGTGAACGCGGGATTTTCCGAAGCGGTCATGGATGCGGCGAAGGAATACGGCGCACGGGGAGGAACCGTACTGTTTGCCAGAGGAACCGCCCCGAAGGAAGCCGAGAACTTTTTTAAGATCACGGTCCAACCCGAAAAGGAGATGGTGATGATCCTGGTTCCGAAGGAGATCAAGGACGATATTCTTCACGCGCTATATAAAAGCGTGGGACTCAACACCAGAGGACAGGGGATCGCGTTCTCTATGCCGGTTGACAGCGTGGTGGGATTGACCGCTTCCGAAGACGCAAAAGCGTGACGGAGTCGGGAAGTCCTCGGCTGTTCCAAACTTCCCCCGTTTGCCACGGATCAGACGGCAAACGGGGGAAGTTTTCCTTTTTTCACCCGTAAATACGAAAAAAGGAACTTTTTACAGTAAAAAAATCATCTTTTTTTCAAAAAACTCTTTACTTTCCGAGCAGTTTGTGATATTATAAAGGATGGAAAATTATTTGCATTCATTTTCTGCAATTCAATTAGGAGGTCATTTACTCATGGCTATTGAAAGACAAAAGCTATCCATGGACGGTAATACCGCGGCGGCGCACGTATCTTATGCGTTTACCGAGGTTGCGTCCATCTATCCCATCACCCCTTCCTCGCCTATGGCAGAGGTCACCGATACCTGGTCGGCAAACGGCTTGAAAAACATTTTCGGTGAAAAGGTAAAGGTGATGGAAATGCAGTCCGAGGCAGGTGCCGCAGGTACCGTTCACGGCTCTTTGGCTGCAGGTGCGCTTACCACCACCTACACGGCATCTCAAGGTCTTCTCTTGATGATCCCCAATATGTACAAGATCGCGGGCGAGCTGCTTCCTTGCGTGATCCACGTATCCGCACGTTGCGTAGCGTCCCACGCTCTGAACATTTTCGGAGATCACTCTGATATTTACGCTTGCCGTCAGACCGGTTTTGCGATGATGGCTGAATCCAATCAGCAGGAGATCATGGACTTGGGCGCAGTTGCTCACCTGTCCGCCATCAAGGGCAGAGTTCCTTTCGTGAACTTCTTTGACGGATTCCGTACCTCTCACGAGATCCAGAAGATCTCGGTTTGGGATTTCAAGGATCTGGAGGAAATGGTGGACAAGGATGCCATTGCCGCATTCCGCGCTCACGCTCTGAACCCCGAACATCCCATTCTCCGCGGATCCGCAGAGAACGGTGATATCTTCTTCCAGCACAGAGAGGCTTGCAACCCCTATTACGAGGCACTGCCCGCAGTGGTTGAGGACTACATGAACCAAGTCAATGCCAAACTGGGAACCGATTATAAGCTCTTCAACTATTACGGTGCGCCCGACGCAGAGAAAGTGATCGTTGCCATGGGCTCGATTTGCGATGTAGCAGAGGAAGTGATCGACTATATGATGGCTGCCGGCGAGAAGGTTGGTTTGATCAAGGTTCGCTTGTACAGACCTTTCGTTGCCGCAAAGCTGGCAGAGGCAATTCCCGCCAGCGTGAAGAAGATCGCAGTTCTGGACAGAACCAAGGAGCCCGGCGCGCTGGGTGATCCTCTGTATCTGGACGTTGTAGCTGCTCTGGCGCAGACCGGTGTGAAGGCTACCGTTGTTGGCGGTCGTTACGGTCTTGGCTCCAAGGATACTACTCCCGCATCCATTTTCGCAGTATTCGCAAATCTGGATAAGGCTGAACCCAAGAACGGCTTCACCATCGGAATCGTGGACGACCTGACCGGTCACTCCCTGGAAGAAACCGTGGCTCCCGACACTGCTCCCGAAGGCACCGTTGCGTGCAAGTTCTGGGGACTGGGCGGTGACGGAACCGTTGGTGCCAACAAGAACTCCATCAAGATCATTGGTGACCACACCGATAAGTTTATCCAAGCGTACTTCCAGTACGACTCCAAGAAGACGGGCGGCGTGACCATTTCTCACCTTCGTTTCGGTGATTCGCCCATCAAGACTTCCTACTACATCATCAAGGCAGACTTCGTTGCTTGCCACAACTCGGCATATCTCACTAAGTACGATATGATCTCCGACGTTAAGCCCGGCGGTACCTTCCTTCTTGAC
>JAZSMC010000050.1:0-4176 GCA_045535705.1 Eubacteriales bacterium
CTCTTAATCACTGCGGTGTTCATGGAATCCAGAACTACCAGAGCGCTCTGGGCCTTTACTGCCTCGCGGGTAGCGGTGCCGTAAACGGGCTTGCCGTCCTCGATGGTAATGGTCTTGTAGTTCTTGGTGTAGGTCTTCTCAAAACCGAAGGTCTTGAACATACCTGCCATGGTCTTGGTAGAGGGTGCCTCCAGGTTCAAAGCGTCTACAACAACGAGATTGCCGTTTGCAACCTTGTCGGAAAGTGCACTGAACAGAGCAACTCTCTTGGTCTTCTTGTTCATATCCAGACGGTAATCTCTGGGCTTCGGGCCGAGAGCCACACCGCCGTGTGTCCACTGGGGAGCGCGGGTAGAACCCTGACGAGCTCTGCCGGTGCCCTTCTGACGCCAGGGCTTCTTTCCGCCGCCCGAAACCTCGGTGCGGGTGAGAGTGGACTGGGTGCCCTGTCTTTGGTTCATCAGATAAGCTCTGACCGCGGCATGGAGAACAGCGCCGTTTACATCTGCACCAAAGAGCTTATCGCTCAAGGTCAGCTCGCCGACTTCTGCGCCGGTCATATTTACGATTTTTACGATTGGCATAGTTGTTTTCCTCCTTCCGATCAGGCTTTCACAGAATCGCGAATGAACACGATGCCGTCTTTTGCACCGGGAATGGCGCCCTTGATGGCGATCAGGTTCTTTTCGCTGTCAATCTTAACAACCTTCAAGTTGAGAACGGTGACCTGCTCGTTACCGTACTGTCCTGCCATCTTCTTGTTCTTGAAGATTCTCGCAGGGTCGATTACACCCATGGAACCGGACTGACGGTGAATCGGTCCAACGCCGTGAGTTGCCTGGAGCTTGTGGAGATTCCAACGCTTGATGGCGCCGGTGTATCCGCGGCCTTTGGTCATACCTGTTACGTCGACCTTGTCGCCCTCGGCGAAGGTATCGACGGTAATGACGTCGCCCACGTTTGCGGAGCAATCATCCAAGCGAAACTCCTTGAGGTGCTTCTTGTAAGCAACTCCTGCTTTCTCAAAATGACCGATCTCTGCTTTGGTCATGTGCTTTGCCTTCACTTCCATGAAGCCAAGCTGAAGCGCATTGTAACCGTCTTTCTCAACGGTCTTCTTTTGTGCGACTACGCACGGGCCTACTTCGATAACGGTTACGGGAACGACGTTTCCGACTTCGTCGAAAATCTGCGTCATACCGATCTTCTTACCGATAATTGCCTTTTTCATTGTTTGTTTCCTCCTGTAAATTATTGGTTGACAAGCATTCCTTGCCAACATGACTTACAAAGTTACCGAACGCTCCGATCTCTTTTCGGACCTCGGCTGTTGTCTTTGTCTTGGAGCTTTCAATCGAAGTGCTTGATCAGATCTTTACTTCGATCTCAACACCAGCGGGAAGTTCAACGTTCATAAGAGCGTCAACCACCTTTTGAGACGGCTTGATGATATCGATCAATCTCTTGTGCGTGCGATACTCAAACTGCTCGCGGCTATCCTTGTACTTGTGCACAGCGCGAAGGATCGTGATGATCTCCTTCTCGGTGGGCAGCGGAATGGGACCGGAAACCTCGGCTCCGTTTCTGGTTGCAACCTCAACGATCTTCTTCGCTGCGGTGTCGATCAGAACGTGGTCGTAGCTTTTGAGTCTCACTCTGATTTTTTCTTTGATTGCCATTTGTCTTTGCCTCCTTATCAGATTTCACTTGTCTGCGCCCCTTTATATAAAAGGAAGAGTTTGGCGCGTCCTGCGATTTTGCAAGGTGGGCATCTTTCCTCAACACCGTTCCGTGTGTTTCTTGCATCCTCTGAAAATCAGAATTTGCCCCATCCATCAGCATCTGGATGAAACAAATCCGTCAGCGTTTGCAAAAACCGTTGGAACCGACGGACGTTTCGCCGTTTCGGTGCCTCGGTAAATACCTTTTCGCCCGTTTTTCTCGGACATACTCCACGAAAATTCCCCGCTTTGGCGTCCCATTGCGGCAACCTTTCGCTTCATCGCATATCAAGCTCGTCTATTATATCATATATCTTCTTTTTTTTCAATACCCTTTTTCCATTTTTTCATACTTTTTCATGTAGAATTTTTGACATTTTCCTCTCGTGATTTTGTTTAAATTAAACAAACATTTAAATTGTAATACTTTATTCACATTTTTGAGGTATAATAAAAAGAAGGTTTCTTACCATTTTAAACCGCGTTGGAATCCCCTTTGGAATTTCCAAAGGCACAGTTTAACCCGTATATAAATAAAGGAAGGAATTTTATGAAAAAACGACTGCTCGAGCCTCGTTTTGGCTTATTTTTGTCCTTGATCACCGCAGCCTTGGCTGCGATCCTGCATACGATCGCCTACCTCAATGCATACGGCGGCGACGGTGCAAACTATTTTTCCCGTTCATCCCCCATTCCCAAGCTGTCAATCCTTTTCGCCATTGCATCTTGCTTGTTGGCGTTTTCCGCAACGCTGATCCGAAAGGCTCCCGCGATCCCCGTCAGATCTCCCCAAGGAAATCTGTCTTCGCTTCCCGCCGCATTGGGATTTCTGGCAAGCGGAACCCTTATGTGCCTCTCCAACACCACTACGCTGACTCATGCAGTCGCCATCTTCTGCTTCCTTTCAGCAATCTACCACGTTTTGATGGCTGTGGATCTGCTTCGGGACGTTTACGCCTTGGCTTTCATCGGTTTTTCTACCGTAATTGCCTGCATACTCCTCAACGGATATTTCTATTTTGACGCCACCCTGGAAATGAACGCCCCTCTGAAGGTCAACGTTCTGGTGGGATTTTTGGTGACGATGATCTACCATATCCAAGAATTGCGTATCCTGACGGAAGGCGCACTGCCCCGTCTATCCGTCTTTGTGAATGCATGCACCGTAGCCGTCAGCGGTCTTTCAGCCTTTTCCATTCCTTTGGCGTATCTTTTCGGAAAATTTGACCGCACCGACGTCTTGAGATACCCCACCGTGATGGCTGATCTTTTTGAGTATCCTGAATATCTGGCAGGCGCGGTAGCGTTGCTCGGTATCTTCATCACCTCAAGCTGGCGACTGTGCCACGGACTGTTGATCGCCGGACACGCCCGCATCCATAAGGAGGACGCATGAACGCCAATACGAGGATCCAATGGATCCATAAGAAAATCGTAAATAACAGTTATCCCAACGCCCAACGCCTGGCAGAGCGGTTTCGGATCTCTCACAGACAGGCACAGCGGGATCTGGATCTGCTCCGCAAAAAATTCGGCGCTCCGTTGGCATACGATAAAGCAAGAAAAGGCTTCTACTACACGGAGCCTTACGCGCTCCCCGTTCTGGTGACCTCCGACAACGACGATCTTTATATTCAAGACATCGCTTCCGTAAGAGATAACCGAGAATTGGCGGCGGACGAATCCATCATTCAAATGCAAATCCCGTATTCCGCCACGGTAGAACTGGAAAACAAGCTGGCGGCCATCGAATTGGCTCCCTACATCATCGCGAAGCTACCCAAAAACCGCTATTGCTGCGAATTCCACAGCATCGAAAAATTTATCGGAATCCTGTTGTCTATGGAATCCGATTTCCGCATGGTGGAGCCTGATTGGCTCCGAGATCGTTTGCTTCGATGCGCTCAAAGAGTTGTAAAAAATCATCAAATCAACGAATAACCCCCAAAAAAATTCGAAAAAGCGTTAAAAAACAGACGTTTTTCGGATTTTTTTAATTTATTTTTCAAAAAGCTATTGACAAGCAAGTCGTTTTGTGGTATAATTTTTAGCGTTATCCGAAGACAGCAGGTTCCGGTAAAAGCGACGCTTTCCTGCCGAGGAATGAACTGAACTTTTTTTGTAATCAGTCTTTCTTTGCGGCATGAGATCGGAGCGCCGGAAGAAAGATTTTTTTATTCGCTCAACTTCACATTGGGAGGTGAAACAAGAAATGCCCAGCAATTCTATTCTGGCTCAAAAACAGCAGATCGTTGCAGATCTGGCAGAACAGATCAAGAACTCCGCGGCAGGCGTGATCGTAAACTATCAGGGTATCACCGTTGACGCTGATACCAAAATGCGTAAAGCGCTCCGCGAAGCAGGCGTGAAGTACGTTGTTATGAAGAACACGCTGACAGGCAGAGCTTGCGTCGAGGTTGGCTACGGTGAATTGAAGCAGTACCTCACCGGTATG
>JAZSMC010000058.1:0-16755 GCA_045535705.1 Eubacteriales bacterium
ATAGCATCCCCAGAATGCGTGCTCCCCAATTTTGGAGAGCTGTTGGGGAAGCGTCAACTCCTTGAGTGAGGAACAACCGTAAAACGCTTGATAGCCGATGGATTCGACCGCAGTTCCAAAATTGACGGTCGTTAACTGATTGCAAGTGAAAAACGCCTTTCCGCCGATGGTCTGAACACCGTTGCCAATGGTAACGATTTTCAGCTCGTTGCAATCCCCGAAGGCGCGTTCTCCCAGTGTTACGACGCTGTCGGGGATCACGACCTCGGTGATCTTGTCCGAATTGTCAAATGCGCCGTCCGCCACTAGCTTGACGGGCAGATCGCGGAAGGTGTTGGGAATGGTGACGGTTTTTTCAGCGTATGTTCCCAATCCAACCACAGCGTAGTAGCGATCTCCGCTTTTTTCGGTGTAAAGACGAAAATGAAGTCCGTCGTCCGCTTTTTCCAACGCGCCGATGGTGACCGTTTCTTCTCCCTTGGCGTTGGTTTCAACGGTGGTATCCTTGGATGATTGTCCGCCAGATTTTTCTGAGCAGGATGCAAACAACATGGTGGCGGAAAGTACGGAAGCCATCAAAATGGCTGAAAGTTTGTATTTCATGGTTCCTCCGAATCAATAGTAAGAATGTACCCCTTTATTTTACCATAGAAGTGTGAATTTGTAAAGTTCTTTTTTTGAATTATTTTTCACGGATCTCATTTGGGGAGATGCCAGCGATCTCCGTGAACTGCCTGATAAAATGAGATCGGCTTTGAAATCCGCAGGAAAACAGGATCTCATCAAAGGGCAATTCCGTTTCCCTCAACATCGTTTCCGCTTTTCGTACCTTTTTCTCGATCAAGAAACGCAGAGGCGTGCAGCCGTACTGTTCCGTGAAAAGCGTGCGAAAATAAGTTTCGCTGATGCCCGATAGGGCAGCGATCTGCTTGAAATTCATCCGACGGTCAAAGCAATGGTTTTCCATGTACGCCACCGATGGACGAATTTTTTCCTCTCGGAGCGTTTGTCGGTTTCCGTCTGCGGAGTTGCGCTCCAGCTCGTACAGAATTCCGTAAAATTCAGACCGCTGGGCGCACTGGTTGGCAACGGTTGGCGGCTGTGCTTGCAGAGAGGCAAAATGGAGAAATCGGTTTTTCAAATGAGAGGGGGCGGCAGTGGAGATCAGCGTCGGATTGATAGGAGCTTCCTCACTTTCGTGACGTGTGAAGCCGATGGAAGTAACGGATCCGCTTTTGAGGATATCCATGGAAATCGAGCAGTTTGAGGGTAGAAGCACAACGCTTCCCGGAGTCCCCCGAAGCAGAACGGTGCCCAGATCATACAGGACTTCCGCACTTTCGTGATAGATCAAAAGATCGGTGGACGTTTCCAAATTGCGTTTTCCCTCGTTCCAATTTTCGGAACTTGTGTTTGGCGCAAAGGATAAGACGCAGGGGCATTTTGAAAAAAGCTTACTCATGTCAATCTTTTTCGTGAGTGCTTAGATCAAGCGTATGGTAAACCGTTCCGTCTAGCTTTTTCCATTGGAAGGCTTGTCCGTCCAAAATCAGATAACTGTTGGGGGATTGCTCCTTGGGGATGGAAACCGATCCGGGGTTGAGATAATAAAACTCGCCGTGATCGTTCCATGCGGGGACGTGGGTGTGACCGCAGAGTAGAATATCACCTTTTTTCAAGGGTGGGGGATTCTGTTCTCCGTGATGGTGTCCGTGGGTGGCAAAGATCCGAAGTCCGTTCACGTCCAGCCAAGCGTAGTCCGCCAGGACGGGGAAGTTCAGCACCATTTGATCCACCTCCGCTTCGCAGTTCCCGCGAACGCACAGTAGCTCGCAAGAAAGTCCGTTCAGCAGTTCGATCACTTTTTTGGGAGCGTAGTCCTTCGGTAGATCGTTGCGGGGACCGTGGTAGAGCAGATCACCGAGGAGCAGGATCCGTTGGGGCTGTTCCCGGCGGATGGCATCTATCAGCTGTTGGCAGTAAAAAGCGGAACCGTGAACGTCCGATGCAATCAAAAGTTTCATTTCAGATCCTTTCAAAGAGGTTTTTCTTACATTATAACTTCAAACCAAGAATTTGTCAAGAAAAAAGACGCTTTTTTTCGTTTTTCTATTGACAAATCGTTGGTATATGTGTATAATTGTATACGGATGTACAAAGGAGGTCTGAATTATGCTTGAAATCTCTCAAAAGACCAATTTATTAGAGCAAAAAAATTACAAGTACTCTCTGCAGGACGTGGAGGAACCAAACCTGTACAGAGATCTGTTCCCGTATACCGACGTGCCGCGCATTTCCTTTAACCATCGCCGCGTGCCTATCGGAATGCCCGAGGATATCTGGATCACGGATACCTCGTTCCGCGACGGTCAGCAGTCGGTGGAGCCTTACACGGTGAAGCAGATCGTGGATCTGTTCAAGCTCATGTCCAAGCTGGGCGGTCCCTACGGGATCATCCGCCAGACTGAGTTTTTCGTTTATAGCAAAAAAGACCGCGAGGCTGTGGCGCAATGTCAGGATCTGGGGCTGAAATTTCCCGAGATCACCACGTGGATCCGCGCCAGCAAGGAAGACTTCAAGCTGGTTCGCGATCTTGGGATCCGTGAAACGGGTATTCTGGTTTCCTGCAGTGACTACCATATTTTCAAGAAGATGAAAATGGCCCGCAGCGAGTGCATGAAGCATTATCTCGCAACGGTTGCCGAGGCGTTTGAGGCAGGCGTTATGCCCAGATGCCACTTGGAGGACATTACCAGAGCGGATTTTTACGGCTTCGTGGTGCCCTTCGTCAACGAGCTGATGAAGATGTCCAAGGATGCGAAGATCCCCGTGCGGATCCGCGCCTGCGACACCATGGGCTACGGTGTTCCGTACCCCGAGGTGGCGCTTCCCAGAAGCGTTCCCGGGATCATCTACGGCTTGCAGCATTATTCCGACGTTCCCAGTCAGATGCTGGAATGGCACGGACATAACGACTTCTATAAGGCGGTCACCAACGCCACCACTGCATGGCTTTACGGCGCCAGCGCCGTGAACTGCTCCTTGCTTGGGATCGGCGAGCGGACGGGTAACGTACCTCTGGAAGCCATGATTATGGAATATGCGTCGCTCCGCGGCTCCTTGGACGGTATGGATCCCACGGTGATCACCGAGATCGCAGACTACTTCCAAAGAGAGATCGGGTATAAGATCCCCCCCATGACGCCTTTGGTGGGCAGAAGCTTCAACGTCACTCGTGCAGGTATCCACGCCGACGGGTTGCTGAAGGACGAGGAGATCTATAACATATTCGATACCCGTAAAATTCTCAACCGTCCTGCCACGGTCCTCTTGGGCAAGGCTTCGGGACTTGCGGGAATTGCATACTGGATCAACGAGAATTACCGCTTGAGCGAGAGCGAGAAGGTGGAAAAGAGAGATCCTTTGGTGATCGCACTGAAGGAATGGATCGACAAAGAATACGAGGACGGCAGACAGACCACCTTGGCAGTCCACGAGGTGGAAGAAAAGATCGAAGAGCTGTCCCATGGGCGCTTTCAGCGGCTGTAAGGAGGTTTTTTGAATGTTAGAGCATCGTACTTTATCACTTGCAGAGCAGGTTTTTGAACGGCTGGAGGGTGAGATCCTTTCGGGCAAATATCAGAGAGGGGAGCTGCTCACCGAGATGCGCTTGGTGTCCGATCTGGGAGTGAGCAGAACTCCCGTGCGAGAAGCGCTGCACCGCTTGGAGCAGGAGCATCTGATCGAAATTTCCCCCAAGGGAATTTTGATTGTGGGCGTGACGCAGAAGGATCTGGAGGATATTTTTGCCATTCGGCTCCGCATCGAGGGCTTGGCTTCGGCAGAGGCGGCGCGAAATATTACGGAAGAGCAGATCGCGGAGCTTTTGGAAACCGTTGAGCTACAGGAATTCTACGTTTCCAGAAAGGATGCGGATCATATCAAAGGGCTTGACAGTAAGTTCCATAGTTTGTTATACAAAGTTAGCGGAAGCGCAATTTTGAACGATACGCTCTTGCCGCTTCATAAGAAGGTACAGAAATATCGCAAGGCTTCAGTTGAGAACGAGAGCCGCGCCGCTCACTCCGCAGAGGAGCATCGCGCCATTTACGAGGCGATTGCCGCCCGTGACGCAGAGCTGGCGGAACAGCGCACCTACGAGCATATTCGCAATGCCGCGGCGCATATCAAAATCAAACTGTAAACATAGAGGGGAATCATATCATGGGACTTACCATTGCACAAAAGATCATCAAATCCCATCTCATCAGCGGAGAGATGACGGTTGGCAGCGAGATCGCGCTGAAAATTGATCAGACTTTGACGCAGGATGCCACGGGTACCATGGCGTATCTGGAATTTGAAGCCATGGGAATTGACCGCGTTCGCACCGAGCGCAGCGTGGCGTATATCGACCACAACACCCTGCAATCCGGCTTTGAAAATGCCGACGACCATCGGTATATCCAATCGGTAGCAAAGAAGCACGGCATTTATTTCTCCCGTCCGGGTAACGGGATCTGCCACCAAGTCCACTTGGAGCGCTTCGGGGTTCCCGGAAAGACCTTGATCGGTTCGGATAGCCACACCCCCACGGGCGGCGGTATCGGTATGCTGGCGTTTGGTGCTGGCGGGTTGGACGTAGCCGTTGCCATGGGCGGCGGCGCGTATTACATCACCATGCCCAAGATGATCCGCGTCAATCTGACGGGAAAGCTTCGCCCGTTCGTGACCGCCAAGGACGTCAGCCTTGAAATCTTGAGAATCCTTTCGGTGAAAGGCGGCGTCGGCTCTATCATTGAGTGGGGCGGCGAGGGCATTGCCACGCTGTCCGTTCCCGAACGTGCCACCATCACCAATATGGGCACCGAGCTGGGTGCCACCACGTCCATCTTCCCCTCGGATGAAGTGACCAGAGAATTTTTGAAGGCAGAGGGCAGGGAAGCGGATTATCAGCCTCTGGCGTCCGATCCCGACGCGGTTTACGACCGTGTGATCGACATCAATCTCTCCGAGCTGAAGCCTTTGATCGCTTGCCCCCATATGCCCGACAACGTGGTAACGGTGGAAAGCCTGAAAGGCACCAAGGTGGATCAGGTCTGCATCGGCTCTTGCACCAACTCCTCCTTGCTGGACTTGTTAAAGGTTGCGGCTTTGCTGAAAGGCAAGACGGTGGATCCTCGCGTCAGCCTTTCCATTTCTCCCGGTTCCCGCCAAGTGTTGACCATGCTTGCCGATTGCGGCGCGCTGTCTGATATTCTGGCGTCGGGCGCAAGAGTTTTGGAATGTGCTTGCGGACCTTGCATCGGCATGGGCTTTTCTCCCAATTCCGCAGGCGTCAGCTTGCGAACCTTTAACCGTAACTTTGAGGGAAGAAGCGGAACCAAGGACGCAAAGGTCTATTTGGTATCTCCCGAAACTGCCGTTGCGGCGGCGTTGACGGGTGAGATCACCGATCCCATTTTGTTGGGCGAGATGCCTGCCATCGAAATGCCAAAGCAGTTCAAGATCGACGACAGCGCGGTTCTCACGCCCGCAACTCCCGACGAAGCCGCTTCCATCGAGGTGCTTCGTGGTCCCAATATCAAGGAATTCCCCAAGAGCCGTCCCCAGGGTGACCGTCTTTCCGCAGAATTGGTGTTGAAAGTCGAGGACAATATCACCACCGACCATATCATGCCCGCAGGCGCGAAGATTCTGCCTTACCGCTCCAACATTCCGTATCTCTCCAAGTTCTGCTTTGCCGTTTGTGACGAGAGCTTTTCCGAGAGAGCGTTGGCGGCAGGAGAGAGCATCATCGTTGGCGGAGCCAACTACGGTCAAGGATCTTCCCGTGAGCACGCGGCGTTGGTGCCCCTCTATCTGGGCGTGCGCGCGGTGATCGCAAAGAGCTTTGCGAGAATCCACGCGGCAAACCTGATCAACGCGGGAATCATGCCTTTGACCTTCCAAAATGCAGAGGATTACGAGAAGCTCACCCAAGGTGATAAGCTTTCCTTGAGCGGCGTATGGCAGGGCATGGATAGCGGTGTGATGACGCTGACCGATGAAACCACGGGCGAGCAGATTCCAGTGACCTGCACCTTCACCGACCGTCAAAAGGATATTCTGAAGGCGGGCGGATTGTTGGCTTACACGCGTTCCAATATTTGAATGGAGAGATTGAATATGTTTGAAAAAGAGATTGAGAGCGCCGTTGAGCAGTTCCGCACGCTGATGCAGGAGCAGCTGGCGCGCCAGAATAAAATGGAGCTTGGATCCAGCGCAAAGGATTTTACCAAGCAGGAAAAGATCGTGGTGGGCGTTTGCGGCGGCGACGGCATTGGCCCCATCCTCATGCGGGAAACCAAGCGGATCATTGAGGTTCTGCTGAAGAAGGAGATCGCCGCAGGCAAGATTGAGGTTCGGGAGATCGAGGGCTTGACCATCGAAAACCGCATGGCTTGCGGTCAGGCGGTTCCCACCGATACCCTGAATGCCATCAAGGAGTGCGACGTTCTTCTCAAAGGACCGACGACCACCCCCAAGGGCGGCACCATGGAGAGTGCCAACGTGGCGTTGCGCCGCGAATTGGACCTTTACGCCAACGTCAGACCTGTGTGCGTACCCGAATCGGGCATTGATTGGATCTTTTACCGTGAGAATACCGAGGGAGAGTACGTTCTCGGCAGCCGCGGCGAGGAGCTTCCGGGTAAGCTCGCCATGGACTTTAAGGTGACTACCGACGCAGGTACTCGCAGAATTGCGCGCGCGGCATTTGAATACGCGAAGAACAATGGCAAGACCAACGTTGCCATCGTGACCAAAGCGAACATTATGAAAAAGACCGACGGAAAATTCACCGCGATCTGCCACGAGGTGGCGCAGGACTATCCCAACGTCACCGCAGAGGATTGGTACATCGACATTATGACCGCCAATTTGGTAAACGAAAGCATCCGCAACCGTTTCCAAGTGTTCGTTCTGCCCAATTTGTACGGCGATATTATCACGGATGAGGCGGCGCAGATCCAAGGCGGCGTTGGAACGGCGGGAAGCGCGAATATCGGAGATCGGTACGCCATGTTTGAGGCGATCCACGGCTCCGCGCCCAGAATGATCGAGGAGGGAATCGGAGAATACGCCAATCCCTCCAGCCTGATCAAGGCGTTGGAAATGATGCTTCGCCATATCGCCATGTCGGATAAAGCGGATCAGCTTGCAAAGGCAATGCAGATCTGCACCGAGGAAGAAAAGCGGGTGGTGGTCACGGGCAACCGCGACGGGGCGACCTGCAAGGAATTTGCAGATTACGTTCTGGAAAAGCTGAACGCATAATTGACCGAAAAAAAGGAGAGTCACTCCATGAGAATTGTTATCAAAGTCGGGACGTCTACGCTGGCACATTCCACGGGATGCTTGAACGTTCGCCGTGTGGAACAGCTTTGCCGCATTTTGAGCGATCTGAAGAATGCGGGACACGAGTTGATCCTGGTGTCCTCGGGCGCCATTGGAATGGGCGTTGGGAAGCTCTCCTTGAATGAGCGCCCCACCGATATTCCAACCAAGCAGGCGGCGGCAGCGGTAGGGCAGTGTGAGCTGATGTACACCTATGATAAGCTGTTCGGAGAATATCACCACACGGTGGCGCAGATCCTGTTGACCGGCTCCGACTTCTCACACGAAGATCGCCACGAGAATTTCCGAAACACCCTCAACCGCTTACTGGAGCTTCGCGTTCTGCCCATCATCAATGAAAACGATACCATTGCAACCGAGGAGATCCGCGTGGGGGACAACGATACGCTGTCCGCCATGGTCGCCATCAGCGCGGGAGCAGAACTCTTGATCCTGCTGTCGGATATTGACGGACTTTACACCGCCGATCCGCATAAGGACTCCAACGCCAAGCTGATCAGCGAGGTTGGGGAATTGACTCCCGAATTGCGGTCTTTGGCAGGAGACGAGGGCTCCTCGTTGGGTACGGGAGGCATGAAGACCAAGCTCCGCGCCGCAGAGATCTGCGGAGAGAAGGGGTGCGACATGGTAATCATGAACGGCGCCAAGCCCGAGCTGCTCTACGATTTGTTTGACGGAGCAAAGGTGGGCACACGCTTTTACGGAAAGAAGGTGTCGAAATGACGGTTTACGAGGTTTTGGTGCGCGCCAAAAACGCGGCGGCGCAATTGGCGTTGCTGTCGGAGGCTGATAAGAACCGTGCGCTGAACGCCATGGCAGACCGATTGCTTGCCAATCAGGAAGCCATTTTGGCGGCAAACGCGGAGGATCTGGCGCAGGCGAAAGCCAACGGAATGAACGATGTTATGACGGATAGACTTCGCTTGACCGCAGAACGCATCGCGGGAATGGCGAAAGGGATTCGCGAGGTTGTGGATCTGCCCCATCCCGTCGGACAGATCATCAACCAGGTGCAGCGTCCCAACGGATAGAAGATCGAAAAGGTGCGGGTGCCCATGGGCGTGGTGGCGATCATTTACGAAAGCCGCCCAAACGTGACCTCGGACGCCGCCGCCCTTTCTCTGAAAAGCGGAAACGTGTGCGTGTTGAGAGGGGGAAAGGAAGCCTTTCGTTCCTCCTACGCCATCGTGGAAGCGCTTCGCCAAGGACTTTCCGAGCTGGGAATGTCGGAGGATTTCGTGAATATGGTTCCCGACACCTCGCGGGAGGGCGCAAAGGAACTGATGACCGCTGTGGGATTGGTTGATCTTTTGATCCCCAGAGGCGGCGCGGGGCTGATCCGCGCCTGCGTGGATCAGGCAAAGGTTCCTTGCATCCAAACGGGTACGGGAATTTGCCATATTTACGTTAACCGTGATGCCGATTTGGAGAAGGCGTTGAATATCATCGAAAACGCCAAAACCAGCCGTCCGTCAGTTTGCAATGCCGCCGAGGTCTGCTTAGTGGATGAGAAGATCGCAGAGCGATTTTTGCCCATGCTTTCCCGACGGTTGACGGTTGAGCGTTCCGAGAAAGGACTTCCCACCGTGGAGCTTCGATTGGACACGCGCGCGCAGAGCTACGTTCACGGTGTCTTCGCGTCCGACGTGGATTTTGATACCGAATTTCTCAATTATATTCTCGCCGTCAAGGTGGTGCGGGACGTTCACGAGGCGATTTCTCATATTGAGCAACACTCCACCCACCACAGCGAGGCGATCATCACCGAAAACAAGGAAGCTGCCGAGCTGTTTGCGGCGGCGGTGGACAGCTCTGCCGTCTACGTCAACGCATCCACCCGTTTTACCGACGGCGGAGAATTCGGCTTGGGATGTGAGATCGGAATTTCCACCCAGAAGCTTCATGCAAGAGGCCCCATGGGCTTGGAAGAACTGACAACTTATAAATACGTGATCCGCGGCAACGGTCAGATCCGTTGACCGAGAAAGGAAGCATTATGAGTCAATTTACCTTTGGGTTTATCGGTTGCGGCAATATGGGGGGCGCATTGGCGCTTGCGGCATCCAAGATTTTGTCGGCAGATCAATTGGCTGTTTGCGACACCGACCTTTCCAAAACCGAAGCGTTTGCCAAAAACGGGCAAGCAACCGTAGCGTCGCTTTCCGACGTTGCAATGAAAAGCGACTATATTTTCTTGGCGGTGAAGCCTCAAGCCATGGCGGCATTGCTTGAAACTCTTTCTCCCATACTCCAAAAGAGAACGGATACTTTCGTTTTGGTCAGTATGGCGGCAGGTGTCAGCATCGCGCAGATCGAGCGTCATGCCAACGTGAAGTGTTCCGTGATCCGCATCATGCCCAATACGCCCGTATCCGTTGGAACGGGAATGATTCTGTACGATGCGAATGAAAGAACCGCAGAGGATGAGATCAAGGGCTTTTTGAACGGACTTTCTGCAGCAGGCAGATTGGATCGTCTTCCCGAACGCCTGATCGACGCCGCCGGGGCACTGTCGGGATGCGGTCCCGCCTTCGTGTATCTGTTTGCCGAGGGATTGGCAGACGGCGGCGTGGAGTGCGGTCTTCCCAGAGAGAAAGCCAACCTTTACGCGGCGCAAACGCTTTTGGGTGCGGCGGAGATGCTTTTGCAAAGCGGAAAGCACGCGGGCGAGCTGAAGGATGCCGTATGTAGCCCGGGAGGCACCACCATTGCGGGGGTTCACGCATTGGAGGCGGGGGCGTTCCGTGCGGATGCCATGAACGCGGTGGTTGCCGCTTTTGAAAAAACGCAGAAATTAAAATAAGAAAAAGCGGACGGAACCCCGGGAGGTTCTGTCCGCTTTCGGTGTTGCTTGAAGCAAACGGGCAACGCCGTTGATGCGTTGCCCGTTTGAAAGAATCATTTTTGTTGCGCTTCCAGATAGGAAACAACGTCACCGATGGTAACGAATTTGTGAATGTCTTCATCCTCGATCTCAATGCCGAACTGCTCCTCGCAGAGCATGATCAAATCAGCCAACTCAATTGAGTTTACGCCGAGATCGTTGGCAAGCTCGGATTCCATTTTAATATCGTCGGGATCCAACTGAAGCTCCTCAACAAGAATAGATTTCAAAGTTTCAAACATAACGTATATCCTCCGAATCAGATTCGATTTTTATTACCGAGTTTGCCCCGATAACCTAAATTATTATATACCATAAATGTCGATTTGTCAAGGTGTTTTTTTCAATCTGTGGCTTTTTTATGCTTTTTTAGTAAAAAAAACTTAAAAAACGAGGAAAGGAGAGGATCTTATGCAAGTTTTCAAAAACCGTCCGCTGGCGTTAGCAATCTGTCTTTTTGTGCTGACTGCATTGGCGGCGTTCAAAACGCCGTTGAAAATCAAGCTGTGGGGAATGATTCTGTTCATTTTTCTTGCCGTAATTGGGATCCTTCTCTACAACCTCAAACGGAAGTGGCAAAAACGTCTGTCGCAGATCATCCTATGTTGCCTGTTTGCGGCGCTGGCATTGATCCAATCTTTGCTTTATTTTGACGTTTTGGTAAAACGGTTTGAGGAGAGGGACGGTGAACGGATCACCGTTGAGGGCTACGTTGACGAGGTGCTGACGTCGGGTGCTAACGGAAGCCGATTTTCCGTGAAGCTTCGAGAGATAGACGGTCAGCGTACGTTCTCCAACGTTCTTTTGGAAACCGATTATCCGTCGGCGTTGCAGAGAGGGGATTCCTTCCGCTTGACGGGAACGGCACGCCGTTTGGCGGATACGCTGCTGTATCCCGAGAAGACCGTGCTGTCTGCCGACGGTTACGTTGGTGCCGTTACCTGCGAGGATTATTTGGATTGTACTGTTTTGGAGCGCCGTCAGGGCTCGCTTCTCCTTTGGGTGCGCGACGTTCGGGACGTTCTTTCCCAAAGAATCGAGCAAGCGGTTGGCGGTGAAGAAGGCAATTTGGCAGTTGCCGTCTTTTTGGGAGATCGGAGCGGACTGTCGGGGGATACCGTGCTTGCCTTTGAGCGAGGCGGGATCTCTCACTTGTTGGCGTTGAGCGGGATGCACGTTTCCATTTTGATCCTCTCGCTGGAGTTTTTGTTGCAAAGGTGTCGAGTCAGAAAACAGATTCGGGCGATCACCGTTCCAAGCGTGGCAGTCGGGTATTTGTTTTTGACCGGATGTGCGGCGTCCACCCAACGGGCGGTTTTGATGATCTGCGTGTTATATTTGTCATATATCGTTTTGGCTGATTACGATTCTTTCACTGCTTTATGCGTGGCGTTGTTTTTGATCCTGTTTTCCGCACCTTACGCCATATCCGACGTTTCTATGTGGATGTCTTTCGTAGCGTCTGCCGGTATCGTGATCTTTGTTCCCGCAGTTTCGGAATGGCTGGAAAACCGTTTCAAAAAATCATACCTATCCAAAGCCGTTCAAAAGACGGTCAAGGGAGTGGTAACTGCATTGGCGGTAGGTGCATTTGCCAACGCAGCCATATTGCCTTTATCGGCGTATTTTTTTGGTTCGGCTTCCTTGTTTTCCGTCGTCCTCACGTTGGTGCTTTCACCCGTGATGGGGGCGGCGCTGATTCTTTCCGCCCTTTCTTTGGCTGTTCCTTGGTGTACGCCGATCCTGTTTTTAAGCCGCGTGGTGTTACGTGCGCTTTTGCAGGGCGCGTACCGTGTCAGCGAGATCCAAAATGCCTTGGTGTTGCTGAACGGAGAGATCACGGTAGCGTTGATCGTTTTGCTATCCGTGTTGCTGATTTTGTTTGCCGTCATTTATTTAAAGCGACGGGGATGGTTGCTTTTGCCCGTCGGGCTGTCCGTTGTAATCCTGGGCATTGCGTGGTCGGATGGGATTCCAACAAACGGCGAATTGACCGTAACCTACCTGCGACGCGAATATGAGGAAGCGTTGGTAATCTCCCGAGGGAAGACAGCCGTTGCGGTGGATCTTTCAAGCGGAAGTGCGTCCATGGGCAGAAAGATCGGGCAGTCGGTATTGGAATCGGGATGCACGGAACTGGAAGAATTGATCCTCACCCACTACCATCCGCAGACCGCAGGCATGATCGCGTCGCTTTCTTCCGATATCAAGATCAGAGCTTTACGGTTACCTCTATGCAGCGGAGAGAAGGAAACCGCTATTGCTGACAGATTGGAGCAAGAGGCGGAGATTCACGGAATTTCGGTTCGTTACGGAACCGATCAAGTGGCAATTGACGGAATGGAGCTTCGTCGGTTAGATCGGATCTCCAAAGAAACTGCCATTGAGGTTCCCGTGCTGCTTTCACTCAAGCTCGGAGAACAGAACTTGGTCTATCTGGGCGGAAACGTGCTGAACAGTGATCTGCAGGCAGCGGCGGAATCCGAAGCCGGTGCTGCTCACGTTCTGATCTTGGGAACCCACGGCGCCACAAAACAGCCAAGCGAGTCCTTCTATACCCGTTTGCAAGACGTGGAATATGTCATTTTCGGAAATGAGATCCTGTTTAAAAGCTGTCCCATGGCGCTGTTGCCGAGAGAATATTGCGTTGGCGCGGAATCCAAACGCTTGCAGATTAGAATCTCATAAAATCAACCGCTCATCAGTGACGATGGGCGGTTTTTCTCATATACTGTTAGCGTCAATCAAATCGGAAGAGAGGGTAGGAGCCATGAGAACGTGGGCGATCATCGGAGGGGACGGAAGACAGATCTCCATGCTGGAAAATTTTCGCCAAAAGCAGATCTCGGTATGCGCGTGGGGGATCGGACGGGCGTCCACCGCATCAACTTGGAGAAGCGCAGTCAGAACTGCCGACGTGGTAGCCTTACCGTTACCCGTAACTGCCGACGGCGTTCGGATCAGATGTCCGTTGCAGGAGGAACCGGGCGTGCGATTTACCAATCTTTTAGAAGAACTGAAACCAAACGCCACGGTTTTCGGCGGAATGATCCCGCCTCTGTGGATGGAGCAGGCAGAGAATCGAGGAATCCAAATGCGGGATTATTTTTCATCCGAGGCATTGCAAATGCGAAACGCGCTTCCCACCGTTGAGGGGGCGATCCTGCTTGCTTGGCAGGCGTTGCCCGTAACTCTGCAGGGATGCTCCGTGGCAGTGTTGGGATACGGTAGGATCGCGTCGCTCTTGGCGGAGCGTCTGCTGGCGCTGGGCGCGGACGTTACCGTTTACGCGCGAAAGGAACGGGATCTGGAGCATGCAAGGCTCCGGCGCTGCAAAGCGGTTGCTCTTTGCGGAGCGGACGAAACGTCTTCTTTGTGTAAACTCCCGTCGGACTGTCGTATCGTATTTAATACGGTTCCGCAGCGCATCGTCACGGAATCGGTCTTGCGACATTGGAGAGCGGACTGCGTGCTGATGGAATTGGCATCCTTGCCCGGTGGATTTGATACGGTGGCGGCAGAGAAGCTTTCTTTCCCGTTGATCATTGCGTCCGCACTGCCCGGTAAGCATTTCCCCGAAACCGCGGGAAATATTTTGGCGGAGGTCTTGATCGAGATGGAAGAAGGTTCAGCATCAATACAGTAAGAGAGGATCGGACTATGCTTGGATATGCTTTTTGCGGCTCCTTTTGTACCCACGGAGTCGCCCTCAAGGAATTGAAAAAATTGATCGATATGAACTACGAGGTTCTTCCGATCATGAGCGAAAACGTGTGGAACATCGACACGCGCTTCGGCACTGCCGCTTCGTTGCGAGATCAAGTGGAAGCCTTATGTGGCAGAGAGATCGTTCACACGGTGGTGGGAGCCGAGCCGCTGGGGCCAAAGATCCAACTGGACGCCATGATCATCAGCCCATGCACGGGAAATACGTTGGCAAAACTGGCGAACGGTATCACCGATACGGCGGTTTGTATGGCGGCGAAGGCGCATTTACGGAGTGACCGCCCCTTGGTGATCTCCTTGGCGTCCAACGACGCGCTGTCGGCAAATCTGAAAAACATTGCCACCTTGCTATCCAAAAAACACGTTTATTTCGTTCCCATGAATCAAGACGATCCCGAAAAAAAGCCCCATTCCTTGGTGGCGGATTTCACGAAGATTCCCGAAACGCTCCACGCCGCCATGGAAGGTCGGCAATTCAGACGTTTGTTTTTGTAACTTCCTTTTTGATTCCTTTCTCTGGCAGAAACAGTCCGCGCCCCCAGGAAAGCTCCTCGCGGTTGAGGGTTCCCGTTAAAATCAGCAATCCCACGTAGACGGTTGCCGTCAACGCGCAGTGGAAAACCGAATTTGCGGTGTTGGAGAATATCGCTAACCGAACCGTAGAAAAGAGAAATTTTGCAATGTAGGTTGCCGCAAGGATGCAGAGCAAGGGCTGATATACCCATTTGAGAAGCTTCGCTGATACTTGAGAAACACTCAATAATTTTGTTACGCTAAAGACCGTATTAAATAATTCCGAAACGTAAACGGTAACGATGTATCCGTTGATTCCAAGGTGCGGAACCAAGATCCAAACCAGTCCCACCGAGATCAAAGCGTCCATGACGTTGACCTTCATGGAATAAACCTGCTCTCCAAGCCCCTTGAGCATGGCGTCGGTTGCGGTGTCCAAGTACATGATGGGGATCAAAGGCGCCAACAAACGGATGTATTTTGCGGTTTCTGAGTTTGGGTACAGCAACGCCCCCAATTCCTCGGAGAAGCAGATCAAGATCCCTGCCGTGCCAACCGAGAACAGCATGGCGAAAAACCAAACGCGGGCAACGATGTATCGGATCTGCCGACGGTATCCCTGCACGTGACATTCTGCCATGGTTGGGATCAGAAGTCCCGAAAACGAGGAGATCAGCGCGGCAGGATAAAGGATCACGGGGAGCGCCATGCTGTGAATACATCCATAGGATGCCAACGCTGCAGTGTGCGAAAAACCGCTTTTTTTCAATCCTCGCGGAATGAGGATGTGTTGGAGCGTCAATAACCCGGAGCGGATATAGGATGTCAGCGCGGTGGGAACGGTGATCTTCAGCAGTGCTTTCCCACAGCATGGCAACGCTTTTTTCTCTGGTCGAGAGTATTTTTGATTTTTATCACAGAAAAAAAAGATGCAGTTCGCCAAGAAAGAAAAGATCTCGGAGCAAACGCCCCCCAGCACCAATCCGCAAAGCAGAGCTTCCGTATTTTGGGCGGAAAAGAGGGAAAACAGATACATGGTGACGAAGATCTTCACGAACTGCTCCGCGATCTGTAATCCCGCGTTTTTGTAGCTTTTGCGAATGGCTGTAAAATACCCGCTGAACACCGAGGAAAGGGCAATGAAGGGGAGAGAGCAGGCAAATAACCGAAGCGAAGGGACCGTGCGCGGGTCGGAAAGCCAGCGCGTACCGATGACGCGGGATAGAGAGAACAGAACTACTGCTGCGAAACAACCGCACACGGTGGCGTAGATGCAGGCGGTTTTCATAAACCCCTTTATTTTTCGCGCGTCGTTGTGGCTCAAAAGCTCTGCAACCAAGCGGGTGACGCCAAGATAGATCCCCGAGGTCGCCAAGGTCAGCGCCAAACCGTAAACCCCCGCCATCAGCGTGTATAATCCCATCACTTCCGCGCCTGCTCGATTGGAAACCGTCACCTGAAACCAGATTCCAACGGTTCTCATGAGCAGGGAAGTGGCGGTGAGCAAAAGCGCATCCCAAAAAATTCTTCGTGCTTGCTTCATCCTCAAATCCCCCATTTACGTGTTCCTTTCAATATATGCTCGTTGCCTATAGAATATTTGAATTATTTTATTTACGGAGAGAAAAGACCATGATCCATTTCGTTTGTGAGATATGCGGTTACGCTTATGATCCCGCCGTAGGAGAAGCGGAGCGCGACGTGTTACCCAACACGGATTTTGAGGATCTGCCAGTGGACTGGACTTGTCCGATCTGTGGCGCATCCAAGGATGATTTTTCGGAGGAATTTTTGGAAGAAGACGGAGAAGACGAATGAAAATATTTCTCAATCGAAAACTTGAGTCGTGTAGGGGCGATCAATGATCGCGCCTACGAGTTTTGGGGTGCTTTTACACCGAGATGTCTGTTCTATCCTTTTTTTGTTGACATGTAGATTAACTTCATTAGCCTTCCTCGGTGGGGGAAAAGGATGAGGTGTCGGTAAATTAAATAAACTCCTCATCCACCACCGCTAACGCGGTCCCCCTTCTCCCGCAGGAGAAGGCTTGCGAAGCAACCAACAAAAGGGGCTGTCTCATTAAGCGCAGAACAAAAAACACGAGTCTCAAAAAGGATAAAATATCAGCAAAATTTTGCGATATAAGCCTTTAAGGAAGAAATTCGCTAACGGATTTCTGATGTTTATGTGTTTTTTAGCCGCGATTTGGCTCTCTGGCGTACTTTTGTACGCCG
>JAZSMC010000121.1:0-4241 GCA_045535705.1 Eubacteriales bacterium
TCCTCGTATCTCTCGCTCATGGCGATGATCTGCTCGTAGTCCTGACGCAGCTTTTCAAGCAGCGTATTGTTGGCATCCAGCTTTGCTTTGATCTGCTCCAGTTGCCCGTTTTCGGTGGAACGAAGGACTCCGATCAGCTCCCGTCGGTCTTCGGCGGACGCCTGACGGTCACTCCATTCGTCGATCTCCTCTTCCAGCTTTGCGAGGGCTTTTTCCAATTCTTCCACTTCACGCTGACGCTCTTCCAACTCGCTTTCCAGATGCTTGACTTCGCCTGCTCTGGATAGGATCCCGTTGCCCGTTCTCACGGAACCGCCCGTGAACGAACCGCCCACGTTGATGAGCTGTCCGTCCAACGTCACGGCTCGCACGCGGTAGTGGCAAGCCTTTGCCATGGCGGTGGCGTGATCGATATTGTCAAATACGGCGGTTCTGCCCAGCAAAGAAGACAACACGTCCTTGAATTTCGCATCCGAAGACACCAGACTGTCTGCCATGCCGATATAGCCCTGATAACCCGCCGCGTCGGTGGTTTCCTTGGTGGGTGTTGACGGCTTCATGGAAGTCAGCGGGAAGAAGGTAGCCCGTCCCGCTTCACCGCGCTTCAGGGCGTACATTGCCGCCTTTGCGGTGGATTCGTCCTGCACCACGATGTTTTGCAGATTTGCGCCCAACGCGATCTCCATTGCCGTGATAAATTTGTCTTCCACGGAAATGACCTTGGACAGCGGTCCGTAAATCATTCCGCAGGGCGCGCCGTGAACGTCGGTAATGCGACCTTCCTCGTATTGCTTCATCACGTATTTCACAGCCCCCGAATACCCCTCAAAATGCTCCTCCATGGAACGAATGGTGGTGATTCTTTGATTGAGAGAATCACGGCGGAACCGCGCGTTGTTGCATGCTTCGGTATCTTCGCGGAGCTTGGTATGTGCCGCTTCCAGCCGTTCTTCCAGCTCGGCGATCTCGGAGTCGATCCCCGCGATCTCGGCATCGTATTTTTTCACCGTTGCTTCTTTGGAAACGAATTGTGCTTCCAGATCCTTGGAAACCCGACGGTAGCCGTCAAGCTCCTGTAACGCACTGGTGTTTTTATCCAGATCCGTGTTTTTAGAGGTTTCCAGCACAGAGATCCGAACCTTGACGTCCATGCTTTCGTTTTCCAATCCGCGGATGTCGTTCAGCGCTTCCGCAACCATGCTTTCCAGCTCCGACGCCTTCTTTTCCAGTTCGGTCTTCTCATTGGAAAGCGCGTTTTGCTCCTCGGTGAGGGTTCCCACGCAGGCTTCCAATTCGCCGATCTTCTTGGCATGCTCAGCGCAGGCTTCCTGCTCCGCGCGAATGGATCTTTCGGTGCCCTGCAGGCTGCCCTGCGTCCCCGCGATCAGATCCTTGGCGTTGGAAATGCTGTTTTCCGCCACTCTCTGACGGCTTTCCAGCTCGTGGCACTTTTCGGTCTGCTCGCGGATCTGCGTAAGCAATGCCTCGCTTTCCCGACGGCTGCTCTGGGACGCCTCAAACAGTTTTTCGTTCTGCTCCTCTAACGCTTGCAGATTGTCATTGGCGGTTTGCAGATCAAACGCGGCGTGCTGGTACGCTTCCTCTGCCGCCGTGATCTCGGCACGCACCTTCTCGGTGTCGTACAACCACAAGCTCACGTCGGCACGCTTCTTGTTTTCCAACAGCTCGATGGCGCGTCTTGCCTTTTCCGCCTCTTTTTGCAAGGGTCCCACACGGGATGACACCTCGGCAAAAATGTCGTTGAGGCGGTTCATGTTGTCCTCGGTTTCCGCCAGCTTTCGCTCGGATTCGTTCTTCTTGTGTCTATATTTTGCGATTCCCGAAGCATCCTCAAAGACGCTTCTCCGTTCCTCGCTCTTTCGGGAGACCATCTCCGCGATCCTACCCTGACCGATGATGGAATAACCGTCACGACCAATACCCGTGTGCATGAACAGCTCGTAAATATCCCGCAGACGTACTGCCTTTCGGTTGATAAAATACTCGCTGTCCCCCGCACGGTAATACCGACGGGTGACCGTGACCTCATCGTATGGGCAATCCAATTTGGCAAATTCGCCGCGGTTGTCAAAGGTCACCGAAACCTCGGCGTACCCCATGGGACGGCGGCTGTCCGCGCCACCGAAAATGACGTCTTCCATTTTGCTTCCGCGCAAGCTCTTGGACGAGATCTCGCCCAAAACCCAACGCATGGCGTCCGCAATATTGGATTTTCCCGAACCGTTGGGTCCTACGATGACCGTCACGCCATGGGCGTCATTTTCGTTTTCCACGTTGACTTCCACGCCACTGTCAAACAACAGCTTTGTTTTGTCGGGAAAGGACTTGAAGCCCTGCATTTCCAATGATTTCAGATACACAGTTGATGTTCTCCTTCGTTCAGTTTCTACTCCAAGGACGCGCCGACAGATGATGTTCCGAAGGTACGCCCGTTATTTTTCGCACTACGGTCTGGCTCTCACGCTCCAACCGTTTCAGGTTGCGCCGATTCAGCCCCACCGTTTTGGAGATCTCCCGTTTTGAAACGGTCAATTCCACGTCTTTCCCCAAAAAGCCATTGTTTTTGAGGTACGTATATAAGTTTTTGTAATATAATTCGTTCCAGACCAATTCTCCCAGTGCGGGATGATTGGCGCCTGCCACGGCGGCGTCCGAGGTAAGTCCTTCGGATGCACACAGCCCGATCCGCAGGCAAGAAACGTCATGATCCAGAAAAATCTTAAGCGCCTCTGCGGATCTCGTCACCGCATCGGGAAGGCTCAAGGGTCGGTAGTCGCCTCGCTCCGTTAAAAGGTTTAACGCAGTATCACGAAACACCACCGTTGGGTAAATGCGACACGCCGAAGCGCCCATATCGCAGATCTTTTGCGCCGTCATCCGCTCGCTTTCAAGCGTCGATCCCGGCAATCCGATCATCATTTGCCCCACCAAGGAAAAGCCTGCGTCCAAGATCATGCTACAAGCGTCCTCGGCTTGTTTTGCGGTATGTCCCCGTTTGGACGCCGACAGCACCTCGTCATCCATGCTTTGAATCCCCAATTCGATATGCTTGACGGAGTATTCTTTGAGAACCCCTAAAACTTCCGCGTCGATCATATCGGGGCGAGTGGACAATCGGATGGACTGCACGTTTCCCGAGTGAACATACGACTCCGCTGTTTCCAACAATCGGAGCATCAAACCTCGGTCGATCCCCGTAAACGAACCGCCGAAATACGCGATCTCGGTTTCGGTTCCCACGGGAATGGTCTTCAGTGCTTGTTCGATCTGCCTCGGAACCGATGATTCGTCAAATTCCAAGCATCCCGAAATGGAGCGCTGATTGCAAAACACGCATTGATGGGGGCACCCCATATGCGGGATAAAGATCGGAATATTGCGGTGCTCCGTCCTCATTGATCCACTCCGAACAGCCGCAACGCATCCGCGGCGGCTTCCTGCTCGGCGATCCGCTTGCTGGTACCTGTTCCTCTGCCGATGCGGTTGGAGTCCAGGTACACGTCCACGGTAAACACCTTGGCATGATCGGGGCCGCTGGCTTCTACCACGCGGTAATCGGGCGGCAATGCACCGTCCTTTTGGAGAAACACCTGCAACAGGGATTTGCTGTCGATCCGTCCGGGGGACAGCGCATCCGCTGATCTGCTCTGAAACGGTTCCAAAAACGCCGATGCTGCTTGCATCCCGTTGGGGGAAGCGTCCAGATAGATCGCCGCCAGGATCGCCTCAAAAGCATCTGCCAGAATGGCAGGCTTTTTGGCTCCGCCACCTGCGGATTCTCCTTTTCCAAACAACAGAAATTCGCCCAGACCGATCTGCTCGGAATACCCTGCCAGTGCGTTTTCACACACCATAGAGGAACGCATTCTGGTCAATTCCCCCTCGGAAAGAGTGGGATAACGGCGGTAGAGATATTCACTGGTCAAAAGAGAGAGGACCGTATCTCCCAAAAACTCCAACCGCTCGTTGCAGTGCAGATGGTGGTTCTTTTCTCCCGTTTCAAATGCGTACGAGGAATGCGTCACGGCTCTTTCCAGAAGCTGTGGATTCTGAAATTGATAACCGATCCGATCCTGTAGCTCTTGCATAGAAAGCGCCATGCCGTTTTCTCCTTTCGTTGAGATTTATCGAAGCGCTTTTTCCGCTTCCCTTTTTGCTTTTTTTGCTTCGCCCAGTGCAGCGGCACTGACCGCAAGCTGTTCGATGGCGCCGGACTCGGC
>JAZSMC010000053.1:0-4806 GCA_045535705.1 Eubacteriales bacterium
CGACTTGATACCAACGACTTCTTCACCGAAGCTCATCCCAAGCTCCGTCCCGTGGAAAGCCCCACGGCAGGCGTGTTCCTGTCGGGCGCGTGCCAAGGCCCCAAGGATATTCCCGAAACGGTTTCTCAGGCGGGCGCGGCGGCTTCCAAGGTCATCGGCTTGCTTTGCAAGGATAAGCTGACGGGGAACGCTTGCGTGGCGCACTCCAACGAGTGGATGTGTAACGGATGCTCCACTTGTGAAAAGGTATGTCCCTACGGTGCCATTACCTATGAAGACAGAGAATACAGAATGCCCGACCGTACCA
Organism: Eubacteriales bacterium; assembly: GCA_045535705.1. Taxonomy (GTDB): domain Bacteria; phylum Bacillota; class Clostridia; order Oscillospirales; family CAG-272; genus UMGS1865. Next base: position 308 of record JAZSMC010000053.1, read on the forward strand.
CGAAAATGCGTCGGATCGCGGTGGTAAATGAAGCTGTGTGCCAAGGCTGCGGTGCTTGTACGGTTGCTTGTATGTCGGGAGCCATGGATCTGAAAGGCTTCTTGAATAAACAAATTATGGCGGAGGTGGATGCGATATGCAAATGACCGAATATAAACCGCTCATCGTTGCGTTTTGCTGTAACTGGTGTTCATACGCGGGCGCGGATCTGGCGGGAAACAACCGATTGAACTATCCCGCGGAAGTGAAGATCATTCGTGTTCCTTGCTCCTGCCGCGTCAATCCGTCTTTCATTTTGAGAGCGTTTCAGAGAGGCGCCGACGGCGTGATCATCTGCGGATGTCACCCCGGCGACTGTCACTACACTTCCGGAAACTACTATACCCGCCGCCGTATGGCTCTGCTGTTCTCCATGCTGGATTATCTCGGCATTGAGAAGGAGCGCACTCGCGTAGAGTGGGTGTCTGCGGCAGAGGGCGCAAAGTTTGCCGCCACCATGAACGATTTCGTGGCTACCGTTGCGGCATTGGGCGAAAATAAAAGATTGGAGGATTTGAGATGCAAGAAATAACGAGAGAGCTTCTCATTGAGAAGGCATCCCAACTCCTGGAGAACGGCACGGTCAACCGCGTGCTGGGATGGAAAAAAGGCGAATTTGCCTATGACGTTACCCCCGCAGTGTTCACATCCAAGGATGAATTGACAGAATTGGTTTGGAACGGATTCTGCGGAGCGAATTTCTCCAAATATCTGATCAAAGAAACCGCAAAGGGAGAGGGAAAGGTTCTCGTGTTCCTCAAGCCCTGCGATACCTATAGCTTCAATCAGCTTCTCACCGAGCATCGCTTCAACCGTGATGCGGTTTACGCCGTAGGCGTTCCTTGCAACGGTATGCTGGACGTCGATCTGGTGAAAAATGCGGATGAGGGAATTGCCAACGTTACCGTTGAAGGTGACGCTGTTAAGATCGAAACCCTTTACGACGGAGTGCTCACCGCAAACCGCGAGGATCTCTTGGCAGAGCGCTGCAAAAACTGCAAGTCCAAAAAGCACGTTGCATATGACGAGCTTTTGGGCGAGAGCGGTGACGTGATCGATTCCAACCGCTTTGACGAAGTAGAAAAGTTAGAAAAAATGACGGCAGACGAGCGGTTTGCTTTTTGGCAGAACGAGCTTTCCCGTTGCATCCGTTGCAACGCCTGCCGTGACGTTTGTCCCGCTTGCACCTGCGAGAAGTGCGTGTTCGACAATCCCGATTCGGGACTGGAAAATAAGGCGGTAAGCAACGAATTTGAGGAAAAGCTGTTCCACGTGATCCGCGCGTTCCACGTAGCTGGGCGATGCACCGACTGTGGCGAATGCTCCCGTGTTTGCCCGCAGCAGATCCCTCTGCACCCTCTGAACCGTAAGTTCATCAAGGATATTGATTCGTTCTACGGCGAGTATCAGGCAGGCGCCGAGGTTGGAAGCCGCGCGCCCATCGTGGACTATACGTTGGATGACCTTGAGCCGGACGAGGCAGTGGAAAGGGGGAACGAAAATGCGTAAGATCTTTTTGAATCAACTGAACGCACTGTTCTCCGAGATCGCTTCCAAGAGCCGACTGTATCTGCCTGTTGACGGCAACGGCGGTGCCCGCTATGAGGAGTGGGCAGATGGAAAAGAGCTGTCGAACGCCCTCAATACCGTTCGCAGTGCCAAAGACTTTTTCTTCCCCCAGACCGAAAATCTGATGGATTTCAAGATGGAAGGGAAGACCATTGAGGTCATCGATACCAGAAGCGAGTGTGAGGATTTCGTCGTTTTCGGCGTTCGAGCTTGCGACGTCAAGAGCTTTGAGATCCTTGACCGTGTGTTCCTGGCTGATCCCGTGGATTCGTATTATCAGAATCGACGCAATCATGGAATCATCGTTTCCATGGCTTGCAGCCGCCCTGCCGAAACCTGCTTCTGCGGTACCTTCGGTATCGACGCGGCAGATCCAGACGGCGACGTGGTTTGCTACAAGACCGAGGATACCCTCTATCTGAACGCGAAGACCGAAAAAGGCGAGGCGCTGTTGGCATCTCTGTCCTCTTTGACCGAAGAAACCGACGGAACCGCAGTGGAGGAACAAAAGAAACTGATCGGTGAGCGCTTGCGTAAATTGCCTTTGGCAGATCTGCAAGCAGACGCGTTTGGCGCAGATAAGACCAAGGAATTCTTTGATGCGCCCGAATGGAAGGAGCTGTCCGCCACCTGTCTGGGATGCGGCACCTGCACCTTCGTTTGCCCCACCTGTCAGTGCTACGATATTAAGGATTTCAACACGGGAAACGGCGTGAAGCGCTTCCGCTGCTGGGATTCCTGTATGTATTCCGATTTCACCAAAATGGCGCACGGGAACTCCCGTTTGACACAATTGGAACGCTTCCGTCAGAGATTTATGCACAAGCTGGTGTATTATCCCACCAACAATGACGGACTGTTCTCCTGCGTAGGCTGCGGACGCTGCCTTTCCAAGTGTCCCATCAATATGAACATCGTTAAGGTTATGAAAAAATTGGGAGGTGACAAGTGATGCACGATATGAAAGAAGCACTGATCCCCGTGGTTGGAGTGGTGACCGATATTCGCATCGACACCCCCGACGTCAAGACCTTCCGAGTGGTCACGCCAGACGGCAAGAAGGCGTTTGACCATATGCCGGGACAATGCGCAATGCTGTCCATCCCGGGCGTGGGCGAGGCAATGTTCTCCATTACGTCTTCTCCCACCAATACCGAATATATGGAATTTTCCATTAAAAAGTGCGGATGTGTCACCGAGTGGCTTCACTCCATGGAAGTGGGACAGCAGATCACCATTCGCGGTCCCTACGGAAACGCGTTTCCGGTGGATACCGCTTTTGCAGGGAAGGATATGCTGTTCATCGCGGGCGGTATCGGCTTGGCTCCGCTGCGTTCCGTGATCAACTACTGCCGCCATTACCGTGACAGATACGGAAAGATTGACATCGTTTACGGCTCCCGCAGTATGCAGGATCTGGTGGACTACCGGGAGATCATCGACGAGTGGTCGAAGGATGCGGGTGTGAACGTGTACCTCACCATCGACCGCGAGCAGCCCGAATGGAACGGCCACGTTGGATTCGTTCCCAATTACGTCAAGGAGCTGAATTTCTCCACGGATAAGACCGCCATTCTCTGCGGTCCCCCCATCATGATCAAGTTCACTTTGGCGGGACTTCAGGAGCTGGGCTTTGATAAGACGCAGGTCTATACCACGCTGGAGCTTCGCATGAAGTGCGGAATCGGCAAATGCGGACGGTGTAACGTAGGAAGCAAGTACGTCTGCAAGGACGGTCCCGTGTTCCGTTGCGACGAGTTGGATGAGCTTCCCGACGAATATTGAGAATGTCACGGAAAGGATAACGATAATGGAAAAAATGGTAAATGTTTATTTGTTCGGCAAGCAGTACAGCGTGCCTGCCGACTTGACCATCATGTGCGCCATGGAATACGCAGGATACCAGTTGGTGCGCGGATGCGGATGCCGTAACGGCTTCTGCGGCGCTTGCGCGACCATCTACCGTATCAAGGGCGAGCGTGAGCTGAAGACCTGCCTGGCTTGCCAGACCAAGGTTGAGGAGGGAATGTACGTTGCGACTCTGCCGTTCTTCCCGCTGGTAAAGCAGGTCTACGATATGGAAACCGTCAAGCCCACCGAGCAAGTGATGATGCAGCTGTACCCTGAAATTTACGCTTGCATCGGATGCAACGCTTGCACCAAGAGCTGTACCCAGTCCCTCAACGTCATGCAGTACATCGCATACGCCCAGAGAGGGGAGTTTGAGAAGTGCGCCGAGGAGTCCTTCGACTGCGTCATGTGCGGCGTATGCTCCGCGCGTTGCCCCGCAGGGATCTCTCATCCCCAGGTTGCAATGCTGGCAAGACGAATCACGGGTAAATATTTGGCACCCAAGTCCGAGCATTTGGAAAACCGTGTCAAGGAGATCGAGAACGGCACCTTCACCGAGCTGATCGAGGCGCTGATGGGTAAGCCCATTGAGGAAATGAAGGAACTTTACAACAATCGTGAAATCGAGAAATAAGGAGGGCGAGTGAGATGTATTCTGCTGAATTTCAAGAATCCCTGAAGGCTGTGGAAGCCGCAAGAGAGGCGAACATCGCCTACGAGCCCGCCCGTATGACCGCAAAGCAGAAGGAAGACCTTCTGGCGCAGTACCATCCCGACTATAAGCAGAGCGAGTTCGCCGTGCTGAAGATCGGTCCCAACAAGGGAGAGAAGGTGCCTGTGGAGCTTTGTGAGATGCTGGAAGCGCATAGTCGCATCGCAGCAACCGATATTGATCTGAACGACGTGAAGTATGACGTGGACGTTCTGGTCATCGGCGGAGGCGGAGCAGGTTCTTCCGCCGCTATCGAGGCGCATCAGGCAGGCGCCAAGACCATGGTCGTCACCAAGCTCCGCATCGGAGATGCCAACACCATGATGGC
>JAZSMC010000122.1:0-6189 GCA_045535705.1 Eubacteriales bacterium
TCCATCAGCGGAACGTGCTTGTGAGCGGCGGCGTGATAGACCAATTGGGGCTTGTAGGTTTCAAACACCAGATCCACTCGCTTCCGATCTCTCACGGAGCCGATCAGAACTTCCAGCTTCAGATCGGGCAGAGTGCGCTTCAGCTCTTGCTGAATGGCGTACGCGTTGTTTTCATAAATGTCGAAAATGATCAATTGCTTCGGTTGGTGAGCCGCAATCTGACGGCAAAGCTCGCTTCCGATGGATCCTCCGCCGCCCGTCACCAACACGGTCTTTCCGCTGACGTATCCCATGATCTCGTCCATATTGACTCTGATGGGATCCCGCGCCAAAAGATCCTCAATTTCCACCTTTCGGATCTTTTGAACGCTCACCTCGCCGTTCACCAGCTGATAGATTCCGGGCAAGGTTTTCAACTGACAGTCCGTGTCTTTGCAACGGTTCAAGATTGCCTTTTGCTCCTGCATAGGCATGGACGGAATAGCGAAAATAATATCTTCGATCTCGTATTTCTTCACCACGTCCTCAATTTCCGCAACGGTTCCAACCACTTTAACGCCGTAAAGGGTTCTGCCGAGCTTTCCGACGTTGTCGTCAACCATGCAAACGACCTCGCTTTCGGAATAGTTGCTTCGCTGCAGTTCTCGCACGACCATCGCGCCTGCTTCTCCCGCACCGATCACCAACGTCCTTCGGCGCGGAACGTTTCGGCAATCCCATCTGTCACGGATGCGGCGGAGAACACGGTAGAAAAATCTTGCAAACGCCACCATGGCAAACAGCAGGAAAAAGTGAAATACCGCAAAACTGCGGGGCACCCGCAAACCAAACAAAAACTGCACTGAGATCCACTGCGCCGAGGACAGCAAGCACGCCAACACCACCCGAACCAGCTCTTGTTCTCCAACGAAGGACCAAATACTGGTGTAGAGTCCCATCAAATTAAAAATCAGCAGGGACAATGTAAGGGTAATAGGTAACAGCTTCACAACGTTTTCAAGATAATTGATAAAGCCGGTATCTGAAAAATCAAATTCGTACCGAAGCGCCAACGCCGTCACGGCGGCAAGCATCAGCACCGCTGCGTCAAAACAAAAGAGGATCAGCTGCCGCCACAAAACCGTACGGTTTCGGAACAGCTTATATGTGTGTTTTGCCATAAATCGGCTCCTTTTTTTGTTTACATAATTATGTGAACGCAAAACATGGAAAGGAGTTGCACCACCATACATGCGACGCAACCCCAAGGACTCCAACGATTCAGATTGCAGGGGGACGCTTGTTTCCCTTTTCACGGCTGTAGTAGCCGTAACGGTAGTTGTCGGAATAGCGCTTGTACTTCCTTGCGCTTTGCTCTTTGGTTTCATTCCAAACACATCCAAACACCTTTACGTTTGCCAAATCCAACTGACGAACGCAGGTTTCCAGCTCCCGCTTATCGGTGTAATCCTCACGAATCACCAGGATCATACCCGAGATCAAACGGGAAACAGCCAAAGCATCCGACACCACGCTGACGGGGGGGAGATCCAGAATAATATAATCAAATTTTTCACGCAAAAGCTCCAAAAGCTTTGCCATCTTGGGAGAGCCCAACAGCTCGGAAGGATTGGGAGGCAACGGACCGGAGGGCATCACGTACCATCTATCCAGCACCTTAGAGCGGAATTGGTCCAGATTATCCACGTCGTAGGTCACCAGCAGATTGGTAAGACCGGGGGTGCTTTGCACGTCCATTTTCTTGGCGATACTGGGAAGACGCAGATCTCCGTCGATCAACAGTACCTTTTTCTTGTCAGCCGCCAGAACGTACGCTAAATTCACGGCAGTGGTGCTCTTTCCCTCACCTCTTACCGAGCTGGTGATGCCGATCACGGGACATTTTTCGCCCTCCGGAAGCACGAAATTCAAATTGGTGCGGAGCAGCTTATATTGCTCCATTGCCGCAAAGCCCAGGTTTTCATGCAACGGGAGCAGGGAATCCGGCAGATTATGCGTGTTTTTTTTCATCGTTCTTTCTCCTCTGCTCTTATTTCTTCTCGGTCTTCTCGTCCAACGTGTTTTTGAAAGACGCGTTGGAAGAAATCATGGGAATCTTTGCCAAAACGGGATAATTATAGGTCTTCAAGATGTAGTCTTCGTCGTGAATAGAACCGTCAATCACTGCGATCACAGCCAACACCAGCGCCGCCAGAAGTGCGCCAATGATACCGCCCCTCACAGCTGAGGACGTTGGATTCGGAGCAACCTGCTTCACCGCTTCCTCGTCCGCTTTGTCCACCACCGCCAAGGGCTTCAGCTCCAAGGTTTCATCGGTTACTCGCGAGGGGAGGACCTCTGCGATGCAGTTTGCGATAATGGCAGCGTTCTTGGGGTTGTCCGCCGTTACGGTGATCGCCATCAGAGCCGTTTCTTCCACAGGCTCCACCTTAATCATGCTTGCAAGCTTTTCGGGAGTATAGGCATCCTCCTGGGGCACCTCATATCTTTCGTTGATCAGATCAATTACCTGGTTCATGGTAGTGGCGCCCACCAGGATTTCCTTGTAGGTCACAACCAAGCTCTGCGCTGCGTCAAGCTCAGTAGCGGTCAAGCTCAAAATATATTCCACGTCCTCCACCGAGGATTCTGCCTTGGCGGCGTTCTTTACCATCAACTGTATCTTGGCGGAATATTTGGGCGTTTGAAATTTCGAAGCGTAAATAAACGCCCCACCTGCCACCAAAACGGCTGCTAAAATGATGATCCAAACCCGTTTCCAAAGGCTTTTCAATATGTGAACCAAGTCAACCGTGTATTCCGGTTGGATTTTACGACTGTTATTTTCCATAGCACACTCCTGTTTCTATTACTGACCCGACCTATCCTCTCTAAAAATTCGGGAAAATCGGATCTTTCGGATCGCATACCTCTATTCATTTTACCACAATCCTTGAGAAAAGTCAATCAATTTTATTAAAAAAGGCAAAAAACTATTCATGCTTCTAAAAATAAAATGTCGTTTTTTGCAAAGGCGTTTAGGCATCAAGCTCCTGAATAATTGTGAGCAGCAATAGCGCCGACACGTCAGTAAGCCGAACGATTGTACTTTAATATCACAATAAAGCTATGAAGGGAAGCACGGCCAGTCCCTCATTCTTCCGCGTGTATAAATTTTACGGAAAAGGCATAAAATTTTTCATGCGATGAAAGTTACGTTGAAAAAAAGGGAATGATAGACGTGTTAGGAGGTGTTTGAATATGAAATGGAGGAATTTATGGATCGGGCTGGGCGTAGGAGCCGCCGTGGGCGCAGCAAGCGTTTACGCATCTCACGCGTCCACCAAGTACCTCATGCGGTTGGCGTTGGATCGGGAAGCGCCCAAGCGCATGGCAAAGAAAAAGATCCGCGGAGCCGACTACGGTGCGGAAGTGGAGATCATGCTGTCCGACGCCGCGCAAAAATTGGAAGAAAAAGTGAACGAGCACGTGGAGATCGTCAGCTCCGACGGCATCCGTCTGGCAGGGCATTGGTATCCCTGCGAGAACCCCCGCCGCGTTATCGTTGCCATGCACGGTTGGCGTTCCCGTTGGTCGCGGGATTTTGGCACTATCGCGGATTTTTGGCACGACAACGGCTGTTGCATCCTGTTTGCCGAACAGCGCGGACAAAACAACAGCGAAGGCGACTACATGGGCTTCGGGCTACTGGAACGCTACGACTGCCGCGATTGGGTGAAATGGGTGAACGAGCGTTGCCAAAACTCGCTCCCCATTTATCTGGGCGGCATCTCCATGGGCGCCACCACCGTCCTCATGGCTTCGGGACTGACTATGCCAGACAACGTGCACGGGATCATTGCCGACTGCGGATTTACGTCCCCACACGCCATTTGGAAGCACGTGGTGGAAAATAATTTTCACGTTCCCTACGGTCTTTACGCCCGCGCCGCCAACGACCTCTGCAAAAAGAAGATCAACACCGGCGCGCGGGATTTCTCCGCCACCGACGCCCTCGCCCAAACCAATATCCCCGTCCTTTTTATCCACGGTGCCGACGACAGCTTCGTCCCCGTGGAAATGACCTACGAAAACTACAAAAGCTGTGCGTCCCCCAAGCGGCTTTTGGTCGTCCCGGGCGCCAACCACGGCATGAGCTACCACCTCAACCGCCCTGAATACGAGAAAATGACACTGGATTTCTGGAACGAGTTTGATTGAGGGGAAGGTCACGGGCTTTGCCTACACAAAGGTCGTGAGGCAAAGCCTCACGACCTTCCTTACGACCTTAATCCTCGCGGCGTTCGCCGAGGAGAACGTGGTATTTTTGGTAGAAGGATTCAAAGTAGCCGCCGTCCAGCGCTTCGCGGATCTTGGCGGTCAGCTCGTTGTAGAAATAGAGGTTATGAACCACGGCGAGGTGCATCCCCACGGCTTCTTTGGCTTTGAGCAGATGACGGACGTAGGAACGGCTATAGTTCCGACAGGCGGGGCAATTGCAGCCTTCGTCAAACGGACGGGGATCTTTGGCGTATTTTTCGTTCATGAGGTTCATTTTCCCATGCCACGTAAAGAGGTTCCCGTGGCGGGCGTTACGGCTGGGCATAACGCAATCAAAGAAATCCACGCCGAGGTGTACCGCTTCCAGAATATTGCAAGGCGTCCCCACGCCCATGAGGTAGCGGGGTTTGTTTTTTGGCATATAAGGCTCCACGGCGTCGATGATGCGGTACATATCTTCGGTAGCTTCGCCAACGGCAAGACCGCCGATGGCGTAGCCGTTCAGATCCAGCTCCGCGATCTGCTGCATATGGCGGATACGGAGATCCTCGTAGGTTCCGCCTTGATTGATTCCAAAGAGCATTTGATGCTTGTTGATGGTATCGGGCAGGGTGTTGAGCCGCGCCATTTCACGCTTGCAACGCTCCAACCAACGGTAGGTGCGTGCGATGCTTTCTTCCACGTAGCGGTAGGGCGCGGGATTTTCGATGCACTCGTCAAACGCCATGGCAATGGTGGATGCCAGATTGGACTGGATCTGCATACTTTCCTCGGGCCCCATAAAGATCCGCTTGCCGTCGATGTGGGATTGAAAGCGCACGCCTTCCTCGTTGATCTTCCGCAATTGCGCCAGGGAGAACACTTGGAATCCGCCGCTGTCGGTGAGGATGGGGCGGTCCCAGTTCATGAATTTATGAAGTCCGCCCATATCGTGGACCAGACGGTCGCCCGGGCGAAGATGAAGGTGGTAGGTGTTGGAAAGCTCCACCTGGCACCCGATCTCCCGAAGCTCCATGGTGTTCACGCCGCCCTTGATTGCGGCGCAGGTTCCAACGTTCATGAACACGGGAGTCTGAATATCCCCGTGAACCGTATGCAAAACGCCTCTCCGCGCTCTGCCGTCGGTGGTTAAAAGTTCAAACATTGCAAGATCCTTTCCGGTAACAAAAATACAGTTTGTTCCTTGGTAAGTTATAAAAAGTTCTAAAAGCCCGTCCGATCAAATTGACGGTCTAACGTGCGCTTGGTCAGCTCCATTGCCACAGGTCTGCCGTGAGGACAGAAAGTGATGTCGGGAAGCTCCATCAGCTTTTTCACCAGCCATTGGATATGCTCGGGGGCGTATTCCCGCCCTGCCTTGATGGCGGCTTTGCAGGACGCTTGATAGAGCGCCTTTTCAAAGATGATGTCACGCGTCAGCTTCACGCTGCCCGTGTTGTCCAACAGCCGTCCCGCCATGGTTTGGAGCATATCCGACACCGCGTTGGGCTGAATTCCTTCGGGGATGGCGTCTGCCGAAACGGTGTTGCGGGCGTAGCGGAGCGAAAAACCGATCTTTTTCAACTCGCCGTCATACTCTCGCAGGATCTCCACCTCGGCGGCGGTCATCATGGTTTCCACGGGAAGCATCAGCATTTGAGAACAGATCTCCATTTCGTGAAGTCCCGCTTTCAATTGCTCGAACAGGATCCGCTCGTGGGCGGCGTGCTGGTCGATGAGCAGCAACTTATCTTCCAGTTCCACAATGACGTAGGAATGAAACACGTCCCCAACGATCCGATACGCGGGCGTCACGGGAGCAGGTCGTTCTGCAACGGGGGCTGCGGGCATTTCGGTGGGGGCTTCCGCCACGGGAGCGGATATCGCCACGTCGGGGGGTACCGTTTCTTGTATGCGCGGCTCCATGGGTGAAGTCGCCTCGGGAACGGG
>JAZSMC010000136.1:0-8914 GCA_045535705.1 Eubacteriales bacterium
TACGCAGAAGAACGGGGATGGCGCTCACAAATGATCTACTGTTCCTCGGATGCGGATTCCTTGGACGGTGTGATCCTGCGGCGTGACGGGAAATCCATGGCGTTTTTGGACGGTACCGCGCCCCACGTGTACGAGCCGCGATCCCCCGGAGTGCGAGAGGAATTGATCAATCTGGGAGCATTTTGGGATGCATCCCGATTGCGTCGGCAAGGTGAGGAGATCCGACGGTTGCACGAGAGCAAGATGACGGGTTATCGTATGGCGTATCGGTATCTTTCCGCATACGGATCGGTCTACCAAAACAGACGGGAGAAGGTGTTGCCCTACGTTCGTCAAAGTGCCATCTCGGAATATGCCAAAAAGCTGATGCAACGCGTTCCAAAAGGAGAAGGCTTTGAGAGCCACACCACCCTCACGTGTTCGGTTGGGATGGGGGGCGTGGTGCGCTTTGATACCTTCGTGTCGGGCGCAAAACGGCTGTATTTGATTGAGGATTGCAAGGGCAGCTCGGAGTATCTGATGGGAGAGCTTTACCGCTTGGCGCGCGAAAAACAGCTTTGCGTGCAGGTGTCCAGGGATCCCGTTTTGCCCGAGGTCATTGACGGGCTGTTTTGCTCGGAGAGCGGTACGGCTTTTGCTGTTTGGTACGGGGAGCCACCGGAGATTCCTCATCACCGCATTGCCATGCGGCGCTTTTTGAAGAACGCCGAGCTGCGGTCTGTTCGGGAAACGGTCAATTTTGACACCGGAATGTTGGATGCGTTGTTACATGAAACCGTGACGCAGATGCAAAACGTTCGATGGGCACATTTTGAATTGGAGAATATTTATGCTTCTGCTATGGATTTTTCGGAGAAGGAAACGTTTACGAAAAATTTCTGTATTGGTCTGTTTGACTTGCAAAATTCTTAAATCTGTGGTAAAATAAAAGAAGAACAAGTTGCGAGGTGTAGAAAAGACAATGAAAGTGGTGTTATTCACGTTAAACGCATCCTGGGCGCACAGCAGTCTTGCATTGCGTTGCTTGCGTGAGCCTTTGAAGAAGAATGGATTTGAAGCGGTGCTGATCGAGAGGACTCTCAAGGATCGGACGGCGCACGTTTTGGAGCGCCTTTGGCAAGAGCGGGGGGACGTTTACAGCTTCTCCTGCTATATCTGGAACTTAAGAGAAACCCTAATGCTCGCCAAAGCTTTGCGGGGATTGTGTCCCGATTGCCGTATTCTTCTGGGTGGTCCCGAGGTGTCTTACGGGACGGAACGTTTTGGTGGGGAGAATTGGTTCGATGCCATCATATGCGGTGAGGGAGAGGATGCGATCGTGGAAGCCTGCAACGCCATTCAAAACGGTGCCCCCCTTCCTCGGATCCTGTATGGGAAAACGCCCAACGTTATGAAAAACGAAGGGATTCTTTATGGCGCCGACGAGAAAACGGGAACCGTTTTGTATTATGAATCGTCCAGAGGTTGCCCCTATTCCTGCGGATACTGTCTTTCCTCTGCCACGGCAGACGTTCGGATGAAAAGCGCGGAACAGACGCTGAAAGACTTGCTGGGTTTTGAAGATCATTCCGATTGCAGGATCATCAAATTTGTTGACCGCACCTTCAACGCCGACGTCAAGCGCGCTAACCGTATTTGGGAAGGGCTTTTATCCGCCCAATACACCAAGCATTACCACTTTGAGGTCTGCGCTTCCTTGCTCAACGAGGAAAGCTTTGCAATTCTGGAACGGTTCCCCAAAGGGAAGATCCAATTGGAGATCGGCTTGCAAAGCACCAATCCGGACACCTTAAAAGAGGTTTCGAGGCACATTGAGCCCGAGGCTGTGATCCGCGCGGTCCGGCGCGTACACGTTATGGGGAATATCCACGTTCATCTGGATCTGATCGCGGGGTTACCCTATGAGGGCTATGAGAGATTCAAACGATCTTTTGACGATGCTTACGGTTGCTGTGATATGCTTCAGTTGGGCTTTTTGAAGCTGCTCCACGGTACGAAATTACGGGAGAAAGCGGACGATTACGGTTACGTTTACCTGCCCGAGCCGCCCTATACCGTACTGCAAAGCAACTGGATGACCTACGGGGAGCTTTGCCGTCTGACGAGGATCGCGGAGGTTTTGGAGCGGTTTGACGAGAGCGGAAAATTTGCTCACGCCAAGGAGTATTTCATACATTTTGCTGATTCTCCGTTTGCGTTTTGGGAGGGCTTTTCGGAGTATCTGACTGAAGCCGATCCGCGTCCCTTGCAAAAGATCTCCCAGCCCGACGCCTATCGTTATTTGTTGGAATATACGAAAAAAGCAATTCCCGATATGGACGAATTTCGTTTGAGAGAATTGCTGGCGACAGATTTTTCTGCCAATGAGCATAAAAATCCGCCTTACTTTTTGAAAGTATAAAAGGAACAGCGAGATCGAAATTGACACTTCGATCTCGCTGTTCTTATGCTATTTCTCAATAAAAACCTGGAATCTCTGTAGGAGCGTTCATTGAACGCCGGCGGGCGACCACTGTGGTCGCCCCTACGGGTATCATTCAAGATTTTAAAAGAGAATTGGTATTACGTATTATTTTGTAACGGTAGTGATCATTTTGCAGATGACGGCGTATTCCTCGTCGGTACTGGCTCTGTCGGGTATAATGCGAGGCATTTGATTGGTGTTTCCGCAGCCACCGAAATGCGGTGAAGATACCGATGAGCGTCATGAGAAAAGTTGTTTCCAATGGATAAGATTTTCATATTGGTATCCGCATTTCATTAAAGCGTAATGATCCACTTGGCAAAAAGCACCACGCAGGGTAGTGTAGCCGTCGTCAGGAGAGAGGTCATCCCAACTGTTTGAGAAGCGTAGGCAGGCTCAATGTCGTGAAGCTCTGCCAGCATGACGACTGTGGAAGCGCAGGGCAATCCTGCCATGACCGTGCAGAGGATGACGTACGTATCGGATAATCCGCAAAGCTTGGCAAGGATGCAGGCGGCAAAGGGAAATACCAACAGCTTCAGAAAAGACGTCAGATATAGCTTTTTGCTCTTGAACATAGAACCCAAAGAGATGGTTGCCAGAAGCCCGCCCGTGATCAACACCGAGATGGGCGTGCAAAGTCCGCCCAGGTAGGAAAAGAATTTCCCAACCGATTGGGGCATTTCCAAAACGGGCTTTAGCAGATAAAGTAAGATCCCGATGGCGCAGGGGACGGTTCCGTAGTTCAGCAACGCCTTTTTGGGAGTGAGCTTGATGTCATTCCGTCCTCTTGCCAAAATCGCGATGCCCCAAGTCCAGAGGAAGATATGGAACGCGATCACGTAGAACGCCCCCATAAAGCTTCCCATTCCGTCGCCGTAGATGGAGTCCAGTACGGGGAATCCGAGAAAACCGCAGTTGGTAAACACCAGCCCAAATTCAATCAGCTTGGCGTGGTTCAAATTTTTTATCCTTCTGCAAATGAAGAATGCGGCGGTGCCCATGACGACGTGCATAGCAAAGCTGATTAGCGTGGTGTAAAGAGCGATCTTCAAATTTTCTTCAGTGTACGCCGCATTGTTCAGCGCGCCAATGATCATCATGGGTTGTCCCACCGTGATGATCAGCTTGGAAAGATTTTTGGATGCCACGGTATCCAGAACCCCCAGCTTTCGGCAGACGTAGCCGCAGATCATCAACAAAAAGAGGGTGATGATAACGTCTAAAAGTGCTGAAAAATTCATAGAGAATCTTTTTCCCTCAATTCCTTGAGCTTGTCGCGGATCTGCTTCATATCTTCCATCATATCCTCTTTTCGGCGAGGATCGCGAAGCAACGCTGCAGGATGAAATACGGCGGTCATGAGGAAATTTCCTTTTTCGAACCATTGACCGTGCTCTTGCGTGATCTTAAAATCGGGTTTGATCAACCGCATGGCGGCGATCCTTCCCAAGCAAACGATGATCTTTGGGCGGATCAGCTTCACCTGCTCCCGAAGATAACCGATGCAGGCGTCTTCCTCGGCGGGGAGGGGATCTCGGTTCTTTGGGGGACGGCATTTGAGAATATTTGCGATGTAAACGTCTTCGCGGGCAATATCCACCGCGTAGAGATAGCGGTCAAGCAGCTGACCCGCTCTGCCCACGAAGGGCGTGCCGCTCAAATCCTCCTGTTCACCGGGGGCTTCCCCCACGAACATCAGATCGGCGTTGGGATTTCCCACACCGAACACCAGATTGGTTCGGGTGTCACCCAAGGGGCAGTTGTGGCATTGATTGCACCGTTTCTGCAATTGTTCCAATTCAGTTGACATACGTTTGGTTCCTTTACTGTTCCAAAGATTCGGCACGAAGATCAGCCATGCCGTCCCGTTCAGCGGCAGGACCGCCGCAAAGCAGGGTGTAGCCCTGTTTGGCGCGCAAAAGCTCGGTCAGTCGGTTCATGGACGTGATCTTTTCGTCGGTTTTGATCCCACCCTTTACATAAAAATCCGCATCGTGAAAATCACTTCCCGACGTTGGGATCTTGCCGTACCGACGGCACCATGCCAGTGCCAGATCGTTTCTGGAATCGTGTCCTGCGTGGGCGTTGAAAACTTCCACGCCGTGAATGAGATCGGGATTCATCACCGTCATTTTGTTGCGGAAGGGGTGGGCTTGCACGATCAGCAAGCCCTCTTTGTCCGCCAGCGGGCGAAAGGTTTTTAGCGTCATTTCGTGGAGATTGGGATGGGAATAAATGAATTCCTCGTCTGCTCCGAAGATCAGATAATCGTTGAGATTTTCGGTAAACCGCAATTCCATTCCGAGGAGGACCGTCAATTTTCCGTCCGCGTAGTCCCGCATTTTTCGGTAGCCAGACAGGTAATATTCAAATCGGGAATCCCAGTTGTCGCCAGCTCTTTCCAAGGTCGATTTGGTATAATGATTGGTGACCACGACCGTGGAATATCCCTCGGCGATATACCGATCCGCCACCTGCTCCGCCGTTTGATGTGCGCAGGAGCTGACTTCCGAGGTGTGGGCGTGAAGCTCGGTGTAAAACGGCATTTTATTGAACCTCAATGATGGAAGCATCCCACATTTCGGGTGCCTCGTAGCCCAGAAGATTGACAACGGTTGCCGCCACGTTGGAAAGCCCGAACTTGCCCTCGTCTGCCTTTACGGTGTAACTGTTTTTCGCAGCGGTGTTGTCGTAGATGATGCAGGGAACGGGATTGAGGGTGTGGCTGGTCTTGGACTTCATCTTGCCGTCCTTGTCCACCTTGGGCTGTCCTTTTTTATCCATTTCAAACATTTCGTCGGCATTTCCATGGTCGGCAGTGATCACAGCCACGCCGCCCAGCTCGTCGATAACGGGCAGGATCCTGCCCAGCTGCAGGTCAAGGGCTTCCATGGAGCAACGGGTTGCGGCGAGAGAGCCGGTGTGTCCCACCATATCACCGTTGGGGAAGTTGACGCGCAGGCACTTATATTTCCCGGAACGCAGACAGTCAATGAGCGTGTCGGTGATCTCGGCGCACTTCATCCAAGGTCTTTGCTCAAAGGGAACCACGTCAGAGGGGATCTCGATATAGGTTTCCAGCTCGTCGTCGAATTTGCCCGATTTGTTGCCGTTCCAGAAGTAGGTCACGTGGCCGTATTTCTGGGTTTCGGAAATAGCAAGGACAGGAACCTTTGCAGCAGCAAGATACTCGCCCATGGTATTGGTGATCTCGGGGGGAGATACCAGATATTTTTTCGGAATGTGCAGATCGCCGTCGTATTCCAGCATACCGGCGTACAGAACCTTGGGAACGCGAACGCGGTCAAACTTGTCGAAGTCGCCCTCTGCCGCGTCAAAGCTCTTGGAGATCTCAATGGAGCGGTCACCGCGGAAGTTGTAGAAGATCACGCTGTCGCCGTTCTGAATCGTTCCAACGGGCTTGCCGTCCTTGGCAATGACGAAAGCGGGAAGATCCTGGTCGATGACGTGAAGCTCATCACGGTAGGTCTGAACTGCCTCGGCGGCAGATGCAAACTGACGTCCTTCACCCAAAACGTGGGTCTTCCAGCCTGCTTCCACCATAGCCCAGTTTGCCTCATAACGGTCCATGGTGATCTGCATCCGTCCGCCGCCCGACGCGATCATCACGTTGAAATCAGCGTCGCGAAGCTCCGCGAGAAAGGCTTCAAAGGGATTGATATATTCCAGTGCGGAGGTTTCACCCACGTCACGTCCGTCGATCAGGATATGAACGCGAACGGTGTGAACGCCCTCTTTCTTTGCTTGCACCAGCATTGCCTTGAGGTGGTCGATGTGGGAGTGTACGTTCCCGTCGGAGAACAGACCGAGGAAGTGGAGCGTGGAGTTGTTGGCTTTCACGCCGCCGATCAGCTCCTGCCAGGTAGCGGATGCAAACATTTTGCCCGACTCGATGGAGTTGGACACCAATTTTGCTCCTTGTGCAAATACTTGTCCTGCGCCCAGCGCGTTATGACCTACTTCGCTGTTTCCCATATCGTCGTCAGAGGGCAGACCAACGGCGGTGCCGTGTGCTTTCAGCGCTACCATGGGGTAGTTTGCCATCAGACGGTCCAGATTGGGGGTGTAGGCAGTCTTGACTGCGTTGGAAACGGTGTCACCCGCAAGTCCGACACCATCCATTACGATGGTGAGGACGGGTCCCGTTACGCCTTGAAAATGGTTGAGTTTGTTCAGTTTCGTGCTCATTGATGATGATCCTCCGTATGCGCATATTTTTACAAATACTATTATAATCAAAATATGAAGAAAAGCAATAGAATTTTGAAATCTTTCCGAAAAATTTTCAATTTATTTTGTTTTTTTGAGAAAAAAGAAAGATTTTTTGAAAAAAACGGGGAAAGGCTTGCATTTTGGGGGCGCGTGGTGTATAATAAGAGGGATATGAAATTTTCAGAATAAAGAACGGAAAGGAAGTTTTTTCATAAAAACTTGGTGATAAAAATGGCAGAAGAATGTACTCATAATTGTTCCACCTGCTCCGCCAATTGTTCCTCAAGAAATCAGGAGAGCTTGTTGATTCCTGCAAATCCATTGAGTAACGTAAAGCACGTTGTTGGCGTCGTCAGCGGAAAGGGGGGCGTTGGAAAATCCCTCGTCACCACCATGCTGGCGGTGCTTTTATCCCGCGAGGGCTATAAGGTTGGAATTTTGGACGCGGATATTACGGGACCGTCCATCCCGAAAGCGTTCGGTATGAAGAACGTGGAGGTTTACGGGGACGATAACGGGATGATCCCGCCCAAGTCCACCACGGGGATCGATCTGATCTCGGTGAATCTCTTGTTGGGGGACGAAACCCGTCCCGTGGTGTGGAGAGGCTCCATCATTTCGGGAACGGTTCAACAGTTCTGGAAAGACACCATTTGGGACGTTGACGTGTTGCTGGTTGACTGCCCTCCAGGTACGGGCGACGTGCCGCTGACCGTGTTCCAGACCATGCCCCTGGACGGCATCGTGATCGTGTCCAGCCCGCAGGAATTGGTTTCCATGATCGTCAGCAAGGCGGCAAACATGGCTTCCATGATGAACATTCCCGTGTTGGGATTGGTGGAGAACATGAGCTACGTGAAATGCCCCGATTGCGGCAAGGAGATCAAGGTGTTCGGTGACAGCCACATCGAGGAGGTTGCCGAAAAGTTCGGTTACGAGCTGTTGGCGCGGATCCCCATGGATCCCAAGCTTTCGGCGTTGGTTGACAGAGGGATGATCGAACTCATGGAAAACGACTACATGGACAACGCCGCCAAGTCCATCATTGAAAAACTGAATTTGAGCGCGGAAAAATAATAAAAGATATCCTGCAATCGGAGGGGAACCAAGGATTGCAGGATGTTTTTTTGGTTAGAGAAAACGGAGCAACTGCAAAAGCAACCGCTCCGTTTGGAGATGATCTTATTTCTTCAGATTTGCTTCAAGGATTGCAAGCTCGTCGTAAAGCTCCGCGGGAACGCGGTCGCCGATCTGCTTGTAGAACGCCTTGATGTTCTCAACGTCCTCAAGCCAGCTCTCGTTGTCGATGGTGAGCAGGTCGCGGATGGTGTCGATGGTAACGCCGTCCAAGCCCTCGATGTTGATATCCTCAGCCTTCGGGATAAATCCGATGGGTGCTTCCACAGCGTCAACCTCGCCTGCGCAACGAGCCAGGATCCACATCAGAACTCTCATGTTGTCACCGAATCCGGGCCAAATGAAGTGACCTTCTGCATCGGTGCGGAACCAGTTCACGTGGAAGATCTTGGGAGCGTTGGGGATCTTCTTGCCCATGTTGAGCCAGTGAGCGAAGTAGTCACCCATATCGTAGCCCACGAAAGGACGCATAGCCATAGGATCGCGGCGAACCACACCAACGGCACCGGATGCTGCTGCGGTGGTTTCGGAAGCCATGATGGAGCCAACGAAGGTGCCGTGCTGCCAGTTGCGGGATTCGTAAACCAGAGGAGCGGTCTTTGCGCGTCTTCCGCCGAAGATGATGGCGGACAGCGGAACGCCTTTCAAGCTGTTGAACTCAGAGGAAATGCAGGGGCAGTTTTCAGCCATTGCGGTAAAGCGGGAGTTGGGATGCGCGCCGGAAGTGTTGACCTTGTCCGCCTTGTCGTACTTGGTGTAATCCCACTTCTCGCCCTTCCAGTTGAGCGCGTTCTTGGGAGGATTGTTGTCCAGGCCTTCCCACCAGATGGTGTTGTTGTCCAGATCGTGGCAAACGTTGGTGAAGATGCAGTTCTTCTTAGTGGTCATGAGCGCGTTGTAGTTGGAGTGAACGTTGGTTCCGGGAGCCAGGGCGAAGAATCCGTTTTCGGGGTTGATGGCATAGAGTCTGCCGTCCTCACCTACGCGGATCCAAGCAATGTCGTCACCGACGGTCCAAACCTTGTAGCCCGCCTTCTAAGTCGGATCGTAGCCATGTCGTCCTGTGAGCCAAGGAGT
>JAZSMC010000133.1:0-5136 GCA_045535705.1 Eubacteriales bacterium
GGAACATGGGGACCTGGATCATCATGCGGTCTGCCGTGGAGAGATCCATACGGTCACCGATGCACTTTCCGTTGTTGACGATATTGTAGTGTGTCAGCATAACGCCCTTGGGGAAGCCCGTGGTACCCGACGTATATTGCATATTGGCAACGTCGTCCTTATCCACCAACGCCGCCATGCGGTAAACCGTTTCCACAGGCACCTGAGAGGACAGCTCCACAGCCTCGTTCCACTCCAGGCATCCCTTTTGACGGAAGCCTACGGTGATCACGTTCCGCAGGAACGGCAGCCGCTTGCTATGCAAGGGCGTTCTTGCCTTATGATTCTCCAATTCGGGGCAAAGCTCCGCGACGATGTCGCCGTACTTGGTATCCTTGGAGCCTTCGGTCATGATCAGCGTGTGGGTATCCGATTGCTTGAGCAGATATTCCGCCTCGTGGATCTTGTACGCCGTATTCACCGTCACCAGAACGGCGCCGATCTTGGTTGCCGCCCAGAAAGCGATGAACCACTGGGGTACGTTGGATGCCCATACCGCCACGTGATGCCCCGCTTTTACGCCCATGGCGATCAGCGAACGGCAGAAGGTATCCACATCGTCGCGGAACTCGCTGTAGGTCCTGGTATAATCCAGCGTGGTGTATTTAAACGCGTATTGGTCGGGGAATTCTTCCACCATGCGATCAAGCACCTGGGAAAAGGTGGCGTCGATCAGCAGATCCTTTTTCCAAACGTATTTTCCCGTGCGGGTATTGTTGTGGTACAGCATTTTTTCATGCTTGGAAGTGTCGCTGAACTGCTTCATAAAGCCCACGTATTGGGCAAAAATGATCTCCATCTCGTTCAGTTCTTCGCACCATTCGGGATTCCAGACCAAGGACACGAATCCGTCGTAGTTGACGGAACGGAGCGCCAGCATCACTTCCTTGATGGGCAGCTCACCCTCGCCTGCCAAGCAATGCTCCATGCCTTGCTCGGTCTTTTTCGCGTCGCTGAAATGAACGTGGCGCACGTAAGCTCCCAGATTCCGAATGACGGTTTCGGGCATTTCCTCGCCGCCAAAATAGGTTCCCGAAAGCTCCCACAATGCCGCGAGATTGTCCGAAGCAAACCGCTCCAGCATATCCCGAAGCGCGGACGTTTTGCAAAACAGCCCCGTGGTTTCCAACAGCAAGGTCACGCCGCAGGCTTCAGCTTCAGGCAGGACCTTCGCGATGACCGACGCCACCGATTCAATGGCTTCCTCCTCATGCTCGGAAGCGCTGGCGCGCAAACGCAGATTGGGAATATGCAGATTTTTGGCAATCTTCAAGCAAGCCTTCAATTCTTCCAATGCCTCGGGAGTGTCCGAAAGCTCGCATATGGAATCAATACAGGGTAAGGTCAGACGGGTTTCATACAAACGACGCACCGTGGCTGCCGCGGCATAGTCGTGAAACGCGCCGTCCCGATCTGTGAATAAGGAATTGCGAATATTGTGCAGCTCGATCCCTTCAAAACCGTAATCCTTTGCGATCTCGCAGAAATCCTCAAAGCTGCGGTCATGCCACCCCTTGGTGGAAAACGATAATCTCATTGTGCCGCCTCCTCATAAACGATCTTATTTACGGCATTGATGTACGCCCGAATACTGGCGCAGATAATGTCGGTGGAAATTCCATTGCCCGAGTACAGCTTTCCGCCCGAGCGGAGTTTTACCAGCGCGGAGCCCATTGCCTCGGTTCCCTCGGTGACGGATTGGATCTGAAAATCGTCCAGCTCATAATGACGTCCCATGATCTGCTCCAATGCCAAAAAGGCCGCGTTAATGGGACCGTCCCCAATGCAGACACCTTCCAGCGTCTTGCCGTCCTTGGTAAGGGATAGCTGTGCGCTGGCGGAGATGATATTTCCGCTATTGATCACATAATTTTGAAGCTGATAGGTTGCGGGAACCTGCAAAGCAACGCTTGCAACGATGGCTTCCAATTCTCTCTCTCCCACGTTCTTCTTCCCTGCCACGCGGAGAAATTCCTCGTAAACCTTGTCAGCATCCTCATCCGAAAGATCGTAACCCAGCTTGGCAACCGCCAGCATTACGTCTTCCTTGGAATCCTTGGCGTCCAGGTAGATGGAACGGTCAGAGCCAGCCGCAGTCTGTACGGCGTTCTTATCGTTTCCTGAATGGCTGGAGATCCATTGGATCTGCTTGGCGATCCGATGCAGCTCGGTAGCGCGGATCCCCGTAGTAAACTGATAATCGTTTCCGCAGCTACGGATCATTTCACCGAAGATTTCCAAAGGAGCGCAAGAACCGCCCACTGAGGTCTTCACAGCATTGACGTTCTCGTGACGAACCGACAGCACCGATGCGGCGCAAGCCATGCCGTTGCGATCGTCAAAATAAACGCCCACGGGAACGCCGCACTCTGCCCCGATCTGACCTGCAAAAGCAGCGAAATCATCAGGCAACAGCTGTCCCGCATTGTCGCAGACCGAGATCTCGCCGGCTCCCGCCGCAACAGCAGCCGATACGGCTTCCTTGAGGAAGGCTTCCTCGGCGCGGGTAGCGTCCATAGCGCAAAACTCCACGTCCGCGCATTTTTCCTTGGCGGACGATACCGCCACGGTGATCCACGCCAGCATCTTTGCAGGCTTTTTATGATAAGTATATTCCATGCCCACGGGGGACAGTGACAATTCAATACGGATACGGGGATGTGCTGCGCTGCTCAACGCCAACGCCGCCTGCTCAATGCTCTCCCGATCAGCGCCTGCCGCCACGGAAAGCACGCTATCCTTTACGAACGAAGCAACGGTGCGAACGAACAACACGTCGGTTTTAGAATTTTGAATGGCCGGAAGTTCGATAATATCCACGTGCAATCGGTCAAGCAAACGTGCAATCTCAATTTTCTCTTTGAAGCTAAAGCTGCAGTTCTCTCGACAAAGCGTTGTGTCGGAAATTACGATCTTTTTCATGGTAAAAAAACTCCCTTTCGGTTTTCAAAATTCTTTCAAAATCGGAATGAAAAAAGCCCCCAAAGCCAACAGTATCGGCTCAAGGGACGAACAAATCGCGGTACCACCCTAATTACCGCCAAAGGCGGTCACTCAGTCAGGCTCAATCAAGCCTTTTGCCAAGGTAACGGGGCAAGCCGTAACTGCTTACTGACGCTTTCGGCAGTTCTGCTCCGGAACGAGAGGTTTTTTCCGTATCATATCGGCTCACACCAACCGCCGACTCTCTGAAATGACGCTTCGGAAGAAACGATTCCTTCATCGCATTTTGAAATATGAGCTATTATAGCACACTCCATCTCATTTGTCAAGTCTTTTTTCAATTTTTTTTACTTTTTTATAAAAACGAAAGGAACACCGCGGCACGGTGTCCTTCCATTCCCTACGAAAGCTCCTCCTTCAAAAACGCAAGGATCTTTTTTTCCTCTCTAGATACCTTCACCTGCGTCAACGACAAAGCATCCGCCACCTGCTGTTGAGTTCGGTTTTTATAGTACCGCAGGATCACGATCTGACGCCACAGCGGCGGCATACGGTTGATGCTTTGCGCGATCGCCACGCGGTCACAGATCCGCTCGCTCTCCCGCTCGCTTTCCTCGTCCGACAAAACACCCTCTACCGTGACGGTATCCTCACCGTAAACAAAATCCGACAAAGACACGATAGGGGAAAGCGCATCCAAGGAGATCGCTGCTTCCTCCACGCTGACGCCGCATCGCTCCGCCAGCTCCGCGATCCCCGCCTCTCTGCCCTCTCCCTGCATGATTCGGTTCTTTTCGTGCATCAGCGCCAAGCCCTGCCGTTTGTAGATACGGCTGACCTTCACGGGGCCGCTGTCACGCAGGTGCCGTCGGATCTCCCCCACGATCAAGGGGACGGCGTAAGTGGAAAAGGCGGTCCCCCGATCCAACGAAAACGAACGGATGGCCTTGAGCATACCGATGGATCCGATCTGAACCAGATCCTCGTATTCGGTTCCACGATCCAAAAAGCGCCGCGCGATCTTTCGCACCAATCCCAAATTTTCCTGCATCAAAGCGTCTTCCGCATCACGATCTCCACCCTGCACCCGTTCCAACAGCAACAAATTCCGCTCCTGCAAAGTGATCTCATCCATAAAGCGCCCCCCTTTTCAAACAGTTCAAAAAGGACGCGCTCACGGTCTTCTCAACCGTTTCATCAAGATTACCGTGGTGCCCTTTCCAACCCTACTATGTACCCGAACCGAATCGCAAAAGCTCTCCATGACCGTAAATCCCATACCGCTTCGCTCGTTTTCCGCATCGGTGGTAAACAGAGGCTCTCTTGCCCGTTTCACATCCTCGATGCCGCAGCCTCTGTCTTTGATCTCCACTTGCACCAATCTGCCCTCGCAGAGCTTGACGCAAATGCGGATCTCCCCAACCGTATCTCGGTAGCCGTGAACGATGCAATTGGTCACCGCCTCGGATACGGCGCATTTCAGATCCGCTAATTCTACCGCCGTTGGATTTAATTGGGCGCAAAACGCAGCCACCGCCGCCCTCGCGATCCCCTCGTTTACCGATAGAGATGGAATGATCATGCAAAGCTCATTCTCCACCTCTGCTTGAAAATCAACCGTATTTCTCATTGCTTGTCATCCTTTCTTTTTGCTTTCCGAATGGGAACCATCCGTTCCATTCCCGCTAAGCTCATCATTTTTTGTACCGCGGGGCTGGGATCCAGCACCGCCATTTTTCCTCCGTACCGTTTTACCAGCGCGTATCTCCCCATGATCAGCCCCAAACCCGAGCTATCCATAAAAGTAACGCCCGAAAGATCCAGATATACCATCGGCGGCTGTCGAGATGCCAGCATCCCGTCGATCCCCGTCCGTACCGACACCGCACCGTGATGATCCACTTCCCCGCCGATGTGAACGATCAGAGCATCCCCCTGTTCACGGTAGGTCACTTCACTGCCGTTTTTTATCATTTCAACGTCTTTTCCTTTCTTCGGGAGCTTGTCCCCCCTCTTTTTTAAAATTTTACCACACCGACACCATAAAAAAAGTCGGATCTTGTCCGACAAATTTATTTTTTTGAAAAAACCGTATTCCGTTTTTTTACACGCCGTGACAGATTGCGGCACAAATTTATCAAATGATACAAATGC
>JAZSMC010000037.1:0-7182 GCA_045535705.1 Eubacteriales bacterium
CACAACCCTCGGTAGGAAATCAAATTTTTGTCTTCGTTGAAAGTTTTTGAAATTCTTAAAACTTTTTTTCAAAAAGGTTTAAACTGGGTGTGAGCAAAGCCCACGACCTTATTATTATACCACTCTTACCTTCGTCACACCAGCAATGGTAGCGATGTGAGCGACGGCGGAGTCGGAAGGAACGGACGAAACGTCCATGACGGTGTAGGCGTTGTCGCCCTTGGATTTGTTCGCCATGCTTTCGATGTTCAGACCTTCTTCAGCGAGAGCGGCGGTGATACCCGTGATGACTGCGGGAATGTTTGCGTGGAGTACGCAGATACGGGAAGCGGTGGTGCGAGGCATATCCAAAGCAGGATAGTTCACACTGTTGCGGATGTTACCGTTCTTGAGGTAGTCGTCCAGCTGACGTGCCGCCATCACGGCGCAGTTGTTTTCAGCTTCCTCGGTGGATGCGCCCAAGTGAGGGATGGCAACCGTGGAGAGCAGATTCAGAACGTCCTCGGTGGGGAAGTCGGTAACATAACGAGATACTTTTCCGCTTTCCAGCGCAGTAGCTAATTCGGCAGCGTTCACCAGGTCGGCGCGGGATAGATTGATGATCTTCACGCCGTCTTTCATTTTAGCAATACTGCTCTCGCAGATCATGTTTTTTGTGTCCTTGGTTGCGGGAACGTGAAGCGTGATGTAGTCGCACTTCTCGAAGATCTCGTCAAAGGTGTTTGCGCGAACGATGTGGTGATCCAGATTCCATGCGCCCTCAACCGAGAGGAAGGGATCGCATCCGATCACGTTCATGCCGAGGGCAAGAGCGGTATTGGCGATCATGCCTCCGATGGCGCCCAAACCGATGACGCCCAGAGTCTTTCCTGCAATCTCGGTGCCTGCAAATTTGGACTTTCCTTTTTCCACTTGCTTTGCAACGTCGGCGGTGCCTGCCAAGGTCTTTGCCCATTCGATACCGCCCACAACGTCGCGGGCTGCCAGAAGCAGCGCGCATACGGCAAGCTCTTTTACGCCGTTTGCGTTTGCGCCGGGGGTGTTGAATACCACGATGCCCGCCTCGCTGCAACGGTCAAGAGGAATGTTGTTCACACCTGCTCCTGCGCGTGCGATGGCTTTCAATTCGGGATTGAATTCCATATCGTGCATCACGGCGGAGCGAACCATAATACCGTCGGCGTTGGCAACGTCTTCACCCACGGTATAGGTGCAGTCCAGCTCATTCAGACCGATCTTTGCGATCTTGTTTAACAGTTGAATATTCATAACGGTAAGAACTCCTTTTTATGCTTTTTTATGCTTTGGGATTGTTGGCAGCGAATTCTTTCATAAACGCAACCAGTGCTTCCACGCCTTCGTAGGGCATTGCGTTGTAGATGGAAGCGCGCATACCGCCAACCGAGCGGTGACCTTTCAGGTTCTTCAAGCCTGCTTTGCCTGCTTCGGAAGCAAATTTCTTGTCCAGATCTGCGTCACCGGTTACGAAAGTGACGTTCATCAGAGAACGGCTGTCCTTTGCAACGGGAGCAACGTAGTAATCTTGGGAATCCAGATAATCGTAGAGCAGCTTTGCTTTCTTTTGGTTCATCTGCTGCATTACTTCCAAGCCGCCCAAGCCGAGGATCCACTCGTAAACCAGCTTTGCCACGTAAATGGTGTAGCAAGGAGGCGTGTTGTACATGGAGCCGTTTTCAGCCATGGTCTTCCACTCCAGCATGGTGGGCATCTTTTCTTCGGCGAAGTCCAAAAGATCCTCGCGAACGATCACCAACGTCATGCCTGCGGGAGCCATATTCTTCTGCGCGCCTGCGTAGATCACGCCGAACTTGCTCACGTCGATGGGCTCGGAGATGATGCAGGAGGACAGGTCGGCAACCAACGGAATGTCGCCCGTATCGGGGATGTAGGAATACTTGGTTCCGTAGATGGTATTGTTGAAGCAGATGTGCAGATATGCGGCGTCGGGACGGATCATGTCACGGGTGACTACCGGAACGTGGCTGAAGTTGTCGTCCTTGGTGGTTGCGATGCACTTCACGTCGTAGCCCAGCTTCTGCGCTTCCTTGAACGCCTTGCCGGAGAACTGACCGGAAACCACGTAGTCCGCCTTGCCCGTGCGCTTGATCAGGTTTTGGGGAACTGCCGCAAACTGGGTGGACGCGCCGCCCTGCAAGAACAGTACCTTATAGTTGTCGGGAATGTTCATCAATTTGCGGAGCATAGCCTCTGCGTCCGCGATGATTGCTTCGTAGTCCGGAGATCTGTGGGACATCTCCATCACGGACATTCCGGATTGACCGTAGCAAACCAGCTCTGCTGCTGCTTTTTCCAGTACGGGAAGCGGAAGCATGGAAGGTCCCGCCGAAAAATTGTAAACTCTGTTCATAGTTAAAAACCTCCGAAAATCGAAAATCAAAATAGATTTGCCGCACCCCATACGGTTGCTTGGCACTATAAGATATATTATATTCTTTTTGCATCATGATGTCAATAGATTTTGCGAAATTTATTGGATTTTTTTTCTTTTTTCTTGTTTTTACCATTGTTTTTTGCAAGTTTTGAAAAAATAAGTTGCAAAACGAGGGCGTTTCTTGACAAGAAACAGAAAATATGATATAATGGAGAAAACCAAAGGAGAGATTTCAGGTGAAAATGCTTGTCAGCGCCTGCCTGCTGGGGAAGCCTTGCCGTTACGACGGCAAAAGTAAGCCCTGCGAGGCAGTATTGAAATTGAGAGAACGGCATACGCTCATTCCCGTGTGCCCCGAAGTTCTGGGGGGATTACCCACGCCTCGGATTCCGTCCGAGTGCCAAGCCGACGGAACCGTTCGCAACCGTGACGGTGAGGACGTGACTGACGCATACCGAAAAGGTGCAGAGGCCGTGTTGGCGTTGGCACGAAAGCATGGATGCTCCGCGGCGATCCTGAAAGAACGAAGTCCCGCTTGCGGAAAGGGAAAGATCTACGACGGCACGTTTTCAAAAAACTTGACGGATGGAAACGGCGTTTGTGCGGCTCTTTTGCTGCAAAACGGGATCCGCATCGTTGGAGAGAGTGAATTGCGGAACGGAAATACGGACGTTTCAGAGTAAGATAGAATCAGCCCCTGTAGGATGTTGACGATCCTGCGGGGGCTGATTCTGTGTTTTTGCTAAAAGCTTTTCGGTGGGGGTTATTTAACCGCCTTGCAACGCTCTTTCAAGCCAGACCAATCCAAGGCTGAACGCATTGGAAAGACCTTCCTTTTGACCTTGCTTCACGATTTTGTTGGTGTCCTGCGATTCCACCACCTGGATCAACACGGTTTTGGGAAGATTGGTGGTTTTATCGTAGTCAAAGATCTCCAAGATCAAAATATATTTTTCGCTCATATCTCCGTAGCAAATGGTATCATCTTGGCGTACCAGGGGTTTGCCCAAGTATTCCAGATGCTTTCCGCCTGCTAACGGACGGGTATCTTGTGCCATATTTGGTCCTCCGTTCTAATTTTCTAACAAAGCGTTTATCACTATTCTTTTCTATTATATCACACTCAAACGGAAAAGTCAAGGGCGACGGCGCAATTTTATTGAATTGCTGTGAACAAAAGAATTAAACAAAAAGCACACCACGATTGTAGTGTGCTTTTGGAGCTGGCAATCAGAGTCGAACTGATGACCTCGTCATTACCAATGACGTGCTCTACCAACTGAGCCATGCCAGCATCGCCATGCGACCTTCAAATTATACCACAAAAGTTTTGAATTGTCAATGGTTTTTTTGAAAAAAATAAAAAGTTTTTTGTTTTTTTCAAAGAAGATCGTTTTTGGTGTTGACAATTCGAGAAAAATGTGGTATACTTTTAAATAATGAAACGAAAATTTGAAACGCAGTGAAAAAGAGGAGTAGGTTTTTTCAGCCTGGCAGAGAGAGGGCGGTTGGTGCAAGCCCTTGGGGACGGAAAACTGAAGTCGCTTTTGAGCGGCGTAGGCGAAAGCGGGGGAACCCGCCAATAGTCTGCGACGGTGCCGCCGTTATCGGTTCGAGTGTGTGTTTTCTGTTTGGAGAATGCAAAATCAGGTGGTACCACGTGCTTCCACGTCCTGATGCGGACGGGGAAGTTTTTTCTTTTTCGGTCAGTGTTTCATATATCATTGAAGGAGGATCCTATGGATCAGCATAACGAACTTCCAAAAATTTATAAACCCTCGGATTTTGAGGACAGAATTTATCAGAATTGGTGCGACAAGGGATATTTTACGCCCGACGTCAACAACGACGCAGAGCATTTCTCTGTGGTGATCCCGCCCCCCAACGTGACGGGGCAGCTTCACATGGGACACGCTCTGGACGAAACGCTTCAAGATATTTTGGTGCGTTATAAGAGAATGCAGGGCTATAACACGCTTTGGATTCCCGGCACCGATCACGCGGGCATTGCCACCCAGATCAAGGTGGAGGAGCGTTTGCGCGTGGAGGAAGGACTTTCCCGTTACGATCTCGGCAGAGAGAAGTTTCTGGAGAGAGTTTGGCAATGGAAGGATAAATACGAGGCGCGCATCACAGGTCAGCTGAAAAAGCTAGGCGCGTCCTGCGACTGGACTCGTCAGCGCTTTACCTTTGACGAGGGCTGCTCCCGTGCCGTTCGCGAGGTGTTCGTAGATCTTTACGAAAAGGGGTTGATCTACCGCGGATACCGCATCATCAACTGGTGTCCCAGATGCTTGACCGCGCTGTCCGACGCCGAGGTGGAGTATCAGGATCAGCCGGGCAGCTTCTGGCATATCCGCTATCCCATCAAAGGGGAGGACGGCTACGTTGAGGTTGCAACAACACGTCCCGAAACCATGTTTGGTGATACCGCCGTTGCGGTGAATCCCGAAGACGAGAACATGAAGCATCTGATCGGCAAAACGCTGATCCTGCCCATCGTTGGCAGAGAGATCCCCGTGATCGCGGACGATTACGTGGAGATCGGCTTCGGTACGGGATGCGTGAAGATCACCCCCGCCCACGATCCCAACGACTTCTTGGTTGGTCAGCGTCATGATCTGGAGCAGATCAAGGTGATGAACGACGACGCTACCATGAATGCCTACGCGGGCAAGTACGTTGGCATGGACCGTTACGCTTGCCGCAAAGCCTTGGTTGCGGATCTGGAAGCCGAGGGCTACCTGGTGAAGATCGTTCCCCACGAGCATAACGTGGGCGTTTGCTACCGCTGCGGAACCACCGTTGAGCCCATGACCTCGGATCAGTGGTTTGTGAAGATGAAGCCTTTGGCAGAGCCTGCCATCAAGGCGGTGGAAGACGGAAGAATCGGATTTATGCCCGAACGCTTCTCCAAAAATTATTTCAACTGGATGAACAATATTCTTGACTGGTGTATTTCCCGTCAGCTTTGGTGGGGACATCGGATCCCTGCGTTCTACTGCGACGCTTGCGGCGAAATGACCGTTTCCAAGGAAGATATTACCGTTTGTCCCAAGTGCGGTGCTGCCGTCCGTCAGGACGAGGACGTGCTGGATACGTGGTTCTCCTCGGCTCTTTGGCCTTTCTCCACCATAGGATGGCCCGAGCAGACCGCCGATCTCAAGAAATATTACCCCACCAGCGTGCTGGTAACGGGTTACGATATTATCACCTTCTGGGTGTCCCGTATGATCGTGTCCGGCTTGGAGCAGATGGGGCAAGAGCCTTTCGGGAAAGTCTTTATCCACGGCTTGGTGCGAGATTCTCAGGGCAGAAAAATGTCCAAATCCTTGGGCAACGGAATCGATCCTCTGGAAGTGATGGAAAACTACGGCGCGGAAGCGTTGCGGATTGTGCTGTCCACGGGCAACTCCCCCGGAAACGATATGCGTTTTTCGGACGAGAAGATGGAAGCGGCGCGGAACTTTGCCAACAAGCTTTGGAACGCCTCCCGTTTCGTTCGCATGAATCTGACCATCGACGAGGCTGTTTTGCCTGAAGCTGACGCTTTGGCGGCAGAGGATAAATGGATCCTGACGCAGTACAACAAAACGGTAGCTACCGTTGTGAACGCATTGGATCATTTTGAGATCGGCGTGGCGCTGTCCGCGATCTACGACTTTACGTGGGATATTTTCTGCGACTGGTACATTGAGTTGACCAAGAGCCGCTTGGCGGACAAGGACAGCGATGGAAACAAAGTGGCGCAAAACGTGCTTTGCTACGTGCTCAACGGCATCCTCAAGCTGTTGCATCCCTTTATGCCCTTTATTACGGAAGAAATCTACCAAGCTCTGCCGCACGATGCGTCGGTTGAGAGTATCATGATCGCCACTTACCCCAAAGCGGATGAGTCCCTCAATTACGCCGAGGAATCTTTGGAGATGGAGCGGGTGATCAGTGCCATCAAAGCGATCCGTATGCGTCGGAACGAGATGAACGTGGTGCCTTCCAGAAAAGCAAAAGTCTATCTTGCAACCCGTTACCCCGAATCCTTTGGTGAAAGCACGCACGCGTTCTTTGCTCGCTTGGCATCCGCTTCCGAGGTGGAAGTGGCTGAAAAATTCGACGAGAACGTGGTGTCTGCCGACAATGCGGTGCAGATCATTACCGACTCCGCAACCATCTATTTGCCTCTGTCCGATCTGGTGGACACCGAAAAGGAACGCGCCAGATTGCAAGGCGAGGAAAAACGCTTGACGGGTGAAATTGACCGTCTGGCGAAAAAACTGTCCAACGAAGGCTTCGTCGCAAAAGCTCCCGCTGCCGTGGTAGATGCTGAACGCCAAAAGCTGGAGCGTTACCGCGAAAATCTGGACGGTGTTCGTGCGGCACTGGCTAAATTGGGATAAAAGGTCGTGGGGATTTTCATACAGAGGTCGCGGGCTTTGCCCACACCCACTTAAGGGGCTTTTGAAAAAGTCCCTTAAGAATCCTCAAAACTTTCAATGAAGAATATAATAGGCTACCCTCGGTAGGAAATGCTAACAAAATGCGTCCTACCGAGGGTAGTTTCGTTGAAAGTTTTGCAACAGTTTTTTTCTTCAATGCGACATCAGCCCGTATGGGAAAGAATCATCTACAGACGGTAGAATAGCTTCCGCAAGCTATCAGGTACCGCCACCCTGCCGGCTCCACCAAGTAAGTATTTTCGCGGAATAAAAAACTTGTGAACCGAAACGAAAAATTCCACCCACACCTGTAGGGGCGATCATCGATCGCCAGCC
>JAZSMC010000047.1:0-4783 GCA_045535705.1 Eubacteriales bacterium
TTGATCGCCCGTCTCAAAAAACACCTCCGAACGAAAGATTTGCGATACTCGTTTGGAGTGGGCGATCAATGATCGCCCCTACGTTGAGAGAGATAATTTTATACTATGGTGGGTGAAATTTTCATTCTACTAAAGTCTAACTTTCTCGGGGAAAAATTTAGGGTGGCGGGCGCCAGTGGCTCCTCCCAAAACTCGCTCTTTGTGTCGCGAATCATTATCATTCATCCCCCAATGATATGATTTCCCAAGATTTGTTACTTTTCGGGAGAGAATTTAGGGTGGTGGTACCTAAATTCTCGCGGCAGAACCTTTCCGTCCGTAGACGGTGTTTTCCCACACAGGCTGATGTCGCAGTGAAGCGAAAAACTGTAGAAAAACTTTCGCGCGCCCAACTCCACGGGGAGAAATGTGTTCGCACTACCCTCGGAAGGATATCTTATCCTTTTCGCCGAAAGTTTTTGGAATTCTTAAAACCTTTTTTCAAAAAGGTTTTAAGTGGGTGTGGGCAAAGCCAACGACCTCATCTCGACCTTCTTACACACTTAAAGATCGCGCATCCCATAGGCGGTACGGTGATGCGGATGGCGGTACCGTAGCCGCGCAGCAGGCAAGGCTCGGTTTTGTAGCGTCCGCGGTTGAGAGAACCACCGCCGCCGAATTCCACGGCGTCGGAGTTGAACACTTCCTCGTAGCTCCCTGCGTAGGGAACCGCCAAGAGGAAATCATCCCGTTTCACGGGGGTGAAATTCAAGAGGACGACCAACTCTTTGCCTTTTGCATCCTTTCTCCGATAGGAGAGGATGCTTTGGTCGGCGTTGTCGGCGTCGATCCATTCAAAGCCGCCCATCCAAACGTGGTCACACTGCCAGAGGGCAGGCTGTTTCAAATAGAAATGATTGAGCTTTGCGGCGTAATATTGGAATTTCGCGTGCATTTCGTAGTCCAAAAGGAACCACTCCACCTGATCTTCAAAATCCCATTCGCGGAACTGCCCGATCTCAGAGCTCATAAACATCAGCTTCTTCCCGGGATGCGTCATCATATACGCCATAAACAACCGCGCGCCCGCAAATTTTTGCTCGTATTCTCCCGGCATCCGATCCAAAAAGGATTTTTTTCCGTGAACCACCTCGTCGTGGGAAATAGGCAGGACGTAATTTTCGGAGAAGGCGTAGGAAAGCGAGAAATTCAATTTGTTGTGATGATACTTTCTCCAAAGGGGATCTTCCTCGGCGTAGGAAAGGGTGTCGTTCATCCAGCCCATATTCCACTTGAGGGTGAAGCCCAGACCGCCGTTCTCGAAATGCGTCACGTTGCCGTATGCGGTGGATTCTTCCGCGATGGTCATGACGTCGGGATAATCCCTCGCCATCATTCCGTTCAATTTTTGGAAGAACGCAATTGCTTCAAGGCAACGATTGTCACCGTAGACGTTGGGCACCCAATCTCCGGGAAGCTTGTCGTAATCCAGATACAGCATAGATGCAACCGCATCCACGCGCAAGCCGTCCACGTGGTATTTTTCCGCCCAGTAAACGGCGTTAGAAATCAGAAAGCTCTGAACCTCCTCCCTGCCCACGTCGAACCGTCTGGTTCCCCAGCCTTGATGCTCCATGCGGTCCCAGCCTTGGTATTCGTAAAGCGGCGCGCCGTCAAACTCGTAAAGCCCGTTGGCGTCTTTGGGAAAATGAGCGGGAACCCAATCCAGGATCACGCCGATGCCCGCTTCGTGCATGCTGTCCACGAACGCCATAAGCTCTTTCGGCGTTCCAAAGCGCGCCGTGGGAGCGTAATATCCGCAGACCTGATAGCCCCAAGAGCCGTCGAAGGGATATTCACTGACCGGCATCAGCTCCACGTGGGTGTAACCCATCTGCTTAACGTAGGGCGCCAATTCCCGCGCGATCTCCTCGTAAGTCATCACGCTTCCGTCCTCGTGCCGCTTCCACGAACCTAAATGCAGCTCGTAGATATTCAACGGCTGCTCCATCACCCGCTCCCGCGTAAAACGGTTGCGGCGGTATTTCATCCATCCGCCGTCACGCCAGGCGTAGCCCTCGATATCCCGATACGCCGAAGCGGTTTCGGGCGGGCATCCCATGGAAAAGCCGTAGGGATCCGCTTTGTAGATCTCCCGACCGTCCCGGCGGATGCAGTACTTATACAGCGTTCCTTCCGTGATCAAATCGGCAGAGATCCTGCCTTCCCACACCCCCGCTTCGGTCACGCGAGCCATGGGAAATTCGTTGGGATTCCAGTCGTTGAATTCACCGCAAACCGAAACAAGCTCCGCGTTTGGCGCCCACACCCGGAAGAAAACGTGATCTCCTTCCCGATGCGCCCCCAAATAGTCGAAGGCACGCGAACTGGTTCCTTGGTGAAAATAAAACGCAGCCAGATTTTCCTGCTTGTTTTCGTTTTTTCGCATCCAAACGTCCCCCTCACTGAAATTTCCGCACAATCCTGACGGACGATCCTCTTTATTCAGACTGTTCCATTATCAAAATATATTGTGTGGTTCTTTATAATTATACTATACCATACAAAAACAGTCAAGAGGAGTCAAGCACTTTTTGTAACTACACACAAAAAATACAGCAAAAGCCACAAGGAAAGTGCCGCTTTTTCATGTAAAAACGCCTTTCATCTTGGCAAAACGGCAATCCTCGCATTCCTTTTCAGCCGTATTCTTCCGCCAAAGCACGTCAATTTATACAATCCAAAACTTTAAAAACAGTGCAATCAACCGAATTATTTTCCGCTACTTGGTATTATATCATAAAAATTACGCGCTGTCAATGTGCAAAATAACCGAATGTGAAATTTTTCGTTCGATTTTTTGAAAAATGATTCAGAAAATGCAACAAAGTTTGAAAAATTCCCGTAAACTATTGAAATATCCGAGGTTGTCTGCTATAATAATAGGGATAAATTGAAAAACCAACGTATCAGAAAGGGATCGAACGACATGAGTGAAAAGCTTTCTACCCAACCATACAAAGGCACGCGGGACTTCTACCCCGACGAAATGCGTCTGCGGAACTGGTTCTTCGGCGTGATCCGCCAAGTGCTGGAGTCGTCGGCGTTTGAGGAATACAACGGCCCCATGCTGGAGTCGCTGGAGCTTTACGCCGCCAAAAGCGGCGAGGAGATCGCCAACGAGCAAACCTATAATTTCACCGACCGCGCCGAGCGTCGGCTTGCTATCCGCCCCGAAATGACGCCCACCGTGGCGCGCATGGTGGCGGGGAAAATGGGAGAATTGAATTTCCCTCTCCGTTGGTTCTCTCTGCCCAATATGTACCGCTACGAAAAGCCCCAGCGCGGCAGACTCCGCGAATTCTGGCAGGTCAACGTGGATATTTTCGGTTGCGACACCTTTGAAGCCGATTTGGAAACCATCGCCAGCGCCATTCGCTTGCTTCGGGCGTTTGGCGCGGACGAATCCATGTTCACGGTTCACATCAACAACCGCCGTTTCTTCAACGACGCGGTTTCCGCCATCGCCAACACCGACCTTGAGGGGTGCCGTAAGATTTCCAAGATCATCGACAAGCGCAACAAGATCCCCGCAGAAGTCTATACGAAAGAACTGGAAAATCTGGGCATGAACGCGGAGCAGATCGACCGCTTGGATTCCCTCTATTCCGCCACCGTGGAAGAAGCGGTTGCGGTCTGCCCCGATTCGGTTGGCGCGCAGGAATTGGTTCAACTGTTTGAAATGCTGAACAAGACGGGCTTGGCTCGCTTCTGCAATTTTGATTTCGGCATTATCCGCGGATTGGATTACTACACGGGAACGGTGTTTGAGGTTTACGACAACGCCCCCGAAAACAACCGCGCCATGTTCGGCGGCGGCAGATACGACAATCTGGTGGGGCTGTTCGTCAACAACGCCAAAATTTCGGGCGTGGGCTACGGCTTGGGCGACGTCACTCTTGAAAATTTCCTCACCACCCACAAGCTGGTGCCCGAAACCTTCGGCGCCGCCAAAAAGGTGCTGATCACTCGGTTTGCCGACGTTCCCTACGAGCATTACATGGGGCTTCTGGACGCGCTTCACGGTGCGGGCATCACCGCTTCCATCTACTTGGGTACCAAAAAATTCGGTAAGCAGATCGACCACGCCGTGAAAGGCGGCTACACCCACACCCTGACCGTGGGCGGCGACGAATACCAAAAACAAACGCTTCGTCTGAAAGATCTCGCTACCCGCGAGGAGATCGAATGTACCCTGGACGACGCAATCAAAGCGTTACGATAAAAAAGGTCGTGGGCTTTGCCCACACCCACTTAAACCCTTTTTGAAAAAAGGGTTTAAGAATTCCAAAAACTTTCGGCAAAAAGGTTATGGTGACCTTCCAAGGGTAGTGCGAACATATTTCTCCCCGTGGAGTTGGGCGGACGAAAGTTTTTTCAGCAACAGTTTTTCGCTTCACTGCGACATCACCCTGTATGGGAATGTTTCGTTTACAGACGGAAAGGTACTGCCGCGAGAATTTAGGTACCGCCACCCTAAATTCTTTCCCGAAATAGTAACATATCCTATGGAATAATGCCGTCGGGGGATGAAGTGTCTTTTTTTCGCAGAACGGACAGCGCGGTTTGGCAGGCGCCACTGGCGCCCGCCACCCTAAATTCTCTGCCGAAATAGTAACATATCCTATGGAATAATGCCATCGGGGGATGAAGTGTCTTTTTTCCGCGGACCGGACAGCGAGGTTTGGCAGGCGCCACTGGCGCCCGCCACCCTAAATTCTCTGCCGAGAAAAAGTATCTTTCC
>JAZSMC010000104.1:0-5173 GCA_045535705.1 Eubacteriales bacterium
AGCTGGACAAGCTCATTGCCGCCGCGCCGAACATGGGGTTCAATTCCCAACCAAATACGGGGATCCAAACGCCCGCCGCCAGCGGAATTCCGATCACGTTATAGAAAAACGCCCAAAACAGGTTTTCCCGAATGTTTCTCAAGGTGGCTTTGCTCAAGCGGATCGCCGCCGCAACGTCCGAAAGGCGGTTGTTCACCAACACGGCGTCCGCCGCATCCACCGCAACGTCGGCACCCGCGCCAATGGCAATTCCCACGTCGGCGCAGGTCAGCGCCACGGCGTCGTTGATCCCGTCGCCAACCATGGCAACCCGTCCTCTCGTTTTGAACCGTTCCACAGCTTTTGCTTTTTCGTCGGGAAGAACCTCCGCGATGATCTCATCCACTCCAACCTCTGCGCCAATGGCGTTGGCGGTCTGTTGATTGTCACCCGTCAGCATAACGGTGTAAAGTCCCATGCGCCGCAATTCCGCAATGGCGCGCGGGCTAT
The DNA here is from genome assembly GCA_045535705.1 of Eubacteriales bacterium. Lineage (GTDB taxonomy): Bacteria > Bacillota > Clostridia > Oscillospirales > CAG-272 > UMGS1865. The sequence continues at coordinate 490 of JAZSMC010000104.1, forward strand.
CCTCCTTGATCACGTCCGAAACGGCGATCACACCCAAAAGGATGCCGTCCTCCGCAAAAAACAATGGTGTTTTTCCGCTTCTCGCCAGCGTTTCCGCTTGATCCGAAATAAACGAAGGTAATTCAACCCCTCGCGATTCCATCAACGCTCGGTTTCCGCCCAAGAGCCGTTTTCCCTCTCGCATTGCCTCCAATCCGCTTCCCGACAGCGCGTGAAATTCCGTAACCGCGCGCGATTGCGTACAATTGTTTTCGACCGCCCTTCGCAGGATCGCCCGCGCCAAAGGATGCTCACTGTTTTGTTCCAGCGCGTACGCCGCCGAAAGCAGTTGTGATTCGCTCACGCTCGGCTCGGTCAGCAAATCGGTCACGGAGGGCTGTCCCGCGGTCACGGTTCCCGTTTTATCAAGTATCACCACTTCCGTTTTGCCGCAGATCTCCAAAGCAGCGGCGGTCTTGAACAAAATCCCGTTCCGCGCGCCGACTCCGTTTCCAACCATCACTGCAACCGGTGTCGCCAGTCCCAAGGCACACGGACAGCTGATCACCAATACCGAAATGGCTCTCGCCAACGCGTAGCCCAAGGTTTCACCCGCAAACAGCCAAACCGCCAACGTAACGACGGCAATTCCCATCACCACGGGAACGAAAATTCCCGATACCCGATCCGCCAGCTTGGCGATTGGAGCCTTGGTGGAGGCGGCGTCACTGACCATCCGAATGATCTGCGCCAGCGTGGTGTCCTCTCCCACTCTCGTCGCTTCAACCCGCAACACACCCGATTGATTGACCGTCGCAGCCGACACCCGATCACCCACCGCCTTGTCAACGGGCAGACTTTCTCCCGTCAACGCGGACTCATCCACCGCGCTTTCACCGCCGATCACCACGCCGTCCACGGGAACGTGTTCTCCCGGACGGACGATGAAAAGGTCACCGATCCGAACTTCCTCAATGGGAACCGTGGATTCCAAGCCGTCACGCACCACCGTCGCAGTCTTGGGCGTCAGACGCATCAACGCCCGAATGGCGTCGGTGGTCTTCCCTTTCGCCTTGGCTTCCAGCAGTTTGCCCAAGGTAATCAAGGTCAGGATCATTGCCGCCGACTCAAAATACAACCCGTGGAGCAGCTCCATGGCTTGTGCTTCGTTTCCTTGCAAAATAGCATCGGACAGCAAAAACACAACCGCCACGCTATACAAAAACGAGATCCCCGATCCTAGCGCGACGAGGCTGTCCATATTCGGTGAACGGTTCCATATTGTCTTGGCACCGCTGATGAAAAATCGTTGATTGATCACCAGAATGACCGCCGATAAAAAGGCTTGACACAGCGCGATACTGAACGGATTCCGCTCCAAAAATGCGGGAAGCGGAAAATGCCACATGGTATGTCCCATGGAAAGATACATCAGCAAGATCAACACCGAGCCCGAACAGATCAGTCTGCGAAGCAGCTTTGGGGATTCCTCATCCCGCAACCCATCCTCGCGCCCTGTGTTCGGCAAAGATCTCTTTTCATCCAACGCAACCGCGCCGTAACCAGCCGCAACCACCGCAGAGATCACGGCTTGCTCCCCTGCCGTTCCCTCTACTCCCATGGAGTTGGTTAGCAGATTCACGGTGCAGGAAGTCACGCCATCCACCGCCGAAACCGCTTTTTCCACTCTGGCACTGCAGGCGGCGCAGGTCATTCCCGTTACATGATACTGCTTCATCACGGCTCTCCCACGATGGCGCGGTAGTATGCCTCCGCCTCTGCAAAATTGGATTCTTTCGCATAAGTGCCCGCCAAAACGGGGCGAATCAGCACCACCAGCGTGTCCTCAGGCAGGATCCTGACCGCGTCAAAATTTTGGTAAAGAGCGGTTTCGGACAGTTTCACGGAGTCCACAATATCCACCTTTTCTTGATCCTGCGATTGGTCGTAAAACATTTCGTAGTAAACGTATTCACTGACGAACCACACGGCGCAATCTCCCGTCATCACGTATGTCTGCATATTTTTATGGTTTTCCGTGTTGGTGCTTTTATAGAGATTCATGCCGTCCTGATCCAATTTATGCTCTCCAAGCTCCTCATAGTAGTAGGTGAACTGCTCTTTCAACTGCTCCTCGCTGAAGATGGACAAATTCTTAAACGCCACCGCTTTCTCGCCGTTGCCATCCACGTCCGAAGGACAAACGTCCCCCAGTATGGCTTTGAGTCCATTGTACTCGGCATCGTTCATGATCAAATTGCCGCCAAACGCCACCGTCATATCGGTTTCCTCAACCGACGCGCATTGAACCAACGTAAAGATCAAAACCACCGCAAAAAACGCAATGACGATGGTATGCCACTTATAGTGATACCAATAATTCTCCAGCCATCGGAGAAATTTGGATTCCACCCGAATTTCTCTTGCTTCCTTTTTTTCTTCCATTTTTCCCTTCCTCTGCAAAAAAACGCGGAACAAACGATCCCCCGAGAGATCGTTTGCTCCGCCATGGATTATCCCTGGGTTCTGGTAACGTCCAGGATCTGAATATGAATGGTTCCTGCAGGCGTTTCCACGTCCTTCTCATCACCCGCGCGCATGTCGATCAAAGCCGCGCCAATGGGAGATTGATCTGAGATCTTGCCCTCCAACGGATCTGCCTCGTTGGATCCCACCAAAGAATAGGTAATTTCCCCGTCGGAACCCGAAATCAGCAATTTTACGGTGGAGCCAAGGCTGACGACACCCGTATCAATGGTGTTCTCGTCCATAATGACCGCATTCTCAAGCAGCTCTTCCAGATCCTTGATGCGAGCTTCGTTCTTCGCTTGCTCGTTTCTTGCTTCGTCGTACTCTGCGTTCTCCGAAAGGTCACCGAAAGACCGCGCCAACGCGATATCGTTCTTGATCTTCTCTCTCTTTTCAACGCGGAGATATTGCAGCTCGTCAACCAACTGCTGGTAACCTTGTTGTGTATAAGTGATTTTCTTTCCCTTTGCCATGATCGTTCTCCTTTAAAATTGATATAAAAATCTTATTGATCCGCCAGCAAAAGCTGTACGGCTGTGTTCAATTGTGCGTCCATACTCTGCGGCAACAACAAAAGCGGCTGTTTTTTTGCTTCCTCGCTCAAATCCACGGTGGTATCGGGACGGATCCCCTCTTCATGGTAAGATTCTCCGCGTTTGGTCTGGTATGCGTACGTGGTCAGCTTGATATAACCTACCATATCTCCGAACGGGATCGCCTTTGTGGTTTGCATGATCCCTTTACCAAAGGTCTTTATTCCAACGATGGGCGCCAATCCGTAATCCTGCATGGTAGCGGTAAAAACTTCTGCCGCCGACGCCGTGTTTTCATTACAAAGCACCGCCATGTTCAGATGGGCGTACATTCCAAGTTCTTCCTGAGTAACGCTGCAATCCGCATAATCTCCCTCGTAGGAAACCGCTTCTGCGAGATAGGAAGTGACTGCTTCGCCCTTTCGGTTGATGGATTCCAGGATCAGATCACCCTCTTTCAAAAAGTAGGACATCACTGCTTTGATGGATTTCAGATCACCGCCGGGATTATCCCGCACGTCAAAAACAAAATGCCGAACGCCTTGCCCCAACAATTGATTGACGGCATTTTTGAATTGGGACGGCGTTTTGAGATCGAACGAGGTGATCTTCACGATCCCCACACGGGGATCCGATTCCAATACGTCGAAATGAACCGATTTGGTTTCAAAATGACGGCGAGTCAATTGCCGCTCGAAAAACTCTCCCCCATCGTCGTTCGGACGGTAGATCCCAACCGTCACGGTGGTGTTTTCCTCGCCCCGAATCGCGGCGGCAGCCGCAGAATATCCCAATTCGGAAACGGTTTTGGTCACGCCGTCCACCTGCACGGCGTAAACCCAATCCCCAATGCAGATCCCTTCCGTGGCGGCAGAAGAACCGTCGTAAATATCGTAAATATAGTATCCCAAACGCTCCGCGACCTCGCCCTCAACCGAAAAGGTCTTGTTGATCACGCCGATCCCCACGCCGTACAGCTCGGCATTGTTGGAGCGCATAAGCTCCTCATACTCTTCTTGGGTATAATACTGGGCGTAACGGTCACCGCTGGCGGCAACGTAAGCCTTGAACGCCGCTTCCAGCATGGTTTCCTTATCCATCGTATCGGCATAATAGGAATACGCATCCAAAATAGCATCCAACAGCCGAAGATTTTCCGCCGCAGAAGAATTGGATCCCCGAAGATCGTTGATGATCTCCTGCTGCTCCAGCAGTTTTTCGGTGTATGCCCGTCGCCATGCGGCGGCTGTCAGCGTATAGGTCAGCAAAATCGCCGTCACCAACAACAAGCAAGTGACAAAAACGATCTGCCGAATCGACCACGCAAAAGCACCTTTTTTCGGGGAGGCCTTCTCCGCAGATCCTATCGGCTCTGCGACCGCTTCATTTTCCTGCGGTACGTGGATATTCTCGTTATTTTCGTTGTTTTCCATTCCAAGCTCCTTTCCGAAGAAATCAGATCTTCGATGTTATTCTACGGTGAATTTTTTTGCCTTATTCATGGAACGGATAAAACGTCACAGAAGCGAAACACACGAAGCTCGCGCATCTCGCCTTCTGCAATGTTATAATTCAAACTCAAAACTTCATAGGCTTAGAGTTGAGGTATTTCTTCACCATCAGGGCAACCTTGAAGGTGATGG
>JAZSMC010000109.1:0-3812 GCA_045535705.1 Eubacteriales bacterium
GGAAATTTTTTTAAATACACTGTCTGAAAGGATCAAAACACGGGCTTGAGAAAGAAAATCAGACCTTCCGCACCCCTCGAAAATTCGTTCTGCCACTGCATCCGCATCCGATTCTCGCAGCAGGATCATTTCGGGAATCACGTCGTTTTTAACGGCCTCCACCAGCAATTTGATCCCGTCAAAGCGGAACCGTTTGGCTGCTTCTCTGGCTTTTCTGTCGGTGAGTTTTCCCACTTCGATCACGGTTCTATTCTGTCTGGAAGTGATGCTTTCACCATGGATTTTCACGTTTTTCTCCTCCTTTTGGGATAAAAAAGAGCTTTTTTTGCCCCTGCAAAAACTGCTCTATCAATGACAAAAACCCGATGAAATCATCGGGTTTTATTGTCGGATCAGAGGGCAGCCTTTGCTTGTGCCGCCAGTGCTGCGAACGCTTCCTTATCGGAAACGGCGATCTCTGCCAGCATCTTGCGGTTAAGGTCGATACCTGCCTTCTTCAAGCCGTGCATAAAGGTGGAATAGTTCATTCCGTTTACCTTTGCCTGCGCGCTGATTCTGGTGATCCAGAGAGAACGGAAATCTCTCTTCTTCATCTTTCTTCCGGCAAATGCGTAGTTGCCGCTCTTCATAACGGCTTCCTTCGCCATCTTGAAGTGCTTGGACTTTGCGCCCCAGTAGCCCTTCGCTGCCTTCAGAGTTGCTTTTCTTCTCTTGCGGGTCATTACCGCGCCCTTAATTCTTGCCATTTTTCATATCCTCCGTTTCGTCTTACTGAATCAATGCTTTGATGTTCTCTGCAACTTTTCCCTGCACCATGTCACTGGAGCGGAGATGTCTGAGTCTTTTTGCGCTCTTGTTACCCGTGTTATGACGGTGAGATGCGCGGAACATCTTTACTTTACCGTTTGCAGTAACGGAGAATCTTTTGGCAGAAGCCTTATGCGTTTTGATTTTTCCCATTTTTATACTCCTTCTTTCTCTTTCCTCGGCGGGAAGCCAACGGAAAGGTGATCGTTGATGCTGAATTATTTCGCTTTGACAGGCGAGATTACCATACTCATGAACCGTCCGTCCAAAACGGGTTTTTTGTCCACGTTTCCAAATTCAGAGCAAGCCGCTTCAAATTTTTCAAGCACCTCGCGTCCGATATTGGTGTGGCTCATTTCACGCCCCTTGAACTTCATGACCACACGAACCTTGTTCCCTTCCTTCAGAAAACGCTGCGCGTGTCTGGCTTTGGTTTCAAAATCGTGGGTATCGATTCGGCAGGAAAGCTGAATTTCCTTCAATTCCACCGTTTGCTGTTTCTTTCTGGCTTCCTTCTCACGCTTATCGCGCTCGAAGCAATATTTGCCGTAGTCCATGATCTTACAAACCGGGGGATTGGCTTGGGCAGACATCATCACCAGGTCAAAACCTCTGTCATACGCCTGTTCCAACGCCTTGGATGCGCTCATGATGCCGAGAGTTTCACCGTCGGGACCGATCAAACGGACCTCTTTTGCGGTGATCTGCTCGTTGAGCAAGGTTTCCTTGTCTTTCGCGCTAATAGTTCAACACCTCCAAAAACAAAAAATCCGTACAAAGCACAATACTCCGCACGGTATTCCCCCAACCATCGTCGGGAATCATCCTATTAACCAAGGACACTCTTTTGCGCCAAGGTGAGAGCGGAGCGCTCTGCTTTGTTTTACTCGCGTATTATACCACAGTTTTTTCCCTTTGTCAAGAGGTTTTCTCAATTTTTTCAAAAAAAATTTATTTTCCGTTTTCCAGTTTTTGGTGCGACATAAATGTCCATGGAAAAACCAACAAAAAACACCGTCGAAATACGCCTGATTTTCTCTTTCGTATGTTTTTTCACAAAAAAAATAGTCTATTTTCGTCACAATTGAATATTTACAAATTCGTCCAAATGCGGTATAATATTTATGCTGTCGGCAATCGTCGGCAGGTTCCCTTTGTTGCACACTGCAAGGCTCGCCTTTGCGAAACGTCAATCTCATGACGTCACGGCGCTCGGCGACATGTTCGGTGTGCAATTTTGATTTTTCCGAGAAGCATCGGTTCGCCTATGCTTCTCTTTTTATTTATATTGTAGATTTTTTATTTTTTCAGAACTTTTTTTCTCAAACCTATGGAAATTTCACTTGAAATGTGTTATAATATTGTAATAACTGTGTTTTCAGATAGAAATTACCCCTTGGAAAGGATCAAAAATGCCCTCTTACATTGAAAAAGCCGAACAACTGACGCTCCCCGTCGCCGTTTTGCACGGTGCGGTGGCGTTCCCGTCCATTCCCATCAATTTTGAGGTCTTGGACGAGATCTCGTCGGTTGGGATCAAAACGGCAAGCGCAGGAAGCGCATACATTTTCTTGGTATCCGCCGCGGACCATATTTCCGCCAGCGCAACGCCGCAACCCAGCCAGCTCTACAGAGTTGGTACGATTGCCAAAATCAAACAAATGCTTCGTACGCCCGAGGGCAACACCCGTGTGATCGCCGAGGGTTATTCCCGCGCAGTGGTTTCAAGCTACCGTCAGACGGGACGGCTTCTGGAAGCAGATCTGATCAACAAGACCATCACCATGCCGGATAACGGCGGCATCCGAGGAACCGCTTGCGTTCGGGAGATGCTGAACGCGCTGGAAGACAACCTTCGTTTTCTTCCCTCGGGATCGGCTGATCTGATCACTTCCGCAGGATTGATCGACAATCCGGGGATGCTGGCAGACTTTATTGCTTCCAATATTCTCGTGAAGATCCCGGACAAGCAAACCGTGCTGGAGTGCTTCGATCCGTTTCACCGTGCCGAAACCTTGCTTTTGATGTTGGAACAAGAATCCGAGATCCTGGCGGAAGAAGCCAACATCCGTCGCAAGGTCAACGCTCGCATGAATCGCAATCAGCAGGAATATTATTTGCGTGAACAGATCAAGGTGATCCAGGAAGAACTTGGAGAAGGTTCGGATGCAGAGGAATTCACCGCCAGGATCCGTGCGTTGGAGCTTCCCGACCAAGTGGAAGCAAAGCTGCTCAAGGAAACCGACCGTTTGTCCAAAGCACCTTTTGGCTCGGCGGAAGCCACGGTCATTGCCAATTATCTTGACGTTTGCTTGGACATTCCTTGGAAAAAAGTGACCAAGGATCGCGTGAATTTCCAAACGGTACAAAAGGTGCTGGACGCCGATCACTTCGGTTTGGAAAAAGTAAAAGAACGCATCGTGGAATACATCGCCGCAAAGCAGCTCAACCCCGAGCTGCGGAACCAGATTCTTTGTCTGGTGGGACCTCCCGGCGTGGGCAAGACGTCCATCGCGTCCTCTATCGCCAAAGCCATGAACCGTAAATACGTTCGGATCTCTCTGGGCGGCGTTCGTGACGAGGCAGATATTCGCGGTCACAGAAAGACTTATATCGGAGCCATGCCCGGGCGTATCGTCAACGCGATCACCCAGGCAGGCGTCCGTAATCCCCTCATCCTTTTGGATGAGATCGATAAAATGAGCCGTGACGGTCACGGCGATCCAACCTCTGCCATGCTTGAGGTCTTGGACGGAGAACAGAACAAAGCCTTCCGTGACCATTTCGTGGAGCTTCCTCTGGATCTCTCCCACTGTATGTTCATTGCCACCGCCAATTCCTTGGACGGGATCCCCCGCCCTCTCATGGATCGTATGGAGATCATTGAGCTGGGCATCTACACGAAACGGGAAAAGATCGCCATTGCCAAGGACCATCTGATCCCCAAGCAACTGAAGCGCCACGGCTTGAACCGCCGCACGCTGAAGATCACCGAGGACGCCTTG
>JAZSMC010000092.1:0-13687 GCA_045535705.1 Eubacteriales bacterium
CAGGAAACGGTGGAGTAGATGCCCAGACCCAGGCTGTACACCAGCTGGCAGAGGATGTAGATGAGCAGGTCCAAATTGGTGTTGTTGGGGGTGATGATGAACAGACCCAGACCGCCGATGATGGAGCAGATCGCGCCAACGACCGAAAGTTCCTTCTTACCGTACTTGGTAACCATCTTACGGGCAAGAGGTGTAAAGAGAACGATGGGGATCATAGCGAAGAGCTGAACGATACCCGCGATCTCGGTGTTCTTGAAGTAGATCTGGAAGGTAACCGAAACGGCGGTAGCAGCGCCCTGCATACCGATGAACATACCCATGGCAGCCAGAGTAGCACCAACGGCGGGGCGGTTCTTCACGAAGTTGCCCATAGCCTTGATGACGTTGAACTTCTCGGAGTCATCCAGCTTGATCTCTACTTCCTCACGAATCTCGGTATTGCGGATCATGAACTGGAAGCAGATAAAGCCCAGGAAGCCCATGATCAAAGCGGCTACAAAGACGCGCTCGCCGATCAGGTTGTCGTTTGCATCATAAATGATGAAGGGCAGGATAACCATGGGAAGCATATTACCAATCATAGAGCCGATGGAACGCCAAGCGGAGAGAGACGCGCGGTCTGCCGCATCATTGGAAATGAGGGACAGAAGCGATCCGTAAGGAACGTTAGCAATAGTGTAGAAGGCATCCCAGATCACGTAGCCCGCGATGAAGATAATAAACTTCGCCCAAACGGGAGCCGCGGGGAACGGCAGGAAGCAGCAGGCACCGCCCACGATAAGACCGATGGAGCCTACGAAGATGTACTGCAGGAACTTGTTTCTCTTATACTTGCGCTTGTCGGCGTCGATCATAGAGCCGATCAGCGGGTCGTTGATAGCATCCCATACCTGAACGATGATCAGAAGCAGGGAGTACCAAGCGCTCATACCCATAACCTGGGTCCAGAAAAGTGCCATGGTGCCCTTGAGTGCGAAGCTCATGTTACAACCAAGGTCACCTGCGGCATAGGCAACGCTGTCTCTTATACCGAACTTGCGGTAGCCCTTTGCACCCAATTGCGGTTGCTTTTTCATAAGTAAACCTCTTTTCGTTATTTTAGCCCAAATGCGCAAAAAAGAGAAGCAATACCAAGACTTTTCCAAGAAACGGAAAATTTGTGCATTACTCACATTTTTTCGCCCGTTTGGGGCATCTATGTTGATAAAATTGTATCACATTTCATATATGTTGTCAAGTTTATTCACAGAAACGTTACAATTGAACGGGGTGTTTTTCCCGTCGTGCGGCGCCTCGCTCCAACCGAAAAAAAGCAGCCGCGGCGTGCCGCGGCTGCTGATCGTTTTTCTTTATTCTTCCACTACCATTACGGAGATGCCGTCGGGAATGGCGGTGACGGTGGGCGCGTCGTTGCGGAGGAGCTCCTTGGCGGTCGCCAATGGAATGGGCAGGGATCACGTGCATATTCCACACCCTATCGTGCGAGGCGTCCGACACGTATATCACCGCCGTGCGGGCGAGAAGGCGCACGGGGATCTGCGCCTGCCACCGGTCGGGCACGGTGTGGTTGCGGTCGCGGTCAAGGAAGACCTGCGTCAGCTTTCCGTTGTCCAGCTCGCTCGCAAGCTGACGGTCAAGCTCCTCGTCCGAAAAATCATAAGAAGGTCTGTCTTTCCCGTAAGGGAAGGAAACAGTACTCATAAGAACCTCCGTTATTGTCAGAGGGATGTCTCCGTGAGGGGATCAAAGAAGCTGTGAAGCTCCGCAAGATATAGCTCGGGATCCTTGGGGAAGCACAGTCCGTGCCCCGCGCCACCAATCGTGACGAGCCGCTTCTCGGAAACGCACGCCTCGTAGTTTTCCACACTCATTTCGTAAGGCACGAAATCGTCGGTGTCGCCGTGAAAGAGGATGACGGGCAGTCGGCTCTGCTGCATAGATCGGAGGGGCGCCCTCTCGTCGGGGTCGAAGCCGCCGAACAGACGCGCGCCGAGGCGGGTAAAGGGATAGAGCAGGTCTGCGGGAAGCTTCATATCGCGGATCACCTTTTTGATGATGGCGCGCGCCGAGGTATAGCCGCAGTCGGCAAGCACGCCCACCACGTTGTCGGGATGCTCGTCTGCCGCCGCGATCAGAACGGTGGCGGCGCCCATGGAAACGCCCGCGAGAATGATCTTGGCGTCGGGGTCAATCTCCCGAAGCACGAGGTCGCGCCACAGAAGGCAGTCGCGGCTCTCGTAAATGCCGAAGGTGATGACGTGCCCGTCGCTCTCGCCGCTTCCGCGGTGGTCGACAAGGAGAGCGTTATGCCCCAGCAGGAAGCTTCGTTGAATGCCGCCCGACATATCCCGCTTCGCGCTCCCCCGATAGCCGTGAAACATGATCTCGATCGGCGCGCCCTTTTGAAATTCATAATATTTTCCGCGCAGCGTAAGACCGTCGAAGGAACGAATTTCAAGATCTCTGTGCGGCATAGCCTCCGCCGCCTTGATATACCCCACCATCTGCTCACGGTAGGGCAGATAGATCTCTCCCTCAGGAATGGGATATGCCTCCTCCTCGCGGCACCGGGGGGCATAGAAGACGCGATAAAAGCATACGAATGCGGTGATGAGCGTCGCCACGGCAAAAAAAGCCGCCGCGCCCAAAAAGATCCAAAGAACGGTCATATCTTACCTCTTTTCCAAAATATCAAGTCAATTTTACCACCGTTTTCCCTTTTTTGCAACTTTTTTTCGAATTTTCTCCTTTTTGTTGCTTTTTCGTGAAATATCCGTTATAATGATGTAACTACTGTTTTTGGAGTGTGCAAGCATGAATATTGACGTGAACTACAAGAACCCCAAAAAGTACAACACCGCCAAGTATCCCATCCGTCAGCCCATCTATCTGATGTGGCTGATCTGGTTCCTTTCGAGGATCCTGCTGATCGGTAAGAAATACAAGGTGGAAAAGATCAATATGGAAGGGCTGAAGCCCCCCTATATGGTGCTTTCCAACCATATGTATTTCATTGATTTTGAGCTTGGCGCCATGGTGACCTTTCCGCACCGCGTCAATAACGTAGTGAATATTGACGGTTATTACCGCCGTCCCTGGCTGATGGAGTGGATCGGCGCCATCTGCACCAGAAAGTTTGTTATGGATCTGCATTTGATCAAATCGATTCGGAAGGTCCTCAAACGCGGGGACGTGCTTTGTATGTATCCCGAAGCCAGATATTCTCCCTGTGGGATCACGTCCTATATTCCCGATTCGGTTGGCATGCTGATCAAGCGAAACGGTGTTCCCGTGGTTGCCATCGTGCATCACGGAAACTATCTCCATTCTCCTTTCTGGAATTTCCGAAAAAAGAGAAAGGTACCTTTACACACCACGGCTACCCAGATCCTGACGGCGGAGCAGATCAAGACCATGTCGGCGGAGGAGATCAACCAAAAGGTGCGTGAAGCGCTGACCTACGACGATTATCGCTACCAAAAGGAAAACGGAATTTTGATCAAGGAAAAATTCCGCGCAGAAGGGATGCACAAGATCCTGTATCAGTGTCCCCACTGTATGACCGAATCTCAAATGGATTCCAAGGGAACCGAGATTTTCTGTCAAGCCTGCGGAAAACGGTGGAACCTGGAAGAAGACGGAACGCTGGCGGCATTGAATGAGGAAACCGAGTTCAGCCACGTTCCCGATTGGTTCCTGTGGCAAAGAAAGCAGGTCGAGGGGCAAATTGAACGGGGAGAATACCGTTTTGAGGATGAGGTTGACGTCTATTCCTTGCCCCGCTGCTGGAAATTCGAGCACTTAGGTGATGCCAAGCTGATCCACGATCCCGAGCGGGGATTTGTGCTGGAAGGAAATTATAACGGCGCGGATTATCGCATCCAACGCTTGCCCGTTCAGACCAACAGCTTGCACATTGAGTACGATTACTGCTATATCAAGCCGTTCGATTGCGTGGATATTTCCACCGAGGATGATTCCTACTACTGCTATCCAAAAAAACAGAACGTTGTGACCAAGCTGGCGTTTGCAACCGAGATCCTTTACGAACGACATATGAAAGGGGTAAAACGTGCCAAAGGATCTACGACGGAAAAATAATTTTCGAATTGATTTACCATTTTTTTACAGAATCGTTGCGGTCTGTTCTTTGGCAGGACTTGACTTTTTCATAAAAACATGGTATAATAAGAGCAGTGAGGCGATCCCGCATCATTTTGACGGCAGAGATGTTCGTTGAAATCCTGCGGGATTTTTTGAAAAAGGAGGTAAACAACGATGAATTATTCAGAGATCACTCCCTATATTCGGGAGCTTGCAGCGCGCTCGGACAGTAACAACGGGATCAAGCCCGAAATGTATCTCGCGCACGACGTAAAAAGAGGATTGCGGGACCTGAGCGGTAACGGCGTGGTAACGGGATTGACCGAGATCTCTTGTATTCTTTCCAAGAAGACCGACGCCCAAGGGAACACGGTTCCGTGCGACGGAGAATTGTATTACCGAGGGATCAACATTCGGGATCTGGTGAACGGGTTCGTTTCCGAGGGACGCGCGGGGTTTGAGGAAACCGTTTATCTGCTGTTGTTTTCCAATCTGCCAAACGAAGCGGAATTGGCTGATTTTCAACGGCAGCTATCCGCATACCGTTCACTGCCGCCGTCCTTCGTGCGGGATATGATCCTGAAGGCGCCCGGCAGAGATATGATGAACATTCTTTCCAGGTGCGTGCTGGCGCTTTATACATACGACGAAAATCCCGATGATATTTCCACAGCCAACGTCATGCGACAGTGCTTGCAGCTGATCGCGGAGTTTCCGCTTCTGGCTGTTTACGGTTATCAGTCTTTCCAGCACTACCACAATTATAACAGCCTGTTCATTCATTATCCCAAAAAGGAGTATAATACCGCCGAGAATCTGCTCTATATTCTTCGGGAGAACGGTGAATTTTCTCCGTTGGAAGCAAGACTTTTGGATCTGGCGTTGGTGCTTCATGCCGAGCATGGCGGTGGAAACAATTCCACCTTCACCACCCACGTGGTCACGTCTTCGGGAACCGACACCTATTCCGCCATTTCCGCAGCGCTGGGCTCTCTCAAGGGACCCCGTCACGGTGGCGCAAATATCAAGGTGATGCAGATGTTTGACGATATGAAGGCAACGGTCAATACCAAGGACGAGGGACAGGTGAAGGATTATCTGGTACGTCTGTTGAATAAGCAGGCGTTTGACGGTGCTGGATTGATCTACGGTATGGGACACGCTGTGTATTCTCTGTCTGATCCCCGAGCTGACATTTTGCGATACTATGCCGAAAAGCTCTCGGTTGAAAAGGGGATGGAAGAAGAATTTGCGCTGTACCGCACGGTGGAGCAGATCGCGCCCGAGATCATAGCCGAAAAACGGAAGATGTATAAGGGGGTCAGCGCCAACGTGGACTTTTATTCCGGTATGGTGTATCGGATGTTGGGGTTGCCCTATGAGCTGTTCACGCCGATCTTTGCCATTGCAAGGATCGCGGGCTGGAGCGCCCATCGAATTGAAGAAATTCAAAATTCGGGCAAGATCATCCGTCCCGCTTACATCAACGTGAAAGAAGTGAGAGAATACGTTCCCATGAAGGAACGGTAAAAAATGGCTCCGAGTATCAGCGCTCGGAGCCGTTCATTTATTATTCCTTATTCTTGTTCTTGTTTTCGTCTGTTTTTCACCGCGCGAACGATCATCACGATGGCGACCACCGCCAAGACGATGAACAGAAGCATAGTGAATACGTCACTGAAGGAAAGCGCCTTTCCGAAAACGTTTTCCATGGTGTCCACCACGATCACCACGGGAATGTCGGTTTCTTCGGTGAATTTCTTCAGCGCGGTTTCCACGGTTTCTTCGTTGATGGCGAGATCGGAATGATTGGTGAGATGGGACTCGGTCTTCGCGCCCTTGGAGGGAGTGATGAAGGAGGAGTCCAATCCCAACGCCGTCACGCTGTCGGTCATTTCATCCACCACCATCGCAAGATTCTTACTGATGGAAAATTCATAGTAGTCGCTGTCGATGGAATTTTGCACCGCTCTGCCAAAGGTCGTATATTCGTTTCCAAACTGTTTGTTGATAGATGTGTCGATATTGTCGCCCACCCACGCGATGCAATAGTAGCCGTCCCGTTCCTCGTTGGTGAGGAACACGATCATAATATTATCCTCGTAGGTTGCGCTGTTGGCGCCGAATTCTTCCATATACTGCTGATTGGCGTAGGTCTGAAACTCTTTTTCGTTATAGGTGACGGTGCCGCCGTTTTTGACGTTGGCAAATGCTGTGCCGAACATAGTGGTAAAACCGATCACGGCAACCAGCAACAGCACGATGGGAAGCATCAGCACTCCCAACAGCCCCCCAAGACATCCGCCGCCGTATCCGTACCCATAGTAACGGCGCGGTCTGTAGAATCCGCCGCCAAAGAACGGTCCGCCGTAGAATCCTCCGCGATGAGGTCCGCCAAAGCCACCTCGGGATCCTCCGCCAAAACCGCCGCCGCTTCCGCCGAATCCACCGCCGCGTGATCCTCCACCAAAGCCGCCTCCTCTGCTTCCTCCTCCGGGTCCCGGCATATCATTGTCCTCTCTTTCATCGTTTTTTTCTATGATAGTATGTCACGGTGACGGTGAAACAATGCTTTTGTGTAGTCAACATGAAAAAATCACCGTATATCCTGTTTTTTGACAACCATATAATTTCATTATATAATATTTTATTCAAAAAGTAAAGAAGAAATTGTTTGAAATCGTAAAAATCTGTTTTTTACACAAAAAAATGTTGTATATTTCTAATAATTTGCCAATTGCAAAAGCGAAAAAAATATGCTATACTATAAGTGCAAAGAGGGTAGCCTAACCGGGCTCGAACCAATGAAAGATTAAGCACCGACCAAAACAAAGGTGAGCGAGAAGGAGTTAAGTTTGGATCTTGGCGAAAGGAAAAGTTTGGTGTGGAGTTCTGTGAGTGAAGACCAAACGGGATCTGAGCATGGAGCGAGTTACAAGGAAATGCCTTTGTGAGCGGTCATAGGTTCGCCCTTGGCGGAGGAACAACGCAAAATCCAAATCAATCATTGCGTTGGAAAAGGAACCGCGAGGGTAGATAAATGAAAGAGAGGATAACCAAATGATGTTAGATATTAAGAGTGAACAGAAGTGACCCTTGATCGTGGGCTTACAACCATGGTCAAGGGTCACTTCTCTTTTGTCAGAGCAGAATGGTCTGCCCACCGGAAAGGTAGTGCAGATCTTTTATATATTGCTTCATAAAGCCGTATTGCGCTTCGCCCGTACAGTGGCAGGTGTAATACGTCGTTTTTTTCTGGTTCAACTGCCTTGCCGCCCGTTCCAACGTTTGGTCAAGGGGCATTTTGGAAAAGTGGAATCCACCCACCAGTACGTCGGGATGGAACCATTCCGCAATGTCCAGAATTCCCTTGTGGGAGCAACCGCTGATCAGAATTCGTTTTCCGTTTTCCTCAATGAGCAGATATTGCTCGTGGAGAAAGGGATCGTCACAAAATCCGTCGGTAGTCTTTTGCGTCAGCCCGAAGCTGCCGAAGGAGTTGGGGCGGGGAAGTCGGTTGCAGGAATAAAGAGTCAAGCCGGGGGCAAGGATCTGCTCGTCGTTGGTAAAGCGCAGACGGGGATGCGTTCGCAGGGACGGATCCAAGCCGATGTATTTTTCGGTGCCGTTATAATAGTCCCCGAAGGCGTGGCGGCTGACGTAGACGGGGGCTTTGGGATTGAGAGAGAGAAAGGTGGAAAGTCCGCCGCCGTGATCGTAGTGTCCGTGAGAGAGGATTGCAAGGTCAACATCTGCAAGATCCACACCCAATTTTTGAGCGTTTTGAGCAAACAGATCAGTTTGTCCCATATCAAATAAAATAGAATGAGAATTCGTTTTGATCAAAACAGATAGACCGTGCTGGGATAAAATATCGGGGCGGGCTGACGTGTTTTCCAATAAGCAGGTGATCTCCATGGCTTCTCCTTTTCGAGTTTTTCTTGACTTTCCGATGCGGAAGTGATATAATGAATTACGACGGTATTATAGCACGATTCTTGGAAAAAGTCAAGAAAGTTGAAAAAATCACGGAGAAATGAGAATAAATATGATAGACAAAAAACAGAAGGGAGAAAATGATGGAACGGATCTATGATATGATCGTGATAGGCGGCGGTCCCGCAGGCTACACTGCTGCATTGTACGCCGCCCGTGCGGGAATGGACACCTTAGTTTTGGAGCGGATGTCCATCGGCGGACAAATGGCGCTGACCGACGTGATCGACAACTATCCGGGATACGACGAGGGCGTAGATGGCTTCACTCTTGGAATGAAAATGCAGGCGGGGGCAGAGCGCTTTGGCGCCGTCACCGAATACGCCGAGGTGACGGACGTAGAGTTGAGCGACAGCATAAAGCGGATCATCACTGCTTCGGGAGAATTTTCCGCGCGCACTGTGGTGATCGCCACGGGTGCCAATCCCAGAGCGCTGGGGCTTTCGGAAGAAGAATCTATGGTGGGGCGAGGTCTGCACTATTGCGCTCACTGTGACGGACGGTTTTACAAGGGTAAAACGGTTGCCGTCGTTGGGGGCGGCAATTCCGCCGTGTCGGATGCGTTGTATCTTTCCAATTTGGCGGAGAAGGTGTATTTGATCCATCGCCGAGATACGCTCCGCGCCACGGGGATCTACCATAAACCCTTGCGAGATGCCGAGAATATTGAATTTCTTTGGAACCAAACCGTAGTGGGGTATGAAACGGATCAGGGCAAGATCTGTGGTGCCGTGCTTCGAAGTGTGATGGACGGAGAAGAAAAACTTCTTGCCTTGGACGGGATCTTCGTGAGCATTGGACGGAAGCCCGCAACGGAACTGTTCCGAGGCAAGTTGGAGCTGGATCCCAACGGTTATATCGTTGCAGATGAAACCACGAAAACCAATCTCCCTGGCGTGTTTGCGGCAGGGGACGTTCGCACCAAGGTATTGCGACAGGTGGTGACTGCCGTGGGGGACGGTGCTGCGGCTGCACACTTCGCGGAAGAATATTTGCAAACAGAGATGTGATCGATTTCAAGGGAAAAGGGAACGATGATTTGCCGTTCCTTTTTTATAAAGAATGTTCCCAAACTACTTGAATTTGTTCTTCCTTTGTGTTACAATATTGAGGTGAGAAAGATGAACTTTCATTTGAGGGGGCTTTGGGGCTGTTCCTCTACTCGCTGATTCCGATGATGCTTCTTTACGTGGCATATTGGGGACATTTGGTGGGAACCGTGATCTTTTCGGTGTCTGCGGGGCTTTACGATGTATTGCTGAGCCCTACCGTTGCGGCGATTCCCTCGGAAAATCCGCAACGGGATTGGGTTTGAAGGGCGGGGATGCTGGTCACTTCCATCTTTCCTATGATCGGAACGGTGATAGTGATCGTTGCTATACGATACTTTCAACAACACCGTTTGTACGGCGGTGATACAGAAATATGAGAGGTAGGGAAAAGAATGATGTGCAGTAGGATTCCGAATTGTTTTGAAACTACGCCCATCGTGTATGCGGTGGGAGAGAATTATCAAATTATGGTTCCCGTGTTGGCAGAAACGCTGATGTGGGCAGAGGTTGGCGGGAAACGCTACTATGATGACGTGAACGGTATTTTGCGTTCCGACTGTACAACCCATCGGATGACGGTGCCCATGGATGCGTTGGACGCCGCAGGCGAATATAAGGTGTGCTATCGGATCGTGAAGGAGCGCAAGCCCTACCGTTCTGAGGTTGAAGAAGTTTGCGAATATCGGTCGGATTTTCGTGCGGTCAAAGGTGGATCCGTTCGATTTTATCATATTGCGGATGCCCATAATGCAGTGGAAAAGCCGGTGGCGTCGGCAAAAACTTTTGGAGAAATTGATTTTTTGATTTTGAACGGAGATCTGCCGAATCACAGCGGTGATATTGCGAATTTCGCCACTATACATAAAATTGCGGCTGAGATCACCAACGGAGAGATCCCCGTGGTGTTCTCAAGGGGAAACCACGATATGCGGGGGATCTACGCGGAACGCATTGCGGAGCATACGCCGACTGACCGTGGGAATTCCTATTATACGTTCCGTTTGGGGGATCTGTGGGGCATGGTGCTTGACTGCGGTGAGGACAAGGTGGACGAGCATCCCGAATACGCCCACACCGTTTGCTGTGCCGATTTCAGACAGCGGCAGACCGAGTGGATCGAAAAGATCATCCGTCATGCCGAGGATGAATATGCCGCGGCGGGCATTCAAAAGAGAGTGGTGGTGTGCCACGTGCCCTTTACCCAAAGATTTTCCAAGCCTTTTGACATTGAGGAAGAAACTTACGGAACGTGGACGAAGCTTTTGCGTGAGCACGTCCATCCGCAGTTGATCCTTTGCGGACACACGCATAGAGCGTATATTACGCACGTCGGCGATGAACGGGATGCCTGGGGGCAGCCTTGTCCCGTGGTGGTGGGAGCATCACCAAAATCGGTGATTGAAAGCAATCTGGATATCTCTTTGGATGAAGGCGTTTACGTTGGAGCGGGATTTGAATGGAGCGGAGAAAACTACGCCGTTCACTTTTGCGGCAGCGACGGTACGGTTCATTATACGGAGCGGTTGACCGTAAACTGACCGTTTTGAGATCAGAGAAAGCAATGGGGCTTTTATGCGGATCAATTTGACGCCAAAAAGCCCAATTGCTTTGTCTCTTGCTGAAAAAAAGAAATAAATTTGCCGCAACTATTGACTTTTCAGAAGAAATCATATATAATATATAGGCATTGATTACAATTGTTGGGACCATTAGCTCAGTTGGTTAGAGCTCCCGGCTCATAACCGGTCGGTCCAAGGTTCGAGTCCTTGATGGTCCACCAGCAGGCAGTGCCTGCACCCAATTATCGACGGAGTGCAGCGATATGCCAAACTTCATGCCACGATGGTGCGGTTCGGATTTAAGTCCGAATGCTCCACCAGCGGCAAGTTGCCGCCCCCAAATATCGGGGGTGTGCAACGGTATGCCAAACTTCATGCCACGATGGTGCGGTTCGGATTTAAGTCCGAATGCTCCACCAAAAAGAAAAGTCGCACACGCAGTGGGCGGCTTTTTTTTTTTGTACTCTTCACTTTTCATTCTTCTCTTTTCTCTTTTCACTTCTCTCGTGCGAGTTTTCCAGAGAAAAGATAAGAGTGAAAAGTGAAAAGAAAAGGTAACTTTTCTCCCTTTGGTCGAAAAGTATTATAAACGGCGGTTATATTCACCTGCGGTGAGTGTTATTTTTTATCATCGGTAGCTGGATTATTGATTAGTTCACCGTCCTCGGTGAAACGGGAGCCGTGGCAAGGACAATCCCAGGTATGCTCGGCGCGGTTATATTTGAGAGCACAGCCCAGGTGAGGGCATCGGGGGACGGTGGGAGTGAGAAGTCCCACCGCAGATTCAAAGGCGTTAACGGCAAGCTGTGGGTGCAGGATATTACGGGACGGAGAAAAGAATTGGGCATAGGGGTTGGGCTTCTCCCGAACGAGATCACAGAGGATATTTGCGGCGACCATGGCGTTGGTCATGCCCCACTTGTTGAATCCCGTTGCAACGTACACGCAGGGCGTGGATTTGGAGTACCGTCCGATATAGGGAACGCCGTCCAGAGTCATGCAATCCTGCGTTGCCCATTTGCCAACGACCCGCGCGTTTTTGTAGTACGTCTTTGCAAAATCTTCAAGCTCCTGCCAGCATCCGCCGGATTTTCCGGTACGGTGTCCGCCGCCACCCAAGAGCAAAAGATCCCCGTAATTGCGGAAAGAAAGCCCCGTGTCCGATTCGTCCACGTACGTTCCGTTCACGTTCGGGGCGTCTTTGAGCGCCAGAACGTAGGAGCGGTGCTGATAAAGCTTTAAGAAATAGCCCCCGTGTTTGTTGAGAATGGGAAAATGGGTTGCCAAGATCAGCTTTTTGAAGGTGATCTCCCCGCGGTTCGTCACTGCCTTGTGGGGCGTTAGCTCCACCACCTTGGTGTGTTCAAAGATCGGCAAATCCTTCGCCAGGGCATATAGGAATTTCAATGGATGAAATTGCGCCTGATCCTTCACGCGTACCGCGCCTACGATAGGCAGAGGAAGTGTTCCGCCGTCCGAAAAGGTTGCCCTCACGCCCAGCAGATTCAGCGCGCCGACCTCTTTTTCGATCTTTTTGCGGTTACGCAAAGAAAAAACGTAGGAATCCTTCGTTTCAAAATTACAATCGATCTTTTCGCAAAGACGGGCGTAGTCATCCTTTGCCTGAATTTGCGCTTTTAAATAGAGTCGCGCCTGTTCTTCCCCAAACGAACGGATCAACTTATGATAGAGCAAGCCGTGTTCGAGAGTGATCTTTGCCGTGGTATCCTTGGTGATGCCGCCGCAGATCTCCTTGGCTTCCACAAGCATACAGTCCACGCCTGCGTTTTTGAGTTGATAAGCGCATAAGATCCCCGCGATCCCCCCGCCAACGATCAAGACGTTGGTGTTTTTGTTGCCGTTTAACGTTTCAAACCGCATCTGCGGCGCAATCTGTTCCCAAACCGATTTCATAACGCACCCCCAATTTTATATCACGTTTAGTTTGAAGCAATTTTTTGGGGGATATGCTTAACGTGCAAAAAAGCCGATGAGGAATCATTTGACTCCCATCGGCTGATTTTATATACCGTAAGATCCCGTCAGCGGATCCTTGAAAATGCCGATCTCGGGCGTGGCGAAAGTGAATACCACGAACAGAATTGCAATGATTCCCAAGGTGGCAATGGCAGGTTTGGGATTCTTGCAGGTCGTTGTTCCTTTATTGAACTGCCGTGTTTCATAAACGTACGCGATTGCGGCTGAGATAAAGAAAATCGCAATATTGATCCAATCGGGCGACTGACCGATCACGCCGTTGTAGGTGTAGAAGATCACGGGGATCAGCGCAAGTCCAAGCAGCGTGCCTTTGAGTTTGACGCACCAAATGTCCTCTCGATTCTTGAAGAAAAAGCTCTGCACGATGGCGAAGATAAGCATTGGCCAAAAGAGCAGCTTCATGTGCTCCCACGTGGACTCGTTCACGCCGGAAAAGGGCGCAATCAACACCGAATCCGTCCAGTCGTATAGAAAATGTAACAGCGTGCCGCCAAGCGACGTCACTGCAAAGCCCATCAGTTGCCAAAGTCCTATTGAACGTTTCATAAAATCACCTGCAAATATATTTTCAAAGAAAGTATATTCAAGCAAAGGGAATTCTATACCGATGATTTCCACGCACACAAGAGCATACTTCATACCGTTGCATCCAACGATCCCGATCATTAAGAGAAAACTCCGCACCTCAAAATGAAGTGCGGAGAAAAATATGAAAAATATCATCTCTTAAAAAATTGTCCTGTCTTTATTAAGAAAAGAAGATTTAGATTAGCCAAACGCTACTCCAAACAACAAAATATAAATGCAGACATAAAAATATCGAGTGTCCATAACTGAAATCTGTTATGAACACTCGATATGGTCTGAGTGACAAGACTTGAACTTGCGGCCTCTACCACCCCAAGGGCGACTTGAACATTTTTATGGTCATTTTATCTTTTTTTAGTCCGTTCCGCTACGGCAAAAATGACCTTTCGC